>JANNFB010000085.1:0-29659 GCA_031379365.1 Burkholderiales bacterium
CATCTTCAAGGAGCGCGCCGATGCGGCTGACGCCAAGCTGAAGGATGTGCCGGCCGCCATGGCCGCCGACCTGGCTGCGGCGCAGAAGAAGCTCGATGACCTGAAGGGCGCGAATGGCCCGGCGGCCGATGTGCAGGCGGCCGAGAAGGCGCTGGCCGCGTTGCCGAAGACGGCAGCCGACGCCAAGAAGGCCTACGAGGGCGCCAAGACCAGCAACACGGCACGCGCCGCGCCACTGGCGGGCATGCCCAATCACGCGCAGCAGTTCGCGGGCGATCCGAACGGTGACCAGAAGGCCAAGGACACCTTCGACACCTCGCGGCGCAACTTCCTGGCCTTGATCTTCTGCCTGATGGTGGGCACGGCCGCCTTGCCACACATCCTGATGCGCTACTACACCACGCCGTCGGTGAAGGAAGCGCGGGACTCGGTGACCTGGAGCCTGTTCTTCATCTTCCTGCTCTACTTCACGGCGCCGGCCCTGGCCGTGCTGGTGAAGTACGAGGTCTTCAACGTGTTGGTCGGGACACCGTTCGACAAGTTGCCGGCCTGGATCGGGACCTGGGCCAAGGTGGACCCGGCCTTGCTGTCGGTGGCCGACATAAACAAGGACGGCATCTTCCAGTTGGCTGAAATGCGCATCAGCGGCGACATCATCGTGTTGGCCACGCCGGAAATCGGTGGCCTGCCGTACGTGGTGTCGGGCATGGTGGCGGCCGGTGGCCTCGCGGCTGCGCTGTCGACGGCTGACGGCCTGCTGCTGACGATCGCCAACGCGCTGTCGCACGACCTGTACTACAAGATGATCGACCCGAACGCGCCGACCTCGCGCCGTGTCGCCATCTCGAAGGCCTTGTTGGTGGTGGTGGCCTTGGCAGCAGCTTATGTGGCGGCGCAGAAACCGGCGGACATCTTGTTCCTGGTCTCGGCGGCGTTCTCGTTCGCAGCAGCCACCTTCTTCCCGGCCTTGGTGCTGGGCATCTTCTGGAAGCGTGCCAACAAGTGGGGTGCGTCTCTGGGCATGGTGGCTGGCCTGGGCACCACGTTCTACTACATGGCCACGACGCAACCGTGGCTGCGCGGTGTCTTCGGGGTCACGTCCCCGGTGGAGCTTTGGTTCGGCATCCTGCCGATCTCGGCAGGCATCTTCGGCGTGCCGGTCGGTATCGCGACGATCGTCATCGTCAGCTTGCTGACCAAGGCGCCGAGCCAGGAAACCCAGGACCTGGTCGAACACGTACGCTACCCGGACCTGAAACTCGGTCAGGCTTGATCCAAGCCTAGCGGCAGTTCCCTGAGAAGGGCCCCTCCGGTGACGGAGGGTCCCTTCTTCTCTTATGCTGCCTCAATGAGCAGCACCACGCCGTCCGCCAGCCTGACCGTCAATCTGCGCAAGGAGTTGCAGCAGTGGACGCCGTTTGCGCAGATGCTGGTGCAGCATGTCGACCGCTTCGTGCAAGCGGCAACGCAGGCCTACTACGAGCCCAACGAGACGGTGCTGGCACCCGATCAGGGCGCGGTGTCGCACCTGCTTTTGGTGCGCCGCGGTGGCATCGACGGGCGCCAGGGATTGGCTGACAGCCAGGGCGGTTTCCACTATGGGGCGGGCGACCTGTTCCCGGTGGGGGCGGCATTGGCCGCACGCGCTGTCACGGCCACCTACAGCGCCACCCGCGACACCTTCTGCCTGCAACTGCCGCTCGACGCCATGCATTCGCTGGCACGCGACAGTGCGCCGTTTGCCGACTTTCTCAACCGCCGGGTGCAGCAGTTCCTGGCTTTGTCGCGCACCGCCTTGCAGGTCACCTACGCGTCACAAACCCTGGCCGAGCAGTCGCTCGAGACGCGGCTCGGTGGCTTGCTGCGGCGCGCCGCGGTCGGCGTGGCGCCCGCCACGCCCCTGGCTGTTGCGCTCAAGTTGATGCACGACAAGCGCATCGGCTCCGTGCTGGTGGTCTCACCCGACAGTGGCGCTGCGCTCGGCATCTTGACGCGGCACGACATCCTGGGCCGCGTCACCCTGGCCGAGCGGCCCCTGAGCACGCCGATTGCCGAGGTCATGAGTGCGCCCGTGATCTCACTGAGCGTGGAGCACACGGCGCAGGATGCCGCCCTGGCGATGTCGCGCCACGGCATCCGCCATGTGCCGGTGGCTGACGCCAACGGCCGGGTTGTCGGGATCTTGTCGGAGCGCGACTTGTTTGCCCTGCAGCGCTTGTCACTCAAGCAGGTCAGCAGCGCCATCCGTGCCGCCTCCGACGTGCAGACCCTGGCGGCGGTGGCCGAGGACATTCGGCGCTTTGCGCGCAACCTGCTGGGCCAGGGCGTCGGCGCGCGCCAGCTCACCGAACTGATCAGCCACTTGAACGACGTGCTCACCGAGCGACTGGTGTCGCTCGTGGCAAGCGCACGGGGCCTGGACTTGAGCCAGGCGTGCTGGCTGGCCTTCGGCTCCGAAGGCCGCAGCGAGCAGACGATTGCCACGGACCAGGACAACGGACTGGTTTTCGCCAGCACGCAACCCGAGGTCGATCGCCCCGTCTGGCTGGCCTTCGCCGACGAGGTCAACCAGGCGCTCGACCACTGCGGCTATCCACTCTGCAAGGGCCACATCATGGCCAGCAACCCGGAGTGCTGCCTGACGCAGGGCGAGTGGTTGGCGCGCTTTGGCAACTGGATCGAGCGCGGTGCGCCGGAAGACCTGCTCAAGGCCAGCATCTACTTCGACTTGCGGCCCCTGGTCGGCGCGGCGTCCATGACCTTGCCGCTGCGCGAGTTGGTGCTGCAGCAGGCCGGACGCAACCCGCGCTTCATGAAGCAGATGGCCGAGAACGCCCTGCGCAACAGCCCGGCGCTGAACTGGCGTGGGGCCATCGACGCCCAGGCGCTGGGCGACCAACAGGTGCTCGATCTCAAGCTGCATGGCACCGCGATCTATGTCGAAGCCGCACGCCTGTATGCGCTGGCGCATGGCATCGCCGCCACCGGCACGCGCGCGCGCTTCGAAGCCGCAGCCCAGGCCATGGGCGCGGCGCCGCAGGAGGCCGAGGCCTGGGTCGGTGGCTTCGAGTACCTGCAGATGTTGCGACTGCAGGTGCAGCTCGCGCATGGCCGGCGCGAAGCCGTCGATGCCAGCGACGGCAACCCCAATCTGGTCGATGTGGCCGCCTTGAACGACATCGACCGCCGTGTGCTGAAGGAGAGCCTGCGCGTCGCGCGCCGCCTGCAGCAGCGCATGCAACTGGACTACCCGCGTTGAAGCTGCTGCGCCGATGGCTGGGCGCAGCGCCGCCACGGCCACCCAGCGCCGTGCGCTGGGTCGTGCTGGATGTGGAAACCACCGGCCTGGACACTCACCACGATCGCCTGCTGGCCATCGCGGCCCTGGCCTTGCGCGTCGAGGGCGCTGCCACGCCGCGGATCGACTTCGCCGACAGCTTCGAGGCGGTGCTGCGCCAGGCGGTGGCACCCGCCGACAAGGACAACATCCTGCTGCACGGCATCGGCGTTGGCGAGCAGCGCGCCGGGCAGCCGCCCGCCGAGGCGCTGACCGCCTTCGAGCAGTGGACGGCCAATGCGCCGCTGATCGCCTTCCATGCCGCGTTCGACCAGACCATGATCCAGCGGGCGATGAAGGAGGTGCTCGGCCGCACGCTGGCCAACCCCTGGCTCGACCTGGAACCGGTGGCCGACGTGCTGCACCCGGGCCTCGGTCGCCATGCGCTGGACGACTGGCTGACTCACTTCGGCATCGATTGCGCCGTGCGGCACCAGGCCGCGGCCGACACCCTGGCCACGGCAGAGTTGCTGCTGCGCGTGTGGCCGGCCGCGCGCGCGCAAGGCGCCACCGGGTTCGCCCAGCTGAGCCGTCTGGCAGAGCAGCGGCGCTGGCTGACGCGCCGCTGAGTTCAGGCGAGAAACTGCTGCAGCCGTGCGGCCAGAGCCGCGGGCTGGTCGTGGTGCAGCATGTGGCCGCAGTCGGCCAGTGTCTCGCGCTCGACCTGGGGCACGCGGGCGAGGCGGGCTTCGAACTCCGCGCGGGGGTAGCGCTCGCCCCACCACTTCTCGACGTCGGTGTCAGCGCCTTCGACCCAGAGCAGCGGTGCGGCGATGCGGGCCCAGGTCTCGACCACCTCGGCCGCCTGGTATAGCGCCGGGTTGACGTGCTTGTGGGCGGCGTCGGCGAGCAGATGCCACTGGCCCTGGGCGTCTGGCGCGGCCCAGCGTGTCGCTAGCCACGCGGCCTTGTCGGGCGCCAGCCGCGGGTTGGTCTTGATCAGGCGCGCGGCGACCTCGTCGGCGCTGGCATAGGGCCGCAGCATGGCGGGTGCCTTCAACTCGTCGAGCCACTGCAGCAGCCGCTTGGGCGCCTGCTGCGGCCTGCTGGCTGGCAGGCCGAAGCCTTCGAGGTTGACCAGCTTGTGCACGCGCTCGGGGCGCACGCCGGCATAACTCATCGCCACGTTGCCGCCCATGCTGTGGCCGAGCAGATCGACCGGCCCCGACGGCGATAGATGGTCGATCAGGGCGTCGAGATCGCCCAGGTAATCGGGGAACCAGTAGCTGTCGCTTCCGCCTGCGCTGCTGCGCCCGAAGCCGCGCCAGTCCGGCGCCACGACCCAGCGTTGCGGGCCCTCCAGCGCCGCCAGCGCATCGACCATGAACTGGAACGACGCGCCGACATCCATCCAGCCGTGCAGGCAGAGCAAGACCGGGCGATCGGGCGTGGCGAGTTCGCGCCCGCCCCAGGCCTCGAGGTGGTAGGACAGACCGCGCACCGACACCCGGTGCGCTGCAGCGGGGCGGGCAGGGCAGTGGGGCGTGAGACTCATGGCGCGACTGTAGGTCACGCCGGCCGCGGCTCCATGCGCGCGGGTGGCCGCGAGGCCAGCATCGAAGTGGTCGTCGCCGCGCCGCCAGATGGGTGGCATTTGCGAGAATTGCTGCATGACTGCCGCCCCCCCCGCCTTCACCCTGCGCGCCGCCGCGCCGCACGACCTTCCCGCCATCGTCGGCCTGATCGGTGAATTGGCGGCCTTCGAGAAACTCAGCCACCTGCTCGAGGTCACCCCCGAGTCGCTGGCACCGCACTTGTTTGGCGAGCGGCCGGTTGCCGAGTGTTGCGTCGCGGAGGTGGCCGGCGAGGTCGTCGCGTTCGCACTCTTTTTCACCAACTTCTCGACCTTCCTGGCCCGCCCCGGCCTCTACCTTGAAGACCTGTACGTTCGACCGGCGCACCGCGGCACCGGCATCGGCAAGGCTTTGCTCAGCCACCTGGGTCGCCTGGCTGCCGAGCGCGGCTGCGGCCGCTTCGAGTGGAGCGTGCTCGACTGGAACGCCGATGCGATCGCGTTCTACGAGGGCCTGGGCGCGACGGTGATGCCCGACTGGCGCATTTGCCGCATCAGTGGAGAGCGGTTGCAGCGCTTCGCTGCGGTGCCGTGAGGCGCGCTGCGACTGCCGGCCTGATGGCAGCACTGGCCGGCGCTGTGATGGCGGCGGCCGACCTCGACGCCTTGTGGAATTTCAACGACCCGGCTGCGAGCGAAGCCACATTTCGCGCGGCCCTGGCCGACGCGCGCGGCGACGAGGCGCTGGTGTTGCGGACGCAAATCGCCCGCACGCTGGGCCTGCGCGGCCGCTTCGACGAAGCCCAGCGCGAACTCGACGCCATCGAGCCGGCGCTTGCCGACGCTGGCGCCGAGCCGCGGGTGCGCAGTGCGCTGGAGCGCGGCCGAACCTTGCGTTCGAGCGGCAAGCCGGCCGAAGCCAAGCCCTTGTTCGAACGCGCTTTCGCCGCGGCCGACACCGCCGGCCTCGAGCGCCTGGCGGCCGATGCGTTGCACATGGTCGCGTTGGTCGAGCCGGTGCTGGACGACCGCATCGCCTGGAACCGAAAGACCATTGCCTACGCAGAGCGCGCCAAGGACCTGCGTGCCCGCAGCTGGCGCGCAGCAGCGCTCAACAACATCGGCAGCGACCTGCGCGAGGCCGGTCGCCTGCCCGACAGCCTGACCGCCTTCCAGGATGCCCTCACGGCCTACGAGCAGATCGGCCGTGCCCACAACGTCCGCATCGCGCGCTGGCAGGTCGCCAACGTGCTGCGCCTGCTCGGCCGCCGCGGCGAGGCCCTGGCGCTGCAGCTCGCGCTCGAGCGCGACGCCGCGGCTGCGGGAGCGCCCGATGCGTACGCGTACGACGGACTGGCCTTGCTCGACGCGCCGCGCGCGACGCAATGGCGCGCCAGGGCCTCACAGGTTCGAGATGTCAGCCAACATTGACCTCAGACGTCAAACTGCCCTTGCGGGGCCGGGTGGGGTCGCTATCTCTCGGAGCGACAGCGCGGCCCCGATGCCGACGACCAATGCTGCAGCTGCCCACAGCCAGCCGATCACGAGGACCGGACCAATGTGGGCGTACAAAAACGCGTCAATCTGATGCAACGAAATCGTCTCGATTGCGAACACCGACGTGACAGCGAGCGTCGCGATGGCGGCAGCGCGTGCGCGAGCGCGCACGATTGCGGCATAGAGAGAAGTACGCCAGGCCCAAAGAAGCGTACCCGCGACCATCACGGCAAGCCCCAGCAGGAGAACAGCCTGCAGGATGCGCCGCAGACCGTGCAGACCCAGGAAGAGCAGGTAGTCGTTGACCAAGTCATGGAAGGCATAACGAGCACCGACCAGTATGTCGAGCATGAGGACTGCATGGACGATTGCCAACGCGACCCAGATCTGTCTGTCGCGACCTTGACAAGCCTTGGCAGCGAACGCCGCCAGCACGCACGCGGTCAAGAGCGCAATGAGACCCGTTACTTGGGTAGCGTTTACCGGAGGCATGTCCATCACATGAGTATCGGCGCAACGCCTTGCCGCGCAACGATGGCTGGACGCTGGCGGCCGGTCGGGCGAGCTCTGTCACGCGGGTGCTGCAGGTGCTGACGTGACCATTGCCATCGCTTGCGCCCTCGCCTGCGCCGCGACCTGGCTGAGCTTTCGCCTGCTGCCCGCGCGAAAGGCGGTCCTGGTCGTGTTTCTCGGCGGCTGGCTGGTGCTGCCCGTGGCGGTGTATCCACCTGGATTCAGCAACGGGGTCTTCCCCTACTGGATCGTCGGGTTGGCGCTGCCATCGGACTTGACCCTCAACAAAGCATGGCTGGTGCCGACGCTCGCCGTGCTGGGCGCGCTGTCCTTTGACCGGCCGACCTTGCTCGCGTGGCGCCCCGCGTGGGCGGATTCGCCGATGGCGCTTTGGTGCGTGTGGCCGCTGTGTCAGGCCCTGTTCGTCAGTGTGCCGCAGCCTGGAGCGCTCTTTTCCAGCGTCTATCTGACGGCCACCTGGGGCCTGCCTTGGCTGCTCGGCAGAATCTACTTCTCAACCGCTGAAGCGCGATGGCTGCTCGCTCGCAGTCTGTCCTGGGCGGGCATCGCCTGCCTGCCGTTTGCGATCGTCGAGGGCCTGTCCGGTTCGAGTTTCTATGGCTGGGTCTATGGCGAGCATCCATTCCGAGACGATGGCTCGCTGCGCTACCTCGGCTTCAGGCCACTCGGCTTCTTCGAGCACGGCAACCAGTACGGCGTATGGGTCGCCGTGGCTGCGTTAGCGGCGATTTGGATCGCAGTCGCTAATCGTGCGGCCGTCGGGCGGCGCCTGTCGATGGCCGTCGCAGTGACGGCATTGGCGATTGCCCTGGCATCGCAGTCCATCGGCGCGATTGTGTTGTTGGGCGCAGCGCTGGTGCTGCTGGGCGCCAACCGCTGGGTCTCGATGCGTGCCTTCCTGGTTGCCGCAGTTGCGGTGATGGGGCTGGGGGGCGCGATTTACCTGTCGGGGGTTGTCCCAGTTGTGACGATCGCCAAGGAGACCGCGATCGGCCGCAGCATCGTCGACGCCGTCAAGCAGACTGGCCGAGGGTCTTTCACCTGGCGCATTTCGCAGGATCAGAAACTGCTGCCCGATGCAATGGAGCGGCCGCTGGTGGGTCAAGGCCGGTGGGACTGGTGGAAGGAGAGACAGACGCGGCCATGGGGCCTTGCCATGTTGGTGCTGGGACAGTTTGGTGGCATCGGACTGGGGTTGTTCCTGTCAGTCCTGTTCGCACCCTTGATTGCGGCTCTGTGGCGGCGACGCTCCGCCTCTGTCTGGGCTCGATCATCGATTGATGTTCCGCTAGCGCTGATCGTGGCGATGTCTGTGATGGATGCTTTGCTCAACGCTTTTCTCTTCTTTCCGGCGCTACTCATTGCGGGTGGTCTCGTTGCCTCGCAAACGACCGACGTGCCAGCGAAGACAACGCCATGACGCGCTTGACATCGAATTGCTATCAAGCGATCCACAGCAGCTTCCGCTGGCACATCCCGCGCCACTTCAACCTCTTCGAAGCCTGCTGCGCCCGCTGGGCGCGTGACACGCCCGACGCGATTGCCTTGGTCTGCGAGCACGAACAAGGTGATCTGGCGCAGTTCAGCTATGCCGACCTGCACAGCGGCGCGTTGCGCTTGGCCGCAGCGCTGGCCGCGTTCGGGGTCGTGCGCGGCGACCGGGTGGCCATCGTGATGCCGCAGCGCTTCGAGACCGCGGTGGCGCACATGGCGGTCAGCGCCCTCGGGGCGGTGGCGATGCCGCTGTCGATGCTGTTCGGTCCCGAGGCCCTGCAATACCGCCTGCGCGACAGCGGCGCTGTGCTGGCCATCGTCGACGAGTCGGCCATCGACAACCTGCTGGCGGTGCGGGCCGACTGCGGCGACCTGCAGAACGTGGTCGCGGTCGGTGCCGCCGCAGGCCGCGGCGACGTTGACTGGCAGGCCTGCCTGCTCGGCCACCATGCGCCGATCCAACCAGTGAGCACGCTCGCCGACGATCCCGCGGTGCTGATCTACACCAGCGGCACCACTGGCGCTGCGAAAGGGGCGTTGATCCCGCAGCGGGCGCTGATCGGCAACCTCAGCGGCTTCGTCGCCAGCCAGAACTGGTTTCCGCATGGCGCGGGGGTCTTCTGGTCGCCAGCCGACTGGGCCTGGACGGGTGGGTTGATGGACGCGCTGCTGCCGACCCTTTACTTCGGCCGCACGATCCTCGGCTACCAGGGCCGCTTCACGCCGCAGCGCGCCTTCGAGCTGATGCAGCGCCACGGCGTGACCCACACCTTCCTGTTTCCGACGGCGCTCAAGGCCATGATGAAGGCCGAGCCCGCGCCACGTCGGCGTTACCCCGGCTTGCAGCTGCAGGCCCTCATGAGCGCCGGCGAGGCTGTCGGTGACGCGGTCTTCGCCTACTGCCGCGACGCCCTGGGGGTGACCGTCAACGAGATGTTCGGCCAGACCGAGATCAACTACATCGTCGGCAACTGCGCCAGCTACGTCGGCGTCGATGGCGCCGTGCACCCGGGCTGGCCGGCCAGGCCGGGCAGCATGGGCCGGCCCTACCCGGGCCACCGCATTGCGGTGCTCGATGACGCCGGCTGCGAGGTGCCACGCGGCACGCCGGGCGACGTGGCCGTGCACCGGCGTGACATCCATGGCGACCCCGATCCGGTGTTCTTCCTCGGCTACTGGCACAACGACGCCGCCACGCGCGCCAAGTTCACCGGCGCGATGGACGACTCCTGGTGCCGCACCGGTGACACCGCGGTGATGGACGACGATGGCTACCTCTGGTACCAGGGCCGCAGTGACGACATGTTCAAGGCTGCCGGCTACCGGATTGGCCCGAGCGAAGTCGAGAACTGCCTGGTCAAGCACCCGGCCGTGGCCAACGCCGCGGTGGTGCCCAAGCCCGACGCCGAGCGCGGCGCCGTGGTCAAGGCCTATGTCGTTCTGGCGCCGGGCTACCTCGGCGACGCGGCCCTGGTCGATCAATTGCAGCAGCATGTGCGCGGCCGCCTGGCACCCTACGAGTACCCGAAGGAAATCGAGTTCATCGACGCCTTGCCGATGACGACGACTGGCAAGGTGCAGCGGCGTGTCTTGCGCCTGCAGGAAGAAGCCCGCGGCAAGGGCGAGTCGACCGGCTCAGTGGGTTGAGCGGCGCTGCTTGCGCCGCCACGCGGCCACGCGCTCGTCGATAAAGGCCTCCACGCTGGTGAGCGTGCGCGGGAACTCGGCGCACAGTTGCTGCGGCTGCCAGGTTTCGCGCCACAGGCGCTCTGGCACACAGGCCAGATCGAGCACGCGTGCGATGCCCTCGTGCAGCGGGCGTACGACGCTGGCGATCACCCGCGCTGCCCCGAGTGGCAGGTGATGCACGCGCCCCTTGCGCGCCCGCACCCGGTACATCGCTGCGATCTCGCTGTTGCTCAGGTTGTCGGGCCCGCCGATCTCGAGCGTGCGGCCGTTCAAGTCGTCAGCGCTCAGGGCCTCGATCGCGAACCGCGCCACATCGCCCACGGCGACGAAATTGCGAGGCTTGGTGCCCGGCCCGACGATCACGCAGAAGCCTTTTTCCAGCAGCATCTGGCCGTTCAGCTGGTGCACATGCTGTTCCATGAAGGCCGAGGGGCGCAGGATGGTGTAGCCCATGCCGCTGCCTTTGACGACGGCTTCGATCTCGTGCTTGGTGCGAAAGAAGTCGATCGGGTGGCGCTCGCCCGCGCCCATCACCGAGGTGTAGACGAAGTGCTCGACCTTGGCGTCGCGCGCCGCCACCACCAGGGCGCTGTGGCCGACATGGTCGACTTGCGCGCTGGCCTGGGCGCCGCGGCCGAGCATCGCGTGGGCACAGGCGAACACCCGCTCCACCCCCTTGCAGGCCAGCTCGAGCGAGCGCGGATCGGTGAGGTCGCCGATCACGATCTCGGCGCCCTGGCGTTGCAGCTCGGCCGCCTAGGGCCGGTCGCGCACCAGCGCGCGCACCGCGAGGCCCTGGTTCAGCAGGGGCAGCGCCGTGGCGCGGCCGAGCAGGCCGGTGGCACCGACGATCAGGAT
This sequence comes from Burkholderiales bacterium, assembly GCA_031379365.1. Classification (GTDB taxonomy): domain Bacteria; phylum Pseudomonadota; class Gammaproteobacteria; order Burkholderiales; family Burkholderiaceae_C; genus CADEEN01. Next base: position 10,923 of record JANNFB010000085.1, read on the forward strand.
CATGGGATCGCCTCTGTCAGCAGTGAGCCGGGACACGATGCGCCATTGGCGGCTGGGCGTCAATCCCACCTGAGGCACACTTCGTGCCGACTCCCTTCCAAATCCAATCATGCAAACCACCCGCCTCGGCCGCTCCGATCTCGATGTGACCCGCATCTGCCTGGGCACCATGACCTTTGGCGAACAGGTCGACCAGGCGGCGTCGCACGCGATCCTCGACCGCGCCGTGGAACGCGGCGTCAACTTCCTCGACACCGCCGAGATGTACTCTGTGCCGCCCAAGGCGGAGACCTTTGGCGCCACCGAAACCATCCTCGGCCACTGGTTTGCCAGCCGCCCGGGGATGCGGGCCAAGGTCGTGCTGGCGACCAAGGTGGCCGGGCCCTCGCGCAACATGCCCTGGGTGCGTGGCGGCGCGGCCGACCTGTCGCCCGCCGACATCGCCGCGGCCTGTGACGACAGCCTGCGCCGCTTGCAGACGGACGTGCTCGACCTGTACCAGATCCACTGGCCCAATCGCAACGTGCCGATGTTCGGTTCGATCTACTTCGAGCCCGGCAAGGAGACGGCGCAGACCTCCGTGCATGAGCAACTCGAGGCCCTGGCCAAGCTGGTGCGGGCCGGCAAAGTGCGGGCGATCGGCCTGTCCAACGAGACGCCCTGGGGCGTGAGCGAGTTTGTGCGGCTGGCCGACCAGCATGGCCTGCCGCGGGTGGCCACGGTGCAGAACCCCTACTGCCTGATCAACCGCGTGCTTGACGCTGGCCTGGATGAAACCCTGCACCGCAGCGACGTCGCGCTGCTCGCCTATTCGCCCCTCGGCTTCGGTGTGTTGACAGGCAAATACGACGAGCGGGGTTTTGAGGACTCCACCAGCCGAGGCCGCATGGCACTGTACGAGCGCATGAAGCAGCAGCGCTGGGGCCGTCCCGAATCGCTGGCCGCGGCGCGGCGCTACAGCGCGCTGGCGCGCGAGCATGGCCTGACGCCGACGCGCCTGGCCCTGGCCTGGTGCTACGCCAACTGGCGCGTGGCCAGCACCATCATCGGCGTCACCAGCCTGGCCCAACTCGACGAATGTCTGGACGCCTGGGGCACGCCACTGGCCCCTGAACTGCTCGCGGCGATCGACCAGGTCCGCTGGGAAATCAGAGACCCGGCGCAGTAGCGATTGCAGCCCACCGCCCAGGGCAGGAGGCCAGCGTGGCGAAGAAGGACAAACACGTCAGCGAGACGCCGGCAACGCAGTGGCTGCGTCGACAGGGCATCGAGTTCTCGGAGCACCCCTACGACTACATCGAGCACGGCGGCACGACGGAGTCGGCGCGGCAACTCGGCCTCGACGAGCATGCGGTGGTGAAGACCCTGGTGATGCAGGACGAGCGCGCGCGCCCGCTGGTGGTCTTGATGCATGGCGACCGCCAGGTCAGCACCAAGGCCCTGGCCCGCGCCATCGGTTGCAAGAGCGTCGAGCCTTGCACCGCCGAAGCGGCCCAACGCGCCAGCGGCTACCAGATCGGCGGCACCTCGCCCTTCGGCTTCAAGCGCGAAGGCGTGCCGGTGTATGTTCAGCAAAGCGTGCTGGCGCTGCCGCGCATCTGCATCAATGGCGGGCGCCGGGGCTACCTCGTCGGCATCGCGCCGGCGGTCTTGACCGGGCCGCTGGGCGCGCTGGCCGTCGATTGCGCTCTGCCGGCCTGAAAAACTCTCAGCCTCTGAGCGCGCGTAAAGTCCGGTTCCGGGATCAGCAAAGAGGTTGGGCATGGCGTGGGTGTCGACTGTGGCGGCGGTGTTGGCGGCGTACTGCGTCGGCTCCCTGTCGTTTGCCGTGATCGTCAGCCGCGCGATGGGGCTGGCCGATCCGCGCAGCTACGGTTCTGGCAACCCGGGCGCCACCAACGTGCTGCGCTCGGGCAAGCGCAGCGCGGCCGTGTTGACACTGGCCCTCGACGCGCTCAAGGGCTATCTTCCGGTGCTGTTGGCCCTCGGCTTGTCGGAGCGCTTGGGCTTCGGCGTGGGCACGATCGCAGCGGTCGGCCTGGCGGCATTTCTCGGGCACCTGTGGCCCGTGTTCTTCCACTTCAAGGGCGGCAAGGGCGTGGCCACGGCGGCGGGTGTCCTGATGGCCTTCAACCCGTTGTTGGGCTTGGCGACCTTGGCCACCTGGGTCATCGTGGCGCTCTTCTTTCGCTATTCATCCCTGGCCTCACTGGCGGCCGCCCTGTTTGCGCCGTTCTACCAGGTGCTGATCTGGGAGGCGGATGCCACCGCCCTCGCCATCGCCGTGATGAGCCTGTTCCTGGTGTGGCGCCACCAGGCCAACATCAACAAGCTGCTGGCCGGCACGGAGTCGAAACTCGGGCAGAAGGCTGCACCCGCGGCCCATCCACCTGCTGCAACCCACCATTCCAAAGGACACCACCGATGAGCTCTCTGCAACGCTTCGACGTCGGCCCGCGCATGTCGGAAATGGCCGTGCACAACGGCGTGGCCTACCTCGCCGGCCAGGTGGCCGAGGACGGCAGCAAGGACATTCGCGATCAGACGCGCCAGGTGCTGGCCGCCGTGGATGCCCTGCTGGCGCGTGCCGGCAGCGACAAGGGCAAGATCCTGCGCGCGCAGATCTTCCTGGCCGACCTGGCCGACTTTTCGGCTATGAACGCCGTCTGGGAGGCCTGGGTTGTGCCCGGCCACACCCCGCCCAGGGCGACGGTGCAGGCGGCGCTGGCCAAGCCCGCGTGGAAGATCGAGGTCGTGATCACGGCCGCGGTGTAGGGCGCCGCGCCTGCTGGCCATGGCGACCCGCCCGCGCTCCCTCCTAGGCCTGGCTGCGCTGGTCGTGGGTGTCGGCGTGGCCAGCCAGTGGTGGTCCGCAAGCAGCGAGCGGCGGCTCGGCGCGCAGCTGGCGGCTGCGGCCCGGGCCGGCGACATCCGCATGATCTCGTCCGATACCTGTGTCTACTGCGTCAGCGCGCGGCGCTGGATGACAGAGCATGGCGTGGGCTTCGACGAGTGCTTCATCGAGCGCGACGCGCAGTGCCGCACGATCTACGAAGCGACGCAGGCACGCGGCACGCCGACCCTGATCGTGCGTGGCAAGGTGCAGCTCGGTTTCGATGCCGCACGGGTTCTTGCGGGCTTGGCACGCCAGGGCGGCTGACGGCGCTGTGGACGGCGCGCCGTCCACATGCGTTCAATCGTGGGGTTGCAGGCCGAGCAAGGCCGGGTCGCCGCGCCCCAGCCGCACCAGCACCGGCTCGTCGCCGGTGAGATCGACCACCGTGGTCGGCTGCATCGGGCAGGCCCCGGCATCGACGATGGCCTGCACCGACTTCTCCATACGCTGGCGAATCTCCTCCGGGTCGTTCAGCGGCTCGGTGTCGCCTGGCGGTATCAGGGTGGTGGCCAGCAGCGGTTGGGCCAGCAATGACAACAATTCCTGGGTCACGCGGTGCTGCGGCACGCGCAGGCCGATGGTGCGGCGCGACGGGTGGGACAGGCGCCGCGGCACTTCCTTGGTCGCCTCCAGGATGAAGGTGAACGCGCCCGGCGTGCCGAGCTTGAGCAGGCGGTACTGGCGGTTGTCGACGCGTGCGTAGCTCGCCAGCTCGCTGAGATCACGGCAGAGCAGGGTCAGGTGGTGCTTGTCGTCGACGCCGCGCGCGCGGCGCAATGCCTCGGCAGCGGCCTTGTCGTCGAGGTGGCAGACGAGGGCGTAGCTCGAGTCGGTCGGGATCGCCGCAATGCCGCCGCCGTGCAGGATCTGCACCGCCTGTTTGAGCAGGCGCGGTTGCGGGTTGTCGGGGTGGACTTCGAAGTATTGGGACATGGCTTCAGGGGGCGCGAGCGCAGCGGGCTTGGGGCGGCTGTCTCTAGTCGACCACGGTGTCGGCCTCGACGGCGCTGACCGGCCGCTGGCGCGCCGCCGCTTCACGCACCGTGAGCCAGGCGCTGGCGGCACCGGCACTCGTGATGAGGGCCATGCCGACCCAGCTCCAGGCGTCTGGCCACTTGCCCAGGAAGGCGACGCCGGCCAGTGCGGCCACACCGATCTGCACGTACTGGAAGGGCACGAGCGTCGATGCCGGCGCCTTGCCGAAGGCCATGATCAACATCAGGTGGCCCGCGGTGCCGAGCACACCGATCAGCAGCAGCAGGCCCATGTGCAAGGGGCGCATCTGCTCGAGCGAGTCCGCCACATCAGCGCCGGTGGCCCACACCAGAAGCGTGGCCAGCGCCACACCGGTGATGCCGGTGTAGAAGTTGGTCGTGAACGGGTCTTCGCGCGCAGCAAAGCGGCTGGTCAGGATCTGGAAGGTGGCATTCGACACGGTCGTGGCCAGGGGCAGCAGGGCGATCCAGCCGAACAAGCCCGAGCCCGGGCGGATCATCACCAAGGCGCCCGCCAGGCCCAGCAGCACCAGGGCCCAGCGCAGCGGAGTCACGCGTTCGTGCAACACGAGCCAGGCCAACAAGGTGGTCATCAACGGCGTGAGCATCACCATCGCCGTGAATTCCGCCGCCGGCATCTGGCGCAGCGAGATGAAGGCCATTGCCGACGAGAACAGCAGCAGGCTGCCGCGCAACACCTGAAAGCGCAGGTTGGCGGTGCGGAAGCTTTTTTCGCGGTCTGCCCCCAGCCACACCGCCATCACCGCCGCATGGATGGCATAGCGCAGCCACAGCACCACGGCCACGGCGACGAAGCTGCCGATGGCGCTGATCGTGGTGTCCATCAGTGCGAAACAGGTCGACGCGCCGACAATCAGCGCAATGCCAGCCGCGCCCTGGGCGCGCGGCAAGGTCACTGGGTCGGCCACTGCACCCGGTCGGCCAGCGCTTGCCACACCGGCGTCAGGCGGCCGGACAGGTCGGGCAGGGTGCCAAGATCGATGCGGCTCTCCGTCGGCGAGTGGAAGTCGCTGCCGCGCGAGGCCAGCAGGTCGAACTCCAGTGCGGTCTCGGTGTACTTCATGGCGTCTGCGGTGCTGTGGCTGCCCGTGACCACCTCGACGCCGCGCCCGCCGTGCGCCTTGAACTCGGTGAACAGCGCGTATTCCTCGGTCGGCGTGAACTTGTAGCGCGCCGGGTGCGCGATCACGGCGATGCCACCGGCTTGCGTGATCCAGCGCACCGCATCGCCCAGGCCGGCCCAGCGGTGCGGCACGAAGCCGGGCTTGCCTTCCGTCAGGTAGCGCCGGAAGACTTCGCTGGTGTCGTTGCAGTGGCCGCGGTCGACCAGGAAGCGGGCGAAGTGGGTGCGCGAGATCAGCTCCGGGTTGCCGACATAGGGCAGCGAACCTTCGAACGCCCCGTGGATGCCGACCTGGGCCAGGCCAGCGGCCATTTCACGCGCACGCTCCTCGCGGCCGCCGCGGGTCTTGGCCAGGCCGGCGCGCAGTGCGACGTCGTCGGGGTCGAAGCCCAGGCCCACGATGTGCACCGTGACGCCAGCGAAGGTGACGGAGATCTCGCAGCCGCTGAGGTAGGGCAGGCCTTCGCGCCGTGCCGCCTCGCGGGCGCGCTGCTGGCCGCCGACTTCGTCATGGTCCGTCAGGGCCCATAACTCCACGCCGCCAGCTTTGGCGCGCGCCGCCAGCGCTTCGGGCTCCAGGGTGCCGTCGGAAACGGTGGAGTGGCAATGCAGGTCGGCGTTCAGCACGTGTGACAGGGCGGTGACGGTATTCACGGCCCGATTGTCTCAGGCGACGTAACCGGTCCACGCCAACCGGGTCAGTGTGTCCTGCGCACCAATAGGGTTTGACCTAGATGCTGCGGTGCCTGCGGGTGTCGAAGATAGGGGCGTCCCAGCACCGTTTGCGCAGTGGTTGTCGCTAGCGTGTTGGGCACCCACAAAGGACCGCAGACCATGCAGAAGACCTTGCACATCAACCCTGAGAAATGCACTGGGTGCCTGCAGTGCGAGATGGCGTGTTCCTACGAGAACTACGCCACCTACGCGCCGGCCAAGTCGCGCATCAAGGTCTTCGACTTTCACCACACGGGGCGCAAGGTGCCCTACACCTGCACCCAGTGCGACGAGGCCTGGTGCCTGCACGCCTGCCCGGTCGAGGCCATCACCCTGGACAAGCTGACCGGCGCCAAGGTGGTCAACGACGCCACCTGCGTCGGCTGCAAGGTCTGCACCATCGCCTGCCCGTTCGGCACGATCAACTACGTGCAGGAAACCGGCAAGGTGCAAAAGTGCGACCTCTGCGGCGGCGACCCGGCCTGTGCCACCGCCTGCCCGACCGGCGCGATCACCTATGTCGACGCCAACTGGACCGGTCTGAACAAGATGCAGGCCTGGGCCGACAAGCTCGGCAATCAGTCCACCGCTGCTTAAGGAGAAATCACATGTCTTGGGCAGGAAAAATCCTTCGCGTCAATCTCACCGCCGGCACTGTCACATCGGAGCCGCTGAAGATGGACTGGGCCCGCGCCTACCTCGGCTCGCGCGGCCTGGCCACCAAGTACATCGTCGACGAGGTCGACCCCAAGGTCGATCCGCTGTCGCCCGCCAACAAGCTGATTTGGGCCACCGGCCCGCTCACCGGCACCATGGCTTCGACGGGAGGCCGCTACACGGTGGTCACCAAGGGCCCGCTCACGGGAGCGATCGCCTGCTCGAACTCGGGCGGCTACTGGGGTGCCGAGCTCAAGATGGCCGGCTGGGACATGGTCATCTTCGAGGGCAAGTCGGCCAAGCCGGTGTACCTGTTCATCGAGGACGATGTCGCCGAGCTGCGTGATGCCGCGCACCTCTGGGGCCAAAGCGTCTGGAAGACGGAGGAGACGATCAAGAAGCAGCACCAGGACCCGTTGATCCGCGTGTCGAGCATCGGCCTGGCGGGCGAGAACCAGGTGCTGTTTGCTGCGGTGGTCAATGACCTGCACCGCGCCGCCGGCCGCTCGGGTGTGGGCGCCGTGATGGGCAGCAAGAACCTGAAGGCGATTGCCGTGCGCGGCACCAAGGGCGTCGGCAACCTGGCCGATCCCAAGGAGTTCATGAAGGTCACCTACGAGAAAAAGAAGATCCTGGCCGACAACGCCGTCACCGGACAGGGCCTGCCGACCTATGGCACGCAGGTGTTGATGAGCGTGATCAACGAGATGGGCGGCTTGCCGACGCGCAACCACCGCGACGTCCAGTTCGAGGGCGCCAAGGACATCGGCGCGGAAGCCATGGCGGCGCCGCGCAAGAGCGACGGCAAGGCGCAGCTGGTGACCAACCAGGCCTGCTTCGGCTGCACCATCGCCTGCGGGCGCATCAGCAAGATCGACCCGACCCATTTCTCGGTGGCCAACAAGCCGCAGTACTGGGGTGCCACCGGCGGCCTCGAATATGAAGCGGCCTGGGCCCTGGGTGCTGCCAACGGCGTGAACGACCTGGAAGCGCTGCAGTACGCCAACACCATCTGCAACGAGCAGGGCATGGACCCGATCACCTTCGGCGCCACCATCGGCGCGGTGATGGAGTTGTACGAGATGGGCGTGTTGACGAAGGAGCAGATCGGCGTCGCTTCGCCCTTTGGCTCGGCCCAGGCGCTGTGCGAGCTGGCCGACATGACGGCCAATGGGGTCGGCTTCGGCAAGGAGATCGGGCAGGGCAGCAAGCGCCTGACCGCGAAGTACGGTCACCCCGCGCTGAGCATGAGTGTCAAGGGTCAGGAGTTTCCAGCCTACGACGCGCGCGGCATCCAGGGCATGGGTTTGGCTTACGCCACGAGCAACCGCGGCGCCTGCCACCTGCGCGGCTACACGGTGGCCTCCGAAGTGTTCGGCATTCCGGTCAAGACGGACCCGTTGGTGGCCGAAGGCAAGCCCGATTTGGTCAAGGCCTTCCAGGATGCGACCGCGGCTTTCGACTCCGCGGGCATCTGCATCTTCACCAGCTTCGCCTGGGGCCTGGCCGACGTGGCGCCGCAAGTGGCGGCGGCCTGCGGGCCCGAGTTCACGCTCGAGAACCTGAGCCTGATCGGCGAGCGCATCTGGAACATGGAGCGCGATTTCAACAACCGTGCCGGCTTCACCGACAAGGACGACACCTTGCCGCCACGCCTGCTCAACGAGCCGGCGAAAACCGGTCCAGCCAAGGGCCTGAAGAGCATGCTGCCCGAGATGCTGCCGAAGTACTACGCCGCGCGCGGCTGGAATGCCGACGGCACCTTGACGGCAGCCACGCGCACACGGCTCGGCCTTTGATAATGCGGCGGCTGCCCGCACCGCGCCTCTGAAGGAAGGCGGTTCGCCCTGAACCGCCTTCTTCGTTTCTTGCAGGGAATGCCAACATGAAACACGTCATCCTCGGTGCCGGCCCGGCCGGTGTGATCGCCGCGGAAACCATCCGCAAGCACGCCCCGAACGACGACATCCTGATCGTCGGCGACGAACCCGAGGCGCCTTACTCGCGCATGGCGATTCCCTACCTGCTGATCGGCAACGTCGGCGAGGCCGGAACGCACCTGCGCCATGGCGCCGGCCACTTCGAGAAGCTGGGCATCGTCGTCAAGCGCGGTATGCGTGCTCAGGCGGTCGATACCGCCGCGCGCACCGTGACGCTGGACGACGGCAGCAAGGTGCGCTTCGACCGCTTGCTCATCGCCACCGGTTCGAGCCCGGCCAGCCCGCCGATCCCCGGCATCCATGCCGCGGGCGTCCACGCCTGCTGGACGCTGCAGGACGCACGTGCGATTGCCCAGCGCGCGACCCAGGGTGCGCGCGTCTTGCAGATGGGGGCCGGCTTCATCGGCTGCATCATCATGGAGGCCCTGGCCGCGCGCGGTGTGCAACTCACCGTGGTCGAGATGGGCGACCGCATGGTGCCGCGCATGATGGGCCCGACGGCGGGCGGCATGATCAAGGACTGGTGCGAAAAGAAGGGCGTGCGCGTGTTCACCGGCACGCGGGTCGAGGCCATCGAGCCGCATGCCCCCTTGCGCGTCAAGCTTTCGAACGGCCAGGCGCTCGAGTGCGATCTGGTGATCAGCGCCACCGGTGTGAAGCCCAACATCGGTTTTCTAGAGCACACGGCGATCAAGTGCCTGCTTGGCGTGCTGACCGATGAGCATCTGCAGACCAGCGTGCCCGGCATTTACGCCGCGGGCGACTGTGCCGAAGCCTTCGACAAGGTGAGCGGCAAGACCATCGTCAGCGCGATCCAGCCCAACGCTGCCGAGCAGGCGCGCGTGGCGGCGCTGAACATGGTTGGCCGCCGCGCCGAGTTGCGCGGCGTGACGCAGATCAACGTGCTCGACACGCTCGGCCTGATCTCCACCAGCTTCGGCGACTGGCAGGGCGCGCCGGGCGGCGAGCATGTCGAACTCACCGACCGCACGGGCAGTGGCGGCGGGCGGCACCTGAGTCTGCAGTTCCAGGGCGACCGCCTCGTCGGGTGCAACAGCATCGGCTGGACCGACCATGTGGGTGCGATGCGCGGCTTGGTCGAGGGCCAGGTGAAGCTGGGCGAATGGAAGCAGCGCCTGCTCGACGACCCGACACAGCTGATGCCCGCCTACTTGGCCACGGCCCAGGCGCAAGACCACAAGGCGCTCGTGCGCGCGTGAGCGGGCATGATGGCTGCCTTATGCACATCACGTTCAAGCTCTACGCCAGCCTGACCCAACACTTGCCCGCCGACGCGCGGCGCAGCAACCAGATGCCGCTCGAAGTGCCTGACGGCACGCCGATCGCCAAGATCATCGAACCCTTCGGCATGCCGGAGAAGCTGGTTCACCTGGTGCTGGTCAACGGCGTCTACGTGCCACCGGCCGAGCGACTGTCATTCGTGCCCAAAGATGGCGACGTGCTCGCCATTTGGCCACCGATTGCGGGGGGCTAGTGCAAGCGCACTACCCTTTCGTGGTTGATCGTGAAATGGGGTGCACGGCCGACGAGTTGCGCACGTGGCTGCCAGGTGCGAGCGGCGGGAGAGCAATTGCGTGGCAGGACAATGGCGCGACGGTGGCGATCAACAGCGGGCATGCCTCGCTGCGTTGGCAGATTCTCGCGCCGCGATGCATTGCATTGATCACGCTGCCGCGACTCGCAGTGAACATCGAGGCGCGCGGTATCGATGAAGCGTCGTGGCAACGGTTCATGAAGCATTTCGACCTCTACACGCAGCGCGGTGGCGGCTGAACTCGCAGTCCTACTGCAACTTCCAGACGTACTGCACATCGAACGACGCCGGTATCGATACGCCGTTCGCATCCTGCGCCGGCTTGAACTTGCAGGTGGCCAGCCCACTCAGGGCGGCGGCGTCGAGCAGGCCTGAGCCGCTGGACAGGATGACATCGGCCTTGACCAGTGTGCCGTTTTCGGCGACCGAGAAACGGAGCGTGGTCGTGCCTTGCAGTTCCAGCCGAACTGCCTCAGGAGGATACGCCGGCGTACAGCCCGAATCGAATTGCAGTGCCGCTTTGGTCGCGGGGCGCCAGTTGTACGCAAAGCGGCCATATGCCGATACGGCGACTCCGTTGACCAGCGCCGGCACGCCCTTGCACTGCCCAAACGCTTCGATCGCCGCCTGGTCGAGCTGCGGCCAACCGCTAGAACGCTCGACGCGCAAGTCACGCAAGGAGCGGTTCAAGTCAACGATGTATCGCAGCACGGTCGTGCCGGCTTGTCTGGCGGCAAGAGATGCCTCTGGGTATTGGGGCCGGGCGCATGACGACATGTCAACGAAGGCTGCAGACACGACGGAAGGTACCTCGGCACCGCGTTGCGCAAGGGCGCTGGGTGCACAGGCCGACATGGCTGCAGCAATGATGGTGCAACGGGTGCTTGACATTGGGCCTCCGCGACTGACAGCTTCCGTTGTCCGCGCCGCAAGTGTTAGTTCGGCGAGAGCGTCAACTGCACGCGCGGCGTCCAGGTCGCATCGTCTTCGCCCGAAGCGCGCAGCTTCGGCGCGGCCAGGAACAGGCGCTCGCTCGGCAGGCCCTTCGCGATCAACGCGTCGCGCACGGCGAGGCCGCGTTGCAAGGCCAGCTCGCGCGCCGTGTCGGTCGTCACCGGCGTGGCCTTGCGCAACAAGGCCTCCATCTCGGCGACCGGGATGTCCTTGGCCAGGCCGATCAGGTTGCGCGGCTTGTCGGGCAACTTGGTGTCGCTGTAGATGCGTTTGATCAAGGCCTCACGCTGCGGCGTGGCGAGTGCGGGCAGCGCTGCATCGGAGGCCGCGCCGGCACGCAAGGCATCGCGCCGCTGCTCGGCGCGCACGCGCACATCCAGCGCAGCTCGCTGCGAGGCTTCGCGTTCGCTTACTGGGTCGCTCGCGCCGGTGACCGTCATCTTCAGCTCCGGCCGATCGGTCAGGGCCTTGGCGACCTTGTCGATCGCGGCGCGGCCGCTGTCGGTGACCGTGGCCGTGCCGGGTTCGAAGCCGACGACGCTCAGGTCGTCACTGCCGCCTCCGGACAGCAGCGCAAAGGGCGAGGTCAAGGCCTTCACCAGCAGATTGCCGATGATCTTCAACACGATGCCGAAGATGCTGAACTGCGGGTCGTTGATCGAGCCGCTGACAGGCAGGTTGATGTCGATCACGCCGTTGCGGTCCTTGAGCAGGGCCACGACGAGCAGTACCGGCAGTTTGGTGGCATCGGGCGAATCGATCTTGTCGCCGAAGGTGAGCTGGTTGAGGAAGACCTGGTTCTTCGCCTCGAGCTTGCCGTCGGGGTCGATCTTGTAGGCCACCTCCATCGACAGCTTGCCGCGCTCGATCGCATAGCCGGCGTAACGGCCGGCATAGGGCGAGAGCGGCGCGAGCTCGAGGTCGGTGGCTTTCGCGCGAATGTCCAGGGCCAGTGGCTGCGCCGTCGGGTTCAGCGTGCCGGAGATCTCCAGCAATGCGGTGCCGGCCGCGCGACCGCGCAGATCCAGCGTGGCCATGTTCCGGCTGGCGGAGTCGAAGGCACCGAGCCGGCCGTTCAGTTCGGTCAGGGCTGCGCTGTAGTTGGGCCTGACAAAGCGGTCGGTGAAGTCGACCTTGCCGTTGACGAGCTGGGTGCCCCCGACGCTGATGTCGAGCGGCAGGCCGGCGTTCGCCGCGGCGGCTGCGGCTGCGGGTGTTGCTGCAGGTGCTGAGGCGGCGACGGCCGGCGCCGATGCCGCGCCCGGCGGCGCCACGGCCACGTCACGCAGATTGAAACGGCCTTGCTCCGTGATCACCAGGCGTGAGTAGAAGTCGGTCAACGCGGCTTCCTGGATGTCGAGGCGTGGCTTGGTGCCAGGCTTCATCGCAAACTGCAAGCCGCGCAGCGCGAAGGATTGCCAGCTGAGCAATTCGTCGCCTTGCGCGGCAGTGCCAGGCGTGGCACCGGCCGCGCGCTCGTGCACTCGCACGTCGCCAAGCTGCGCGTCGCCGCGTGCGCTGACTTCGAGCCCACCCGAGCGCTGCGCCAAGGCCACATCACCACGCCAACTGGCTTCAGCGCGCAACAGGTCGATGTTCAAGCCACCGCCAAAGTAGGGTTCGAACAAGTGCACCGGTGCACGCTCGATGCGCAGCGCGCCGCGGGCCTGCAGCGGCGCGGTGGCGAGTTGTCCAGTCCACTCGATCTGGCCCAACCGGTCCTTGGTCTTGGCAGCCGCCTTGCCGGCCGGTTGGGCCTCCGCGACGTCTTCGGCCAGCCGCAATTGCAATTGCGTGCGCGCGAAGCCGGCGCCGGGCCAGTTCAGGCCGCTGAGGCTGGCGTTGATGCCGGACGCCAGCAGCCTCACCGGTTCGAACACCGTCCCGGCCTCACTCGGGCGGTCGTCGCGCAAGCGCAGCTCACCGGCAGTCACCCGGGCCTGGCCCAGTTGCACCTGCCACGGCGAGGGGTCGCCTGTCTTGGCGTTCGGTGGCCCCGGCGGTGCTGGGCGGGCCCAAGACAGCGCATTCCACTGGCCTTCGCTGTTGCGACTGATGCGCACGGCGGGGCGCTCGAGCGTGAGTGCGCCGATCACAACGCGTTGCCCGACCAGGTCTGCGCTGCTGTCATTCACCGAAAGCGAAGCGATCGAGACGACAGGAGTAGCCGCCGCCGCCTTGCGCACGCCGCCCTGGGCATCACGGGCACTGGGTTCTGTCAGGCGCAGATCGGTCGCCGTTGCGCTGACCTGCGAGAACGCCAGACGTGGCGTCGCGCCGCCTGCCCAGTCGAGCGTCGCCGCCAGGCTCAGGCGGCCGGCCAGCGCGGGGGCGAGCGACTGCGCCACGTAGGGCGCAAGCCAGCGCAGCTCGAAGGGCTGAAGGTCCATGGTGGCCCGGGCGGCTTGGTCGGTGCCTTCGCCCTGCATGCTGAAGGCTGCCGCGTCGTTGCCATCGAGGGGGCCGATGCGGCCGGCCAGCTTGACCGCGGCAGGCGTGTCGAAGGGCCAGCGCAGCTTGTGCAGCGACAGGTCGAGGGCATCGACGCGCAACGCTGCGGCCGGCTGCGTCGTGGCGTCCTGCCAATCGATGCGCGCGTTGGTCAGCGCCACCTGCTCCACACCGACTTGCCACCGTGGCTTGGTCACGCCCCCCGCTGCGGCACTGGCGGCAGGCGCCGCGGCCAGCGGACGCTTGCCCGTGGCTTGCGGTGAGTTTGCGGGCAGCAGGTTCAGGGTGCCGTTGGCCGCACGCCGCAGCGCGAACTGCGCGCCATCCAGCGTGATGGCGCCCAGGGCGATGCGTTGCGCCAACGGTTGCACGTCGAGCAGCCCGATCTGCAGCAACTTCCAGCTCGCGAGGGGCTCGCCCCGCGCGGGACCGCCGACCAGCGCAACATCGCGCAGCAATGCCTGGCCCTTGATCGACACCTGCGCCGCGCCGCCCGGCGGCAAGGCGAACTGGAGCTGCAGTTGGCTGGCGAACACGCCGCGACTGGGGCGCACAGGCAGGCCTGCGGGCAGGTAGGGCAGCCAGCCGGCGAGGTCGAGGTCGCTGATGCGCAGCTCGAGCTGTGCCGCGCGGTCCTGTGCGAAGGGCTTGGCCTGGGCGCCGCTGTCGAAGGCCGCGCCGTCGAGCGTGAAGGCCAGGCGCGGCTCGACGTTCACCGCCACGTCGGCAGGCAGGTTGGACAGGAAGGGCAGGGACAGTTGCAGCGCAGACACACGGTGCTGGCGCTGCACCGGTCGGTCGTCGAACTCGACGCTGCCGCCCGTCAGGCGAAGGTTGTAGAGGGCAAAGCGCGCTGGCGCCGAGTCAGCTGGCGCAGCCGGGTCGGGCTTGAAGCGGACCAGCAGATCGTCGATGTCGTAGCGCCCGTCGGCCAGGCGGGCGACGCGCAACTTCGGGCCCTCGACATCGATGGCCTCGATCACCGGGGCCAGCCGCAGCAGCGACTGCATGTCTGCGTTCACGTGTAGCCGCTCGACGCTGAACAGGGGCTCGCGGCTGGTGTCGCCGGGGGCGGCCGCAATGCGCAACTGCTCGACCGTCAGCGCCAGCGACCAGGGCGAAAAGTCCACCCGGCCGATGCTCACCTGGCGCCCGAGCAGGCTGGACAGGCGCTGCTCGCCCTGCGACTTGAGCAGTGGCGGCACGGCCAGCCAGGCGATGACCCACAGCCCCAGCAGAGCGGCGACGGCGATGCCAAACCAGCGAAGCGGGCGAGGCCAATGGCGGGGCGTCATGGCGGGAGTTTCGGGCATCGGCCGATCCTGCCGCAGGCCCGGGGGGATGGCAATCGGCTCCTACCGCTGCGGCACAATCGGATGCGCTTTGAAGTCGCTTGTGACCCGTGAATGATCTGTTCCTGATGCTCGGCATCGAATCGTGGAAGCCGGTGCTCAGCAGCCTGCTGCTGCCGCCGGTGCCCCTCTTGCTGGCGAGCGTGGTTGGCGCGCGCCTGATCCTCTGGCGCCGCGGCTGGGGCTGGCTCGTGGTGATTCTGGCCACGGCGGGCCTCTGGCTCAGCGCCTGCAGTGCGGTTGGCGAGTGGCTGCAAGCCACGCTGTTGTCGCCGCCGCCCGTGCTGTCGGTCGAACGCATGGCCAGCTTGCGCCGTGACATGGGCGCGCACCAGTCGGTGGCGGTGGTGGTGCTCGGCGGCGGGCGTGAGGCGAGCGCACCCGAGTACGGCGTGGCCAGCCTGAGCCCATTGGCGCTGGAGCGCCTGCGCTTCGGCATCTGGCTCGGCCGGCAGACCGGCGCGCCCTTGATGTTCAGCGGCGGGCTGGGTCATGCGTCGCAGCCCGGCGCTTCCGAGGCCGAGGTGGCCGCCGAGATCGCGGCGCGCGAGTTCGGCCGGCCGCTGCGCTGGGTCGAGAGCCGGTCGCGGGACACGCGCGAGAACGCGCAGTTCGCAGCGACGGTGCTCAAGGAGAACAAGATCGAGCACGTGGTGGTGGTCACGCATGGCTGGCACATGCCGCGTGCACTGCGTGCCTTCCGCGATGCAGCGACGCGCGTCGGCGCGACCTGGGAGCTGGTGCCTGCGCCGATGGGGCTGGCCTCGCGCATCGAGCGCCCGACCTTGCGCTGGGTGCCCTCCTCAGAAGGGTTCCTGCTGGTGCGTGCTGTGCTGCGTGAAAAGATCGGCTGGTGGTTGGGCGCCTGAAGGCTGAACCCTGCCCCCAAAAGAGCGAAACCCCTCCACACCGAGGTGGGAGGGGTCGGGTGGCTGACGCCACCGTTCGGGGCTCGGGAGAGAGTGGTCCCGGGCTCCTTGGGCGCAGAGACTGCACCACTGGGTTTGCCTGACAGGTCAGGCAAACCCACGATATGCCTGCCCGCCTGAGGGGGCAAGACAATCGCGGCAATCGCCACCGCGATGGCCATTGCCTTCGCCAGGGTTGCCCGGCGTCAGTTGCGCTCAGTGCGCATCACAGCGTCGAACAGCGCCGACACCTTTTGCGTCACCTCGGCGGGCATGGTGATCGTGCGGCCCCACTCGCGCGTCGTCTCCCCGGGCCACTTGTTGGTGGCATCGATGCCCATCTTGCCGCCCAGGCCGCTGACCGGCGAGGCGAAGTCGAGGTAGTCGATGGGGGTCTGGTCGACCAAGGTGGTGTCGCGCACTGGATCGACCCGCGTCGTGATGGCCCAAATCACTTCCTGCCAGTCGCGGATGTTCACGTCGTCGTCGGTGACGACGATGAACTTGGTGTACATGAACTGGCGCAGGAAGCTCCAGACGCCGAACATCACGCGCTTGGCGTGCCCCGGGTAGGCCTTCTTGATCGAGATCACCGCCATGCGGTAGCTGCAGCCTTCAGGCGGCAGGTAGAAGTCGACGATCTCGGGAAACTGCTTCTGCAGGATCGGCACGAACACCTCGTTCAGCGCCACGCCCAGGATGGCCGGCTCGTCGGGCGGCTTGCCGGTGTAGGTGGAGTGGTAGACCGGGTCGCGGCGGTGCGTGATGCGGTCGATGCGAAAGACGGGGAACCAAGCCTGCTCGTTGTAATACCCGGTGTGGTCACCGAACGGGCCTTCGAGGGCCTGCAGGTAGCCGCCGTGCTCCTTGAGCTTGACGCCCAACTCGCTCTCTCCTGCAAAGCCGGGGGGGGCGGTCGGAATGTGGCCTTCCAGCACGAACTCGGCGCTGGCTGGGGCCTGCAACCTGAGCGCCCCTTCGCCGACGCCTGTGTCGGCCACCTCGGTGCGGCTGCCGCGCAGCAGGCCGGCGAACTGGTACTCCGACAACGTGTCGGGCACCGGTGTCACGGCGCCCAGGATGGTGGCCGGGTCGGCGCCCAGGGCAACCACGATGGGGAAGGGCTGGCCCGGATTGGCACGCGCAAAGTCGCGGAAATCGAGCGCTCCACCGCGGTGGGCCAGCCAGCGCATGATCACCTCGCGGCGACCGATCACTTGCTGGCGGTAGATGCCCAGGTTTTGGCGCAGCCGCGGCATTGGCACGCTTTGGGGGCCGCGCGTGATGGTCAGGCCCCAGGTGATCAGGGCCCCGGCGTCGTCTGGCCAGCAGGTCTGCACCGGCAACTGGCCCAGATCGACGTTGGCACCCTCCAGCACCACCTCCTGGCAGGGGGGCTGGCGCACCTTCGCGGGCTTCATGTCCCACAGCGCCTTGACCATCTGCAGCAGGCGGCCGGCGTCCTTCAGGCCCCGCGGCGGCTCCGGCTCCTTCAGGCTGGCCAGCACCCGGCCCACATCGCGCAGGCCACCCAGGCCCTCGGCGCCCATGCCCAGCGCCACCCGGTTCGGGGTACCGAAGAGGTTGATGAGGGCAGGAATTTTGTAACCCACTGGATGTTCAACCAGCATCGCCGGGCCGCCGGCACGCAGCACGCGGTCAGCGAGCGCTGTCATCTCAAGCCGCGCCGACACAGGCTCTGCGACGCGCTTCAGTTCGCCGATGGCCTCCAGCTGGCGCATGAAGTCACGTAAATCACGGTATTGCATATATCAAGTTGAAGCTAGCTATAGGTTTACAAATGCTTGACCGGTTATTACGCGGCTTCCTAGAATTTGGCCGTCCTGAGAAATTCAGGGTTAACCCGCTCTTCCGAGCGGCGTTTCGAGGACCATCCGTGACAGAGTGCCAGGTCCATGCAACGCCGCCAACGATTATCACTGCCGCACTCGGCCAGCTTCGAAGACGGAGCAGGTCCGCGCCGGCAGCAGTTCGAAAGGGAACGACGTGAAAACACTGGCAATGCTCCGATCCACTCGCAAGGCATGCGCTGTGTTCGGCCGCGACGTGGCCAACGGTTTGCTCGAAGTCAGCCATAACGGCCTGGCCTTCATTGGGCTGGTGGTGCTGACGGTGCTGTTCTTCGTGGGCGGCCAGCCCGACATTCGCCATGGCGTGGAGAAGTACGCCCTGGGCTGGCTGCAAGAGCGCAGCGAAGCCCGCGCCGAGCGCGACGGCAACCTGCTGCCCGCGATGGCCGAGCCTGATGCCGTCAGCCGGGCGACCGCGGTCGACCCGCGCGAGCTCAACCGCCAACAGGCGGCAGTGGCGCAATGGCTGTCCAGGCGCTACAAGGTGGCGCCGGAGCCGATCAGCCGCCTGGTTCAAGAGGCCTGGGCCGTCGGCCAACGTGCCCAGCTCGATCCGACCCTGATCCTGGCCATCATGGCCATCGAGTCCAGCTTCAACCCGTTTGCGCAGAGCACGGTCGGAGCCCAGGGTCTGATGCAGGTGATGACCCGCGTGCACGACGACAAGTACGTGGCCTTCGGCGGCAACCATGCCGCGTTCGACCCGCTGACCAATCTGCGTGTCGGGGTGCAGGTGCTCAAGGAGTGCATTGCGCGCGCGGGCAGCCTGGAGGGCGGTCTGCGCTTCTATGTGGGCGCCGGCAACCTGCCGGAAGACGGCGGCTATGCCAACAAGGTGCTGAATGAGCAGGCGAACCTGCGCCACGTTGCTGCCGGCAAAGCCGTGTCGATCAATGTGCCGCAGGCCGCCGCCGCGCCGGCGCGGGCCGTGCCCGGCAATGAGCCGGCCGCCGAGGCGGCGCAGGGCGAGCCACCCACCCGGGCCAAGGCCAGCGAGCAGCTGGCCGCGCTGAGCTGATCGAGTTGATCAAGCGGCGCAGCCGCTACACTGGAGGCCTGCGCAACTGGCGATAGGGCGGTGTCTGCCGCCCGAGGTGGGCTTACCACCGGGAAGTGCAGGCGGCCCTGGCGCGAAAACAAGCGCGGCCAGGGACGCGTCAGCCGTTCGCCTGGGCAGCCCTCCGTCTGATCCGCACGCCGGATCGCCGCGATGGCCCTTCACCCTGAAGAGGACTGCCTCCATGTTTGACCGCAGCCAGTACACCCTTGCCCACATCGACCCCGAAATCTGGGCCGCCGT
>JANNFB010000302.1:0-5642 GCA_031379365.1 Burkholderiales bacterium
CTGGGCGGGGCGAATCGGCGCCGCCGAGAAGCGCAGGCTGGCCGGCCGCGCGCGTACCCGCGCGCTTCGTGCACTGACTCGTTGCAGCTGTCCGACCACAGTGAGCGCAGCGAACGGCGGGAGTTCTGCAACGGGGCCGGCCGGCCGAGCATCGCAGGGCACCCGCAGCGCAGCGAAGGGCCAGCCGTTTGAGCCCCGCACAGGCCGCGCCCGCCGCCTTGCTCGCGCCCATGCCAGCACGAAACAGTGGATACACACCAAGGTCTGCAATGGGCCATTTGCAGCACATCTGCATGTGCCGCCCACGCGTCAACTCTGTGGCCCATTGCCGCCCCTGACGCGACCGGGTCAGTGCATTCGCTCGAGCCACTGCTGCAGCGGAAGATGGAAGCAACTGCTGTGCATGAACTTGGGATGCACGCATGCCACGCTGTTGCGCTGATCGACGATGCGCCCCACGTTTGCCGAGCCGAGTCTCTCGCTGCCAATAGCGCTTGGTTCCTCGTCAAGCCTCAGGCCGGCGCCTCGTCGACGTGGCAGATGCTGCGCTGCATGCCCTCGCGCAAGGCGCGCAGGCGCTTGATGGCGCCGCTGCGCTCGTCGAACTCCGCCACCATCAGGTCGAGCGCGCCCCGCTCGGCGTGCACCTCCACCGGCAGCCACGGTGATCCCAGGGCCGCCCACTGCGCATCGGCAAGCAGCAGCTCACCGGTGAGAAAGAGCTGACGGCGATGCCGCGCGTCTTCGAACGACGTCGCCAAGGCCTGGCCCTGATCGCCAGGGCGGCACAGGCCATGTGCCATCGCCGGGTCGAACACCAGCAGGTCGCCCGGCGCAACGCGCTGGCGCACGCCGGCGTGCGGCATCACGAACTCGATATCGGCGGCGTCGAGTGCCAGCACCCAGAACAGGCAACGTGACCAGTGCCTGCTGACGTCGTTGTGAAAGCCGGCGCCGCAAGAAGCCAGGTAATCGATGCGGGCCGCGACGCTGGCGCGGTAGGCGGCCGGCTCGTTTCCCAGCACACCCGTCAGCTGCAGTGCGGCTGCGATGTGCCCGACGAGGTCGTCCACGCCGAGCGCGGCAGCAGCCAAGTCGGCCAAGGTCGTGTTGGCGTAGTCGATGTCGGAAAAGGCTTCGAGGCGCACGCGCGAGTAGCCTTCGTCCGTCAAGCTGGCCAGCGATGCCGCGTCGAGGAAGGTCGTGCTAAGGACATGCACACGGCCATAAGGCGCGCGGGCATCCCAGGCATGGCCAGGTTCGTCGCTGCGCACTGCAAAACTACGGAAGGGCGCGGGCACGCGGTGGTCGTTGGCGGCGACAATGCGGTGGGTGGACGCTGAGCGCATCGCGCGATTGTCGCCCTCAGAGGCCTGCGACCCGGTGCCTGAACAGCCCCCGCCATCGCCTGGTGGGCCGGCCGCGCCAGCGCTGGCTAGGCGCTCGAGGTGCCGACCACGCATCCCACCGACAGGCCATCGGCCCCTTGGCAGCAATGCGCCGTCAGGTAACCCAGCAGTGCATTCATCTGGTCGATCGAAGGCCGGTAAATCAGGTGCCTGCCGTCACGCTCTTGCGACACCAGGCCAGAGTGCAGCAACTCTTTCAGGTGAAAGGAGAGTGTCGACGCCGGCACGTCGAGCATGGCCGACAAGGCCCCGGGGGTCAGCCCTTGCGGCCCGGCGCCGACCAGGGCGCGAAAGACTCGCAAGCGCATGCCCTGCGCCAGGGCGGCCAGGGCGGCGACGGCGGTGGTTTCGTCCATCAGGCGCTCCGTGGCAAGGCCAGCCGGGTGGGTAAGGCCAGGGTAATGAGCCAGCAGGCGGCCAGCATGGCGGCGGAACCACTGAGCGAGAACAGCAGCCCGCCCCATTGGTACAGCAGGCCTGACAACAGCGTCCCGAAGAAACGGCCGAGTGCGTTGGCCGCGTAGTAGAAGCCGACGTCCTCGGCAGCCTTCTCCGATCCGGCATAGGCCAGGATCAGGTAGGAGTGCACCGAGGAGTTGACGGCGAAGGCAAACCCGAAGACCGCGAGGCCGCCAACCACGACCCACTCCAGGTGCGGTACGTTCATCGCGAAGGCAACGGCCAGGGCGATCGGCACGACGGCCAGCAACGCCGACCACAGCCGTGCGGCCGGCACCTCGGTGCTCAGCCCGTCTGGGCTGCGCTTCACCAGCGCCGGGGCCAGCGCCTGCACCAGGCCGTAGCCGATGGTCCACGCCGCCAGGAAGCCGCCCACCATGGTGAAGGTCCAGCCCGAGGCATACAGGAACACCGGCACGCCGACGACGAACCACACATCGCGCGCACCGAACAGAACCACGCGGGCGGCGGCAAGCAGGTTGATGGCGCGGTTCTTGGCGAACAGCTCCTTCGCTGACTTCGAGGCCTTGGCCTTGCCCATCAAGGGCGGCACGAAGAACACGACGCCGGCGAGCACCAGTGCCAACAGCCCGGCCATGGCCCACAGCGAGACCTGGAAGCCGAGCCGGTCGAGCAGCAGACCGCCAAGGAAGAAGCCCACGCCCTTCATGGCGTTCTTGCTGCCGGTGAACCAGGCCACCCACTTGAAGAGCTGGCCTGACGCCGTGCTGGCCGTGAGCTTGATGGCGGACTTGCTCGCCGTCTTGGTGAGGTCTTTTGCAACGCCGCACACGCCTTGCGCCAGCACGACCCAGGCCACCGACATCGCCGCCGTCCAGTCGGGCGACAGCTGCGAAAGGAGCAGGAAGCCGGTGATCTGCGTGACCAGCCCCACCGTCAGCATGCGCTGGATGCCATAGCGCGTGGCCAGCCAGCCGCCGATCAGGTTGGCGACCACGCCCATGGCCTCGTAGAGCAGGAACAGGAAGGCCAGCGTGAAGGGCGAGTAGCCCAGCCGGTAGAAGTGCAGCAACACCAGCATGCGCAGTGCGCCGTCGGTGAGCGTGAAGCCCCAGTAGGCGGCCGTGACGATGGCGTAGTTTCTCGCCCCACGCCCGTCGGGTACGCTGGACGATCCCCCGAGGGGATGCGGGTCGGCCTGGGAGTGGCCCGGCGCTCGGCCCGCGCGCGCGTGGCCTGTGGGGTCAGAGTCCATGGCTCTCCATGTGGCAGGCCAGGTCGACCATGCGGCAGGCATACCCCATCTCGTTGTCGTACCAGGCGTACACCTTGAGCATGGTGCCGTCGGTGACCAGGGTGGACAGCGCATCGACGATGGCGGAGCGCGTGTCACCGGCATAGTCGGCACTGACCAGAGGGCGCTCCTCGTACCCGAGGATGCCGGCCAGCGCGCCCTTCGCTGCGGCAGCGAACAAGCGGTTCACTTCCTCAGCGCTGGTCTCGCGCTGGAGTTCGAACACGCAATCGGTCAAGGAGGCGTTGAGCACCGGGGCGCGCACGGCGTGGCCGTTGAGCTTGCCCTTGAGTTCGGGGTAGATCAGGGCAATGGCGGTGGCACTGCCGGTGGTGGTCGGTGCCAGGCTGAGCATGGCACTGCGCGCGCGGCGCAGGTCCTTGTGCGGCGCATCGACCATCAGGTTGGTGTTGGTCGGGTCGTGGATCGTTGTGATCTGGCCGTGGCGGATGCCGAGGGCTTCGTGCACCACCTTGACCACCGGCGCCAGGCAGTTGGTGGTGCAGGACGCAGCCGTGACGATGCGGTGCTGCGCGGGGTCGTAGAGGTGGTGGTTGACACCGACGACGATGTTCAGAACCGCATTGGGGTCATGAGCGACCTTCACCGGCGCAGCCACGATGACGCGCTTGGCGCCGCGGTCGAGGTGGCCTTGAAGGGTCTCGGGCGTGAGGAACTTGCCGGTGCACTCCAGCACCAGATCGACATCCAGGTCGCCCCACGGGATCTCGGCCGCGGCGGCATGCGACGAGAAAGCCAGCGGACGGCCGTCGATGTGGATGGAGTGATCGCCTTGCGCCGCGATGTCGGCGCGCCAACGGCCCTGCACGCTGTCGAAAGCCAGCAGGTGGGCGGTGGCTGCCGCACCGCCCTTGAGTTCGTTCAGGTGCACCACTTCCAGGCGGTTGGCACCGCGCGGGTCGTCCGCCGGTCGCGCGGCGGCGCCCAGGGCCGCGCGCAGTGCCAGGCGGCCGATGCGGCCCATGCCGTTGATACCAACTCTCATGTCCACTCCGTTTGGGCTCGGTCAAGAGGCCCAGCGGGCCACATTTCTATCTTTGTCGAAGGATAAGGCGGCAAAGTGACAAACCAGTGACGGTGCGCCGTGGCCCGCAGGGCGATGTCCGCACGACGCTGCTGCGGTTTGCCCCTACGCTGCGCCTCTGGCGATCCCTCAGTATCGCGACCAGGAGCCCCCGATGACCGCACGCACCGCCCCACCCTACCGCGCCGACCACGTCGGCAGCTTCCTGCGCCCCAAGTTCCTGCTCGACGCCCGCGAGCAGAAAGCCAAGGGCGAGATCACCGCCCAGCAGTTGCGCGCGGTCGAAGACAAGGCCATTGCCGAGATCGTCAAGTTCCAGCAGGACGTGGGCTTGCAGAGCATCACCGACGGCGAGTTCCGCCGCACCTACTTCCACATCGACTTCCTCGAGCAACTCGGCGGTGTCAAGTGCGATGTGCCGGTGCTGATCAAGAAAGCCGACGGCAGCGAAGAGCTGGCGCCGCCGGCGATGCGCGTGGTGGGCAAGGTGCAGCACGTCAAAGACATCCAGCGCGCCGACTTCGAGTTCCTCAAGCGCCAAGTGAGCCAGACCGGCACGCCCAAGGTGACGATCCCGTCGCCGACGATGCTGCACTTTCGCGGTGGGCGCGCCGGCATCAGCAAGACCCACTACCCAGAGTTGGAGCCCGCGTTCTACGACGACGTCGCGGAGGCCTATGGCGAGGAACTGCGCTCGCTCTACAACGCCGGCTGCCGCTATGTGCAGATGGACGACACCAACATGGCCTACCTGTGCGACGAGACCATGCGCGAGGCCGCACGTTCGCGTGGCGACGACCCCAACGAGCTGCCGCACCGCTACGCCGCCTTCATCAACAAGGTGGTGGCCCGCAAGCCGCCGGGCATGGCCCTGGCCATGCACCTGTGTCGCGGCAACTTCAAGAGCACGCATGCGGCGGCCGGCAACTACGAACCCGTGGCCGAGGCCCTGCTCTCGGAGATGAAGCTCGACGCCTACTTCATGGAGTACGACGACGCCCGCAGCGGTGACTTCCGCCCGCTGCGCTTCCTGCCCAAAGGCAAGATCGTGGTGCTCGGTCTGGTGACGACCAAGTTCGGCGAGATGGAAAGCAAGGACGATCTCAAGCGCCGCATCGACGAGGCCGCCAAGTTCGCCCCGCTCGACCAACTGGCCCTGAGCCCGCAGTGCGGGTTTTCCTCTACGGTGCATGGCAATAACATCGCAGTCGAAGCCCAACGTGCCAAATTGCGATTGGTGGTCGAGACCGCCGCCGAAGTTTGGGGCTGAGCCTTCGCGCCACGACACACCGACTTGTTCAGGAGACCGACCATGACATCCCCCATCCGCACCCTGCTGGCCCTGGCCGCAGCCGCCTTGGCCCTGCCCGCCGCCGCGCAGGAAGTGACGCTCAAGTTCCACCACATCTGGAACCCGCAGGCGATGGCCTCGGTGCAGGTCATCACGCCCTGGTGCAACAAGATCGCCGCTGAG
>JANNFB010000131.1:0-29382 GCA_031379365.1 Burkholderiales bacterium
CGATCACATCGCATGGAGCCTGAACACCCGGCCTCGAAAAACGCTGGGCTGGCACACACCCGCCCAGGTGTTCTTCGAGCATTGCTTCAAACACCAGATCGATGTTCAACCCATCGTTGCACTTGGGCTTTGAAACCGCCCCCGCGCACATTGCCGAGGATACCGACAAGTGAAAATACGCCATGGTCGGGAGCCAGCGCCGACCGACGACACTAGCACCGGAATCCAATCCGCGGAGATCAAGCCATGACGACGAAGCAGCCCACGATCATCTACACGCTCACCGATGAGGCGCCGCTGCTGGCGACCTATGCCTTCTTGCCGATCATCCGCGCTTTCGCGGCACCCGCCGGCATCAACGTCGCCACGAGCGACATCTCGGTCGCAGCGCGGATCCTGGCCGAGTTCCCGGAGCACCTGACCGACGCACAGAAGGTGCCCGACAACCTGGGTGAGCTCGGCCGCCTGACGCACCTGGCCGACACGAACATCATCAAGCTGCCCAACATCAGCGCCGCCGTGCACCAGTTGGCTGGTGCGATCAAGGAGTTGCAGGCCAAGGGCTACCAGCTGCCCGATCTGCCCGAGAACCCGAGCTCGGACGAAGAGAAAGCGATCAACGCGCGCTACTCCAAGGTGCTGGGCAGCGCCGTCAACCCGGTGCTGCGCGAAGGCAACTCGGATCGCCGGGCGCCGCTGGCGGTCAAGGCCTACGCGCGCAAGAACCCGCACTCGATGGGTGAATGGAGCCAGGCCTCGCGCACGCACGTGGCGACCATGAAGGTCGGCGATTTCTACCATGGCGAAAAGTCGATGACCATCGACAAGGCGCGCAACGTCAGGATGGAACTGCTCGCCAAAAACGGCAAGACCCTGGTGCTCAAACCCAAGGTGGCACTGCTGGCCGGCGAGATCATCGACAGCATGTTCATGAGCAAGAAGGCGCTGTGCGAGTTCTACGAGCGCGAAATGGAAGACGCGCGGAAGACGGGCGTGATGCTGTCGCTGCACGTCAAGGCCACGATGATGAAGGTCTCGCACCCCATCGTCTTCGGCCATGCCGTGCGCATCTTCTACAAGGAGGCCTTCGAGAAACACGGCAAGCTGTTCGATCAACTCGGGGTGAACGTCAACAACGGCATGGTCAACCTCGAGGAGAAGATCGCCACGCTGCCGGGATCCCAGCGCGAACAGATCGAACGCGACTTGCACGCCTGCCACGAGCACCGGCCGGAGTTGGCCATGGTCGACTCGGCCAAGGGCATCACGAATCTGCATGCGCCCAACGACGTGATCGTCGATGCCTCGATGCCGGCCATGATCCGCATCGGCGGCAAGATGTGGGGCGCCGACGGCCGCCCGAAAGACACCAAGGCGGTGATCCCCGAGAGCACGTTTGCACGCATCTACCAGGAGGTGATCAACTTCTGCAAGACCAACGGCAACTTCGACCCGGTGACCATGGGCACGGTGCCCAACGTCGGCCTGATGGCGCAGAAGGCCGAGGAGTACGGCTCGCACGACAAGACCTTCGAGGTCAGCGAGGACGGCGAAGCCCGCATCGTCGACATCGACAGCGGCGAGGTGCTGTTGGTGCAGCACGTCGAGGCGGGCGACATCTGGCGCATGTGCCAGGTGAAGGACGCGCCGATCCGCGACTGGGTCAAGCTGGCCGTCACGCGGGCGCGCAACTCCGGCATGCCCGCCATCTTCTGGCTCGACCCGTATCGCCCCCATGAGAACGAAGTGATCAAGAAGGTACAGACCTACCTGAAGGACCACGACACCCAGGGCCTGGACATACAGATCATGTCGCAGGTGCGCGCCATGCGCTACACGCTGGAGCGCGTGGCGCGTGGCCTGGACACCATCTCGGTGACAGGCAACATCCTGCGCGACTACCTCACCGACCTGTTTCCGATCATGGAGCTGGGCACCAGCGCCAAGATGCTGTCCATCGTGCCCCTGATGGCCGGGGGCGGCATGTACGAGACCGGCGCTGGCGGTTCGGCACCCAAGCATGTGAAGCAACTGGTCGAAGAGAATCACCTGCGCTGGGATTCGCTCGGTGAGTTCCTCGCGCTGGCGGCCTCACTGGAAGAACTCGGCATCAAGACCGGCAACAACAAGGCCAAGGTCCTGGCCAAGACCCTGGACGCCGCCACCGGCATGCTCCTGGACAACAACAAGTCGCCCTCGCCCACCACCGGCAAGCTCGACAACCGGGGCAGCCAGTTCTACCTCGCCATGTACTGGGCCCAGGCACTGGCCGAGCAGACCGACGACCTCGCGCTGCAGGCGCAGTTCGCACCGCTGGCCAAAACGCTCAGCGCCAATGAAAAGACCATCGTCGCCGAGTTCGCTGCGGTGCAGGGGCACCCGGTCGACATCGGCGGCTACTACTTCCCTGACCCCGACAAATGCGGGGCCGTGATGCGGCCGAGCACGACCTTCAACGCCGCCCTGTCCTCGGTGCGCGGCTAGCGCCGCGGCGCCCGCATCCTGCTGCGGTTCAGCGCCGTCGGTTCACGCTGCGTAGGTGATGCGCAAGTCGCCGACACCGTCCACGTGCCCTTCGAGCTTGTCGCCCCGGTGCACCGGGCCCACACCGGCCGGGGTGCCGGTCATGATCAGGTCGCCCGGCTGCAAGGTGACGAGGTTCGACAAGCAGGCAATCTGCTCCTGCACGTTCCATATCTGCAGGGCCAGATCGCCCTGCTGACGCATCTCACCATTGATCTTCAGCCAGATCGCGCCTTGGGCCGGGTGGCCGATGCTGGCAGCCGGTGAGAGCGCAGTCATGGGTGCGGACTCGTCGAAGGCCTTGCCCATTTCCCAAGGGCGGCCCATCTTCTTGGCTTGGCCTTGCACGTCTCGCCGCGTCATGTCGAGGCCCACGCCGTAGCCCCACACGTGCTCCAGTGCGTTCTCAGGGGCGATATTGCTGCCGCCGGTGCCAATCGCCACAACGAGTTCGATCTCGTGGTGGCAGTCGGACGTGCCGACCGGGTAGGCGAGGGTCGAGTCGTTCTGCACGATGGCGTTGGCCGGCTTCATGAAGAAGAACGGCGGCTCGCGGTCCGGATCGTGTCCCATCTCGCGCGCATGGTCGGCGTAGTTGCGGCCGACGCAGTAGATGCGGCCCACCGGAAACCGAAGCTCGCTGCCCACGATGGGCAACGACGGCCGTGGGCCCATGTCGATCACGAAGCTCTCGGCGCGCAGATCAGCTTTCACGGGCAACTCCTTTGCACGGGACGTCGCGAACTGGCACGCGGCAGTCCGGGTATTGCGCCAGGCGACTTGTCAGCGTCTGGACAGCACACGGCGCCGTGGCCGACGCGTTGCGGGCATTGTGCAGCTGTGTTGGAGGCTTGCAGCGCCGAGGCAGCCAGCGTGCGCGCGCGATGGATCAGACGATCTGGCAAACCTCGTCGAAGGCCAGGCGCGACGGCCGCGGCTTGAGCTGGGAGCTGTCGCCGTAACCCAGGTTGCAGAGAAAGTTGGTCTGCACGCGGGTCCCAGCCCAGAAGGCCTGGTCGACTGCCGCGGCGTCGAAGCCCGACATCGGCCCGCAGTCCAGGCCCAGCCAACGTGCAGCCAGCATCAGGAAGGCGCCTTGCAGACTGCCATTGCGCAGCGCCGTGGCGGCCGTGAACTCGGGCTTGCCCTGGTAGTAGCTGCGCGCGTCGGCCTTGTGGGCGAACAGGCGCGGCAGCAGATCCGGGAAATCCAGGTCATGGCCCAGGATGGCAACCACCGGAGCGCTGCGGGTCTTGGCCACATTGCCCGGGTTGACGCAAGCCACCAGGCGCTCCTTGGCGGCCGCGGACACCACGAACTGGATACGCAGCGGCTGCGTGTTCATCGAGGTCGGCGCCAGTTGCATCAGTGCCACCATCTCGTGCAAGAGCGCGGTCGGCACCGGCTGCGGCAGCCAGTGGCCGTGCGTGCGGGCCTGGCGGAAGAGACGCTCGGCAAGCGCCGTCACAGTGGCTGGGTCGGCGGTCAAATCGGGGGCGGTCACTGCGGGAAACTCCGGACTTTGTTTTATCGATTATCCGACAAGACTATGGTTTTACCGATTAACGTACGACGACGCTGAACCGTGGAGCCTCGATGAGACTGCTGAGCTATCGCGCCGATGACGGTGCAGCCTGGGCCGTACAGGTGGCGGGCGGTGCGGTCGAAGGGCATCGCCTGGGACTGCCGCCGGCCACTGACCTCCTCGGCCTGATCCTGGCCTGCGCCAGCGACCCGGGCTTGGCGGCGCAAATGGTGCAGCGCGCCGCCACCCTGGCGCCGACACCGCTGCACGCGCTGTCGCTGCTGCCGGTGGTGCCGCGGCCGGGCAAGATCATCTGTCTGGGCGTGAACTACATCGACCACGCCAAAGAGGGTGGCAACGCGATCGGCGACTACCCGGCGATGTTCTTGCGTTGCGCCACCTCGCTGCTCGCGCACGGCGCCCCGCTGCAAGTGCCGAGCGTCTCCAGCAAGCTCGACTTTGAAGCCGAGCTGGCGGTCGTCATCGGGCGGCGCGCTCGCTTCGTCAATGAGGCGAACGCGTTGAATAGCGTCTTCGGCTACGCCTGCTTCAACGACGCCACGCTGCGCGACTACCAGCGCAAGACGACGCAATGGACGATCGGCAAGAACTTCGACGACACCGGCGCGTTCGGACCGTGCCTGGTCAGCGCCGACGAGTTGCCGCCAGGCTGTGTGGGGCTGCGCATCCAGTCGCGGCTGAACGGCGAGGTGATGCAGAGTGCGAACACGGCCGACATGGCCTTCGGCGTCGCCCGCACCATCGCCCTCTTGTCGGAGTCGCTCACGCTCGAGCCCGGCGACGTGGTCGTGATGGGCACGCCGGGTGGCGTGGGCTACGCGCGCGCGCCGCCGGTGTGGATGAAGGCCGGCGACACCATCGAGGTCGAGGTCGAGGGCATCGGCGTGCTCAGCAACCCCGTGACCGCCTGAGCGTTGCACCACCATGCGCGACCTGCGACTGGACAACATCACCGACGTGGCCAGCGCCAGCCTGGCCGGTCAGCCCGACGCCCGCCAGCGTGAACTGCTGCAGCAACTGGTGCGCCACCTGCACGCCTATGCCCGGGCCGTGAACCTGACCCACGCCGAGTGGCGCGCGGCCCTGGCTTTCCTGCACCGCACCGGCGACATCAGCAGCGACACACGCAGCGAGTTTTCCTTGTTGTCGGATGTGCTGGGCCTGTCCAGCCTGGTCGACCTGCTGGCCAGTTCACCCGGCACCACGCCGGGCAGCGTCCTGGGCCCATTCCACACTGTGGGCTCGCCGTGGATGGGTAACCCGGCCAACTTGATCGGCAGCAACAGCGGCGAGCGCGTGCTGCTGCGAGGTCGGGTGCTCAGTGTGCAGGGCCAAGCGCTGCCTGAAGCGACCATCGACTTCTGGCAGAACGCCGACAACGGCCTGTACTGGCAGCTCGACCCGGCGCAGCCGCAGGACAACCTGCGCTGCCAGTTGAAGGTCGACGCCAGCGGCGCCTGGGAGATCGCCACGATCCGGCCGCGGCCCTACCAGATCCCCACCGACGGACCCGTCTGGCATGACATCGTGGCCCCCGCCCGACGAGACGGCTGGCGCGCGGCGCATGTGCATCTGATCGTCAGCGCGCCGGGCCACCGCACCCTGGTCACGGAGCTGTTCGATGCCGAAGACCCCTACCTCGACAGCGACGCCGTCTTCGGTGTGCGCGAGACCCTGATCGGCCACTACCGCGCCGAAACCGACGCTGCTGCCGCGGCCCGCCTGGGTTTGCCCGGCGATCAATGCCTCGTATTGCATACCGACCTCGTGCTGAGACCGCAGGCTTGAAGCACAGACCCAACAACGACCGGAGACACCGATGTTCAGAACCCACTTCCTGACCGCCGCCCTGGCCGCCTTGGCTGTCGCACCCGCCGTGGCACAAGACTGGCCCAAAGCCAAGCCGATCACCTTCACCGTCGCCTTCGCGCCGGGCAGCTCCACCGACATCGTGGCCAGAACCGTGGGCCAGAAGGTGTCGGAATCGCTCGGCCAGACGGTGGTGATCGAGAACAAGCCGGGCGCAGGCGGCAACATCGGCGCACAACTCATCAAGCGCGCGGCGCCCGACGGCTACAACATCCTGGTCGTCAGCGTGGCCTACGCCGTCAATCCGAGCCTGTATCCGAATGCCGGCTATGACCCGCTGCTGGACTTTGCGCCCGTGGCGCTGGGGCCGAGCACACCGAACATCATCACCGTCCATCCCGCGGTGCCGGTCAACAACATCAAGGAACTGATCGCCTACGCCAAGAAGGAAAAGCTGTCCTACGCTTCGTCGGGCATCGGCACCACGACGCATCTGTCGATGGAGCGCGTGAAGATGGCCTCGGGCATTGACATCACGCATGTGCCATACCAGCCCGCAGCAGCCATCGGCGCGGTCGTCGCAGGCCACACCCAGGCCTCGAGCACCTCGATGCCGCCGGCCGTGCCGCAAATCAAGGCGGGCAAGCTGCGCGCACTGGCCGTGACCAGCGCGCAGCGCTCGCCGGCTCTGCCCGACGTGCCGACGATGAACGAGTCGGGCTTCAGCGATTTCGACGACCTGACCTGGTTCGCCTTCTTCGCGCCGGCGGGCACGCCGCCAGCCGTCGTGGCGCGCCTGAATGCCGAGATCAACAAGGCGATGGAAGCGCCCGACGTGGCGGCGAAGTTCGCCGAGCAGGGCTTGAGTTCCCGCCGCAACACGCCAGCCGAGTTCGCGGCCTACCTGCGCAGCGAGATCCCGAAGTGGGCCAAGGCCGTCAAAGACTCAGGCGCCAAGGCCGAGTAGGCGCCGCAGCCGCGCGCACGCCGAAACCATTCACCAGGAGACACCGATGGACCGTCGATCAATGCTCAACACCTCGGCCACGATGGCCGTTGGCGCGGTTGCTGGCTGCGCCTTGCCGGGCACCGCGCAACAGGGCGTGAAGACGCCGTTCAACGTCCCGGCCACCCACCTGCCGATCGTCGGCAGTGAGCTGATGTTTCCAGTTCGCCGCATCTACTGCATCGGTCGCAATTACCGCGCGCACGCCATCGAGATGGGCTCGAACCCGGATCGCGAGCCGCCCTTCTTCTTCCAGAAGCCCACCGACGCGATCCAGTACGTGGCGCCCGGCACCGTGGCCGATCACCCCTATCCGACGCTCACGAAGAACTACCACTACGAGGTGGAGCTCGTCGCAGCACTGCACAAGGGCGGCCGCAACATCGCCATGGCCTCTGCCCTCGATCACGTCTATGCCTATGCGCTGGGCCTGGACATGACGCGGCGCGACTTGCAACGCGCCATGGGCGACGAGAAGAAGCCTTGGGAAATCGGCAAGAGCTTCGACAGCAGCGCACCCATCGGCCCCCTTCACCTGGCCAGCCAGACCGGCCCTTTCGCTGCCGGTGGCATCTGGTTGAAGGTGAATGGCGTGACCAAGCAGAACGCGAACCTGAACCAGATGATCTGGAGCGTGGCCGAACAGATCAGCAAGTTATCGGAAGCCTTCGAGCTGATGCCCGGCGACATCGTCTACTCCGGCACGCCCGAGAACGTCGGCCCCGTTGTGCGCGGCGATGTCATCGAGTGCCACATCGACCGGCTGCCCCGGCTGAGCGTGAAGATCGTCTGATCGCCTGGTCGCCGGCCGGCGACCGCCCGGCTGACGACTGTCCCGCATCGGTGCCGTCGCGCGTCGGGCCGCAACGGTGCGCACAGTCCGGGCGCACATGGCCCACCACGCCGTGGCCCTTGGCTCAGGACGCCATGCGCTTGCGTGCCTGCGTGGCCACCAGAGTCGACGTCTTGGTGTAGTGCTCGGTCAGCAAGCGCACGGCCTGGTCGGCATCGCCTGCGATCGCGGCTTCGAACATCGCCACATGCTCGGCGTGTTCATTGCGCTTCGAAAAACTCTTGCCGGCGGCAACCTGTCTAAAGCGGTAAGCCTCCTCCGCCAGGGTGTCGCAAAAGCCGCGCAGCCAGCGTGAAGGGCAGCGCGCCAGCAAAGCGCGGTGAAACTCGCGGTGCAGCGCTTCCCAGGCCGGGTTGGGCTGGTACACCTTGTCGGACAAGGAGCGCGGCGTGCGCGACAGGCGGTGCACCAGCAGCACCAGTTGGTCTTCCCAGGCCGCGTCGCGCGCGCCAATCGACTCGCGCAGCGCCAGGCTCTCGAGCTGCACGCGGTTGTGCGTCAGGGTCGGCAACTCGTCCCACTTCA
The DNA here is from genome assembly GCA_031379365.1 of Burkholderiales bacterium. GTDB lineage: Bacteria > Pseudomonadota > Gammaproteobacteria > Burkholderiales > Burkholderiaceae_C > CADEEN01. The sequence continues at coordinate 8,263 of JANNFB010000131.1, forward strand.
GCGCAGCGACGCTGAAACCGCGTTGGTCGGTACGATCGACGAGGCCTTCGGCCGACAAGCGCGACAGCGCCTCGCGCAGTGGGCTGGCGCCGACGCCGTAGCGCTGGCCCATGGCCTCGACCCGCAGCTTGCTGCCGGGCTCGAGCACGCCGTGCGCGATGTCGGCGCGCAACTGAGCGTAGACCGCGCTGGCGCGCGTGGTCGCGGCCGGCGCAGTCGCAGCGTCATTGGCAGGCGCGGGAACCAGAGCAGGTTTGCGGGCCATGGAGCGAGCAATCGCGGTGGAGGCAGCCAGGGTTGCGCAGTTTAGGTCGGGCGCGGCGGCTCAGGCGCGCTGCCAGCGCACGAGCCGGCGACCGGCGCGCGCGAACGCCAGGTCGGTAACGACGGCCAGCAGGCCGACCACCAAGGCGCCCTGGATCACGTAGGCGGTGTTGAAGCCCGACAGGCCAACGATGATCGGCGAGCCCAGGGTCTTGGCGCCCACCGTCGAGGCGATGGTGGCGGTGCCGATGTTGATGATCACCGAGGTGCGCACGCCCGCCAGCAGCACCGGCAGCGCCAGCGGCAACTCGACGCGCCAGAGGCGCTGCAAGGCCGTCATGCCCGCACCGTCGGCCGCTTCGAGCGCCGCCTGGGGCACCGACTCGAGGCCGGCGATGGTGGCGCGGACGATGGGCAGCAGGCCGTACAAGGCCAAGGCGATCAACGCCGGCCAGGCGCCAAACCCGATCAGCGGCACGGCAATGGCCAGCACCGCCACCGGCGGCACGGTCTGGCCGATGGCCACCAGTGTTTCGACCAGCGGGCGAAACTCGCGCCCGCCGACACGCGTGACCAACACGCCCGCGGCGATGCCGATCCAGGCCGCCGCAGCGCTCGACAGCGCCACGATGCCGGCATGCGCCCCCAGCAGCGCCGCGAAGCTGTCTTGTTCGTAGAGCGGCCGGTCCAGCGCCGGGAACAGCGCCGCGAACAGCGGCTTCGAGAACGGCAGGCCCAACACCAGCAGCGCCAGCAACGCAGCGCCCCAGAGCAGCGGGTCCCGCAACGCTGTGCTCTGTGGCAAGGTCATGGCCGGCGCGCCAGCAGATCAGCGAAGTGCAGCGAGCCGACCACACGGCCTTGTGCGTCCGCCACCGGCAAGCGATCGACATGCCGCTCGACAAAGATCGACAGGGCATCGCGCAGGCTCAGCGTCGCGGCGATCGCCTCGCCCGCGATCACCCCGTCGGGATCGCCCGCACGCATGCTCTCAGCCGCGGTCTGCAGACCGAGCAACTTCAGGCCCAGGTCGCTGCGGCCGATGAAGTCGCTGACGAAATCGTTCACCGGCTGCGACAGCAGCTGCGCCGGCGTGCCGGCCTGCACGATGCGGCCGCGGTCGAGCAGCACGATGCGCGTGGCCAGACGCAGCGCCTCGTCGATGTCATGCGTGACCAGAACGATGGTCTTGCCCGAGGCGCGGTGGATGCGCGCCAGCTCGCCCTGCAGCGTCAGCCGCGTGATCGGGTCGAGCGCGCCGAAGGGCTCGTCCATCAACAACGCCTCGGGGTCGGCCGCGAGCGCGCGCGCCACGCCCGCGCGCTGTTGCTGTCCGCCCGACAACTGGTGCGGGTAGCGGCCACGGTAGGCCGGTGGGTCGAGGCCGAGCAGGGCCAGCAGTTCATCGACGCGGGCCGCGATGCGCGCCGCGGGCCAGCCCAGCAGCTCGGGCACCGTGGCGATGTTGCGCGCCACGCTCCAGTGCGGGAACAGGCCCGTCAACTGGATCGCGTAGCCCATGCGCCGACGGATGTCCTCGGGCCGGAACGAGCGGATCTCTTCGCCCTTGAACAGGATCTGGCCGCGGTCATGCTCGACCAGGCGGTTGATCATCTTCAGCAGCGTCGATTTGCCCGAGCCCGAGGGTCCGATCAAGACCACGAACTCGCCACGCTCGATGCTCAGCGAGACCCCATCGACCGCCTGCGTGTTGCCATAGGCCTTGCCGACGGCTTGCAGCTCGATCATGGTTGCGGGCCTCTGAGCGCGGCTGTGAGCAGCTCGAAGCCGGCGTCGGCAACGATGGCCAGCGCCACCACGGGCAGCACCCCAAGCATCACCAGGTCGAGCGCGCTGCTGGCCAGGCCCTGGAACACCAGGGCACCGAAGCCGCCGGCGCCGATCAGTGCCGCCACCACGGCCAGGCCGACGACCTGCACCGTGGTCACACGCAGCCCCGACAGCAGCACAGGCCAGGCCAGCGGCACCTCGACCCGCCAGAAGACCTGGCCTGCCGTCATCCCCATGCCGGTGGCCGCCGCCACCGCCCCGGCCGGCACCTGGCGCAGGCCCGCAGCGGTGCCGTGCACGATGGGCAAGAGCGCGTAGAGGGTGAGTGCAATCACCGCCGGCAACAGGCCGATGCCGCGGATGCCCCAGCCCGGCAGCATCACCGCCAGGCTGCTCAGGGGCGCGATGAGCAGCGCGAAGAGCGCTATCGACGGCAGCGTCTGAATCACGTTGAGCAGCGCAAACAAGGGCGTTGCGAGCCGCTCGCTGCGCGCCGCGGCCACGCCCAGCGGCACGCCGATCAGCAGGGCCGGCAGCAACGTGGCGGCCACGATCTGCAAGTGGCGCAGACCAGCGGCGCGAAACACATCGTCGCGGTTGGCGTACTCCTTGAGCAGCGAGAGCGAGTCCAGCGCGCCCGCACCGAGCAGCACGCCCAGCGGCAGCAGCACCGCCAAGTGGACCACCGCGCGCTGCATCAGGGGCAGGCCCAGCCGTTGCAGGGCGTCGGCGGCCATCAGCCAGACCAGCAGCGCCACGGCCCAGAAGCCGCCACCGAGCGATACGCGTGTGAGCCCCGGTGACTCGGCCGACAGCCGCGCCGCCTCGGCGCCGGCCAGCCACACCAACCCAGCGAGCAGCAGGGCTGCGGCGAACACCACCGCGGCATGGATGGCGCGCGAAGGCGGCGCGAACACTGCCAGGACCAGGCCCGCCAGCGGCAGCCCCAGCACCCCCTCGGCCGGGCCCAGCAATGCGCCCAAGCCCAGGCCTGTGCCCGACACCAGCCGATTCGGTGCAACGCTGAGGAAGGCCAGCCCCAGCGCAGCGCCCAGGACGCCAAGCAACAGCAGTGCCAGCACCCGGTTGTGAACCCCGACGTCGCCGCGCCCGCCCAGCACCCGCACCGGCGCAGGCGCGGGCGCCCAGCTCACTTGACGAGGCCCTTGACCTTCAAGTAGTCCGCCGCGACCTTCTTCGCGTCCTGGCCTTCGAGCGCAATCTTTGCGTTCAGGCCTTGCAGCGTGGCGGTGTCGAGGGTCTTGAACAGCGGCGCCAGCAGGGTGGCAATCTTCGGCTGCTTGGCCAAGACCTCGGCACGTACCACGGCGGCCGGCGCATACACCGGCTGAACGCCCTTGCTGTCGTCCAGGATCACCAGGCCCAAAGCAGCCACGGGGCCGTCGGTGCCGTAGGCCATGGCGGCATTGACGCCCGAAGTCTGTTCGGCCGCGGCCTTGATGGTGGCCGCGGTGTCGCCGCCGGCCAGCACCAGCAACTGGGCCTGCGTCAGCTTGAAGCCGTAGGCCGTCTGAAACGCCGGCAGCGCGTCAGGCCGCTCGACGAACTCGGCCGAAGCGGCAAGCTTGATCTTGCCGCCGGCTGTGACCCAGCGGCCAAAGTCATCGAGCGACTTCAACTTCTGCGCGCCGGCGACGTCCTTGCGAATCGCGATGGCCCAGGTGTTGTTGGCCGGCGAGGGCGTCAGCCAGACCAGCTTGTGCTTCTCGGCATCCAGCGCCTTGATGCGCTCGTAGCCGCTGGCCAGGCCCTTCCAGGCCGGGTTCTTCTCGTCCGCATGAAAGAAGGCACCGTTGCCGGTGTATTCGGGGTAGAGGTCGATCTCGCCGGCCACCAGCGCGCCGCGCACGATCTTGGTGTTGCCGAGCTGCAGCTTGTTCTCGGTCTTCACGCCGCCGGCCTCGAGCACCTGCACGATCAGGTTGCCGAGCAGCGAGCCTTCGGTGTCGATCTTGGAGCCCACGCGCACGGCCTGGGCTTGCAGGGCGCCGGACATGAACAGGGCGAGGATGACGCCCGCAAGACGGGCAACACGGGTCGGGGCTGAACTCATAGCAAACTCCTGGGCATGAGCCATTGACGGCAGTACCGGCAATGGTAGTCGCTGCCTGCCGCCACTCCCTGCCCTTTGCCCTTCCATGAAGACCTTGTCACTGCCCGACGGCACCCCCCTCCCCGGCCTCGGCCTGGGCACCTGGCGCATGGGCGAGTCGCGCAGCAACCGCGCCTCCGAAGTGGCTGCGGTGCGCAGCGCCATCGAACTCGGCTACCGGCTGATCGACACGGCCGAGATGTACGGCGAGGGCGGCGCCGAGGAAGTGGTCGGCCAAGCGGTCACGGAGGCCCTGCGCGCCGGCGCGGTGCGGCGCGACGAGTTGTTCGTCGTCAGCAAGGTCTACCCCCAAAACGCCAGCCGCCAGGGCACCGTCGCTGCATGCGAACGCAGCTGCAAGCGGCTCGGCCTGGACCGCATCGACCTGTACTTGCTGCACTGGCGCGGCGAACACGCGCTATCCGACACGGCCGATGCGATGCACGCGCTGCAACGTTCCGGCCGCATCAGGCACTGGGGCGTGAGCAATTTCGATGTCGATGACATGGACGAGCTGATGGCCGTCGCGCCCGACTGCGCTGCCAACCAGGTGTATTTCTCGCTCAGCGAGCGCGGCCCCGAGCACAGCCTGCTGCCCTGGCTGCGCCGGCACACGACGCCACTGATGGCCTACAGCCCGATCGACCAGGGCACGCTGGCGCGGCACCCGGGTTTGGCGGCGATGGCGGCGCCGCTCGACCTCACGGCGGCGCAGCTCGCGCTGGCCTGGGCGCTGGCCCAGCCGGGCGTGGTGGCCATCCCGAAGGCGCTGAAGCCGCAGCACCTGCGCGACAACTTCGCCGCGGGTCAGGCCGCGCTCAGCGCCGAAGTGCTGAGCGGCCTCGACGCCTTGTTTCCGCCGCCGCAGAGCAAGACCGCGTTGGCGATGATCTGAGGCGGCAGCGCGGGCGCGCGCGCTGGTGAAGCCCGCCTAGGGGTTCTCGGCGCGGTACTTCGCCCGCTTGGCACTGTGGGCCGCGACGCGTTCCTTGGCGCCCGCGATCCCGCGCTTCAAGTCGCGCTCGGCGCGCTGCAGGCGGTCGCGCAGGATGTGAAGGCGCGCGCGATGGCGGCTGGCGTTGGTGGCATTGGACATGGTGCGTCTTTCGGTGGTGTTGGTGGGGGAGTATGCGTGCTGTGCCTGCACCGGCTCGGTAGCCCGGTTTGTGGGGATCACTCTCTAGCGAAACAGGCCGTATTGGGTATCGCCCTCTAGGCGTCTGCGGCAACACTCGCGCCACCCGATGATCTTCATCACAACGCAAGGAAGCCAAGAACCATGAGCGCTCAATATCTCAGTCACGTCACGCTGGAAACCCTCGAGAACTACCGGCACGCCGCCACGCAGGGCGTGCTGGCCTGCCGTTCGGGCAGCCGTCGTCTGATCGGCGCCGTCAACGGTGCGCTGGAGCAGCGTGTCTATCCGCGCACCGCCAAGCTGGCACCGCGCGCCACCGAGATCATGAACAACGTGCGCGGCAACGTGACCCAGGTTGTCATCCAGGGCGTGGATCAGGGCGCCGCGCGCGCCACGTCGGCGATCGAGTTCGGCGCCGCCACCGCGGGCACCCAGGTCCACAAGCTGGCCCGCTTCGCGGCGAAGGTCGACAGCCCGGTCGTGGCCAATGGCCTGCAGACCGCGGCCCGCCTGACCCTGCCGAGCGCCAAGGTGGCGTTGGCGATCTCGGGCAAGCTGGCCGCCAGTGCTGTTGCACTGGCCGACGCCGCCGGCGCACGCCCGGTGCGCAGTGCAGCGCGCAAGGCCGCCGGCGCTCCGCGCCGTGTGGTCAAGCGCGCCGCGCAAGCCGCCAAGGCCCCGCTGGCCCAGGCCCGCCGCACCGGCGTTGCTGCCAAGAAGGCCGTCAAGCGCGCCGTACGCGCTTGAACGTGAGCCGCCGCGCCGCACGCGCTTGATCGTGCGCCGCTGCGCGGCGCGCGGCGGAACGCGAGAGCGTTGCGTTACGGCGCGCGGGCCGCGGGGAGTGGCGAGGCGACTCGCATCGTCACCCGCGTGTTCTTGAGTTCGTCCAGGTAGGCGACCCGGCAGGCCTGGCCCTGCGCGGTGCCGCGCAGTAGCTTGTCGGCCTCGATGTCGGCGATGCGGCGGCGCAGCTCGCGCGCCGTCTGCGCCGCACTCCATGCGGCCTGTGAGGCACAGACCTTGGGGATGTCGGCGGCCAAGGCCAGCGCCAGGACGAAGCGCGCGCAGCGGCCGGTGGCCACGCGCAGCGACTCCTCATGCGCCTGAACCGCCTGCACGTTCGCGCCGCGGGCCAGGCGAATGGTCAAACTCACCGCCTGCAGATCGCACGCCGCCGTCTGGCGATTCAAGCGCGCCATCGACGCCGCGCCTGCCGGCTCGCTCAGGTGCGCGTTGACCGAATCGGGGCCGCTGCGTGTCAGGCGTTGTTCGAGCTCGGCGACGTGGGCGTCCGCAGCCAACGCGAGCCTCGGCAGGGTGGCCGCAGCCCAACACAGGGCCCATCTGTCGACAGCGGCGTTCAAGCGTCGAGCGCCGCCAGGTTCAGCGCATGCGAGCGGCCCAGCCACAGCGCGCGGTCGCGGTGGTCCGCCAAGTCGTCACCGGTGTTCGGGTGCACGAACACGTCCAGCGCGCCGCGGTTGAGTGTGAGCCAGCCCACCACCGCGGCGAACTGCGCCGGCGCGAAGGCCAGCTGGTAGCTGCCGAACGGATGCGGGCCGACCGGCTGCTCGTGAAAGTGGCCCATCGCCATGCGCCCGGCCAGCGCTGCGACGATGACGTCGCGCAACGCCACGGCCGCGTCGCGGGTAGAAGCATCGAAGTAGACGTGGGCGTGCCAACTCTCGATGGCGGTGGCGGGGTCCAACGGAGTCATGGCGGCGGGACCCGGCTCGCGATCCGCCATCAGTAGAAGCCCATGCGGCGACGGTAGCGCTCCGCGCGCTCCTGGTCGTACTGCTCTGCGTCGAACGCCTCGCCCTGGATGGCCCGGTGCACCTGGCCACCGGTCGGCATCGTGCCGGGGTCGATGAAACGCTCTGGATCCCACAGGTGCGAGCGCAGCAGGGCCTTGGAGCACTGGGTGTAAGCCTCGTCGATATCGACCAGGATGCCCAGCAAGGGCAGCTTGCCTTCGACGGCACTGGGGGCCAGCAAGGCCTTGTCGGTGGTGATCGTTGCACGGCCGTTGACGCGAAACGTGTCGGTGGCGCCCGGCACGATGAAGAGCAGGCCGATGTGCGGGTTGGCCAGCAGGTTGCGCAGTGAGTCCGCCAGCCGGTTGCCGGGGCGCTCGGGCAGGAGCAAGGTGCGCTCGTCGAGGATTCGCACGAAGCCCGCGGGATCGCCGCGCGGGCTCAGATCGCAGTTGCCCACTGGATCGCTGGTGGCGATGCAGACGAAGGGCGATCGCTCTATGAACAGGCGCGTCATCGCATTCAGGCGATCACTGATCTTGGCGCAGGTCAGCTCGGCAGGTTCACCGATGAGTGTGCGCAGTTGCGCTTCGGTCGCGATGATCTGCGATGTGAGGGGGTGGGCAGAAGCGGCGGCCATGGGTTGCCTCGGCAGCGTGAGGAAGGTGGCCCATTGTGCGACGCCTGGCCTGGGGCATCCACCTGTTGGCAAGTCTTGGCTTGTCCAGCACCATCACCGCGGACGACGCAAGAAGAACAACCTGGAGACATCATGAACCGCCATGACGCCCGCTCTCGCCGCCAGTTGCTCACTTGGGCCGGTGCCACGGCTGCAGCGTTGGCCCTGCCCACGGCGCGAGCACAAACGAGCGAGATCAAACCGGCTTCACGCAGCGCAGGCGCCTGGCCCGACAAGACCATCCGCATCGTGGTGGCCTTTGCGCCTGGCGGCCTGACCGACGCCTATGCCCGGCTCTACGCCGAGCACCTGACTGCCAAGTTCGGTGTCACGGCGCTGGTCGACAACAAACCCGGTGCCGGCGGCATCATCGCCATCGACGCGGTGGCCAAGTCGGCGCCCGACGGCTATACGCTCCTGATGACCACGTCGGGCATGGTCTGGCAAAGCCGCGTGCTGTACACCAAGCTGCCCTACAACCTCGACAAGGACATCGTGCCGGTGGCATTTTTCCCGTCCGGCCCCTTGGTGATGGGCGTGCCCGAGAAGCTGGGCATCAACAACTACCGCGAGCTGGTGGCCTATGCCAAGGCCAACAACACCAACATGGGCAGCTACGCGCCAGGCGCCTACCCCCAAATGGTGGCCGACCAGGCCAATCGAATCGAAGGCACCAAGATCGTCACGGTGAACTACCGCGGCGAATCGCCCATGTGGATTGACCTGGCTTCGGGCAACTTGCAGGTGGCCATTGGCAGCTACCAGTCGTTTGCCACCGTGGCCACGCGCGGTGTCAAGGCCATCGGCGTGACCGGCACCTACCGCAGCCCCAAGCTGCCGGACGTGCCCACGCTGATCGAGCAGGGCGTTGCCGGCCGCCTGGTGCAGCTCGAAGGGGGCCTGCCCTTGACGGCGCCCGCAGGCACGCCGGAAGCGGTGTTGCGAGCCTTGTCGCAGGTGGCGGTGGAAGGCGCGAACACCGCGCGTGCGGCTCAGTTGCGTGAAACCTTTGCCATTCCCAGCAAACCCAAGAACTTGGCGGAGACGCGTGCCGACTGGGCGCGTGATGTGCCGGTGTGGATCAAGGTGGCGGTGGATCTGGGCATCAAGTTGGACTGAAGCCGCGTAGCGCGCCGCCGGCATGCACCCCACCCTCGTCTTCCAATCCCAGGTCATCCCGCCTGAGGCCTTCGACAACAGCGTGCTGCGGTCCGCTGCGGCCCTGAAGGCCGCCGGCGTGGGCGATGGTGACGTGGTGGCGCTGCTCCTGCGCAATGGCCCCGAGGCGATCGAGCTCATGCTCGCCACGCGCCACCTGGGCGCCCAGTGGTGCCCGGTGAACTGGCACTTCAAGGTCGATGAGGTGCAGTACATCCTGCAGAACAGCGGCGCCAAGGTGCTGATCGCAGACGCGGCACTGTTGGCGCCGCTGTCTTCTCTGGACTGGGGTGACACCCGGGTGTGGTCGGTGCGCGGCCCGGTGCCGGGCCTGCCAGCCTGGGAGCCCGTGCGCGAGGCGTCGGCGCCACTCGCCGAGCCCGCGGCTGCGCCACGGGGGGCCATGTTCTACACCTCGGGCACCACCGGGCGGCCCAAGGGCATCGTGCGCCAGGCGTTCACGCCGCAACAGGCTGTGGCTGCCGCCGCGATGCGCCGCATGGCATACGGCGCCGAGCCCGGCATGCGAGCGTTGTTGAACGCGCCCTGGTATCACAGCGCGCCCAACGGCTACGCCCTGGGCATCGCGCAGGACGGCGGCACCCTCTTTGTCGAGGAACGCTTCGACGCTGAGCGAACGCTGCAGCTGATTCAGCAACACCGACTGACCCACGCCTACCTGGTGCCCACCATGTACGTGCGCATGTTGGCGCTGCCGGCCGAGGTGCGGGCGAAGTACGACCTCAGCTCCATGCGCTTCGTGTCGTCCACCGGCAGCCCCTGCGCCCCGGACATCAAGCGGGCGATGATCGAGTGGTGGGGCCCGGTGATCCATGAATGCTACGGCGCGAGTGAGCTGGGCTACATGACCTTGCTGACGAGTGAGCAGGCGCTGCGCAAGCCCGGGGCCGCGGGCCCACCGATGCCGGGCGTGATGATGAAGATCCTGGATGAGCAAGGCACCGAACAACCGGCAGGCAGCGCTGGCCTGATCTATGTCGATCAGCCGGCCTCGCCAGACTTCAGCTACATCGGCAACCCGGCGTCGCGGGCCAACATGGAGCGTGGTGGCCTGAAGACGATGGGCGATGTGGGCTACCTGGATGAGGACGGCTTTCTCTTCATCGTCGACCGCCTGGCCGACATGGTGATCAGCGGCGGCGTCAACATCTACCCGGTCGAGATCGAACACGTTCTGCAGACCCTGCCGGGTGTGGCCGACTGCGCCGTGTTCGGCATCCCCGACGACGAATTCGGCGAGGCCCTGGCGGCGGCGGTGCAACCGTCCCCCGGCGCATCACTGACGGCGCAAGGCATTGGCGCCTGGCTGCGCGAACGCATCAGCGGCTACAAGGTGCCCAAGGTGATCACCCTGCACGAAGCCCTGCCACGCGAAGACACCGGCAAGATCTTCAAGCGCAAGCTGCGTGACCCCTACTGGGTTGGGCGCACTCGACGCGTCTGAACCGAATCGATCCATTTCAAACGTTCGCCCGCGCACGCGAACGGCTGCGCGAGATCAGGACGGCGGGGCGCTCTGCTCCGCGAATGTCCCCCGAGACGGGCTGCGCCCGCCTCTCCTCCTTGATTTCGCTGCGCAGAGCGCCCCGCCGTCCTGATCCGACAGGCCTGGGCTGTTCGCGGGTGGAGGCGTGCCGAGACTCGAGGCCGGGGCCGCCAGGTGCCCGCCGCAGCGAAATCAAGGGGGAGCCCTGGGCGCAGCCCAGGGCGGACGACCTTCGCGGAGGCGGGCGCCCGGTGGCCCCGGCCGGCGCGGCTAACGTACGCGCGGGAAGGAACGACCGCTGAACAGCATCCAGTTCTTCTAGCTCTTGCGGTACGAAACCGCTCAGGGGTAACGCTGCTTTCAGGCTGCTGTCGTCGTCCACCCGGCCATTGCATGCGCGCCCCGGCCAGGCCTAAGTCACCGCACGCACCGAGTCCCCCACCCGGATCGCGCCGGTGCCAAGCACGCGCGCCGTCATGCCACCATGCCCACGCATGGCCGCGTAGCCACCGGGCCCGATCGTCGCTTCCATCCGCGAGCAGGGCTGGCAGGGGCCGACGATCTCGAGCAGCGCTTCGCCCACTTGCAGCTTCGCATTCTTCAGCGCCAGCAGGTTAATGCCCGAGACCACCAGGTTGCGGCGCAAACCGACGGGATCGACCGCATCGACACGCGCCAGCGCCGCGATCACCGCCAGGTGCTCCTGCTGGATCAGGGTGACCTGGCGCGTCGACAGTTCGGCCTCGCCGCGACGGCCCAGGCGGTCATCGGCCAGGCCGATGCCGGCTTGGGCCACGGTGGCATCGATGCGGCGCGCCGGATCGCGCGGTGCCGCGCGAACGATGATGGCTTCGACGCGGCCCGCCACAAACGGCGGTGCGTTCAGGTCACGGAGGGTCTTCATCGGGCGCTTCGAGGGATGGCAGGACCCGCATAGGGATCGCGCAATTGTGCGGCCTTGCGCCGACAATCCCACGATGACGAACATCCTGCACGAAGCCGATTCGCGCTACGCCTGGACGCGCCTGGCCCTCACGCTGGCGCTGATGACTGTGGGCAGCGGCGTGATGTACATCGTCTCCGTCGTACTGCCCGCGGTGCAGGCCGAGTTCGGCGTGGCGCGCGCCGATGCGTCGCTGCCCTACACGCTGTTGATGATCGGCTTCGGCTTCGGCGGCATCCTGATGGGCAGGCTGGCCGACCGCTTCGGCGTGATGCTGCCGCTGCTGGTGGGCGCCAGCGGGCTCGGTGTTGGTTTCGTCGCCGCAGGCCTGTCGAGCAGTCTGCTCGGATTTGCACTGGCGCACGGCCTCTTGCTCGGCCTGTTGGGCAGCGCGGCCACTTATGCGCCGCTGCTGGCCGACACCTCGCTCTGGTTCGTGCGCCGGCGCGGCATCGCGGTGGCGGTGTGCGCCAGCGGCAACTATGTGGCCGGCACCGTGTGGCCGCCGATCGTGCAGCACTTTGTCGAGACCGTGGGTTGGCGCTCGACCTACATCGGCCTGGGCATCTTCTGTTCGCTGGCCATGGCACTGTTGGCACTGGCGATGCGGCCGCGGCCGCCGGTCGCGCGCGTGGCGGCGGCACCGCTGCAGCGCAGGGGTCTGGCCGCGGTGCCGTCGACGCGGCCCTTCGGCCTGAGCCTGAATCAGGCCCAGGCGCTGCTCTGCGCAGCCGGCGTAGCCTGCTGCGTGGCGATGGCGATGCCGCAGGTGCACATCGTGGCCTATTGCAGCGATCTGGGTTTCGGCGCGGCGCGCGGCGCCGAGATGCTGTCGCTGATGCTGGTCTGCGGCATCATCAGCCGGCTGGTGTCGGGCCTCATCTGCGACCGAATCGGCGGCCTGCGCACCCTGCTGCTCGGGTCGGTGCTGCAAACCACGGCCCTGGTGCTGTTCCTGCCCTTCGATGGCCTGGTATCGCTGTATCTGGTCTCGGCCCTCTTCGGCCTGTTCCAGGGCGGCATCGTGCCCAGCTACGCCATCATCGTGCGCGAGTACTTTCCGCCGGCCGAAGCCGGCGCGCGCGTGGGCACGGTGCTGATGGCCACGCTGTTCGGCATGGCCCTGGGCGGCTGGATGTCGGGCAAGGTCTTCGACCTCACCGGCTCCTACCAGGCCGCCTTCGTCAACGGCATCGGCTGGAACCTGGTCAATCTGTCGATCGTGGGCTTCCTGCTGTGGCGGCTGCGCCGCACGCCGACGTCGCTGCCGGCTTGACGTCTACTGCCTGACGGCACGCAGCGTGTCGCAGAGCAGGTCGAGGCGGTCGGCATCAGCGGGCGGCAACTCGCCAGCGCAAAGCAGGGCCGCACGCTCGATCGCGTTCAGGCGGAAGAAGAGTTCGTCCTCGATCGCCTCGACTTCGGCAGCGCTCTCGGCCATCACGGCTTCGCTGCTCCACAAGCCGCTGGCGTACCACCCGGTGCGCAGGCGGCCGAGCAGATGCTGGGCCAGGTTCAGGGTTTCCTTGAGCGCCGGCGACGCCGCGCTGACCAGCAGCGCGGTGGCGCGGTGCTGAGCCGCCAGCAGCGCAGCATCCAAGCGCGCCAGCCGGACTTGCACCTCGCTCGCATCGAGCCGGCCTTGCAGGGGCGGCTGGCCATGCACGGCGGCCGCGATCGGGCCGACCCAGGTCAGGTCGAACTCGCCGGGCACCACACGCAGGGCGATGCTGACACGCGAGAGCTCCGGGTGCTCGCTGCGCAGCACGCCCAAAGTGGCCTCGGTGACGGCGAGCATGCGGCCCAGTGGCGACACCGCGTCGCGCGCCAAGGCATGCGGGTAGCCCGAACCGTCCAGGCGCTCATGGTGCTCGCCAATGGCGCGCGACAGGGCGGCCGGGTAGTTGGTCAGCTGCGCTAGCAGCAGCTGGCCGACATGCGGATGCACCACCAGGTGCTGGTAGCTCTGGAAATCGAGGCTGCGGTCGGCATCGGCCTCACCGTAGCGCGGGTCGATGTACATCTCGCCGAGGTCGTGCAGCAAGCCGGCCAGCATGGCCACGCGCAAGTCGGCCGTCGAGCCCCCTTGCCGGATCATCAGGGCGCCGGCCAGCACCATTCCTTGAACTGCATGATCGAAGGAGTCGGGCCGCGACGCCTGGCCCGCGGTGAGGAGCAGTTGTGCCACCGAGTGCAGCGGCAGGAACGCGACTTCCTGCGCAATCTTGGCCGCCTGCGGCCGCACCAGATCGCCCAGCGGCGTATCGCGCGCCAGCAGCGCCTCAGTGCACAGCACCAGGCCCTGCGAGGTGACGCCGTCTTCGGCCATCAGGCAACTCTCGAGCGGGTTGCGCAACTGGCGGTCGAGCAACTTGCGCTGCAAGGCGCTCGACACCGCTTGGTCACGGGCCCACAGCTTGGTGCCCGAGATGTCGAAAATGTCACGCGAGGCGATGATGCTGCGTGTCTGACTGGCCTGCAGGATGGTCGCCAAGGCATGCGGGTTGGCGGTCGTGAAGTTGGAACTGAGGGCGGGCGCGGTCATGGGCTTCTCCAGCGGGTCGGGTGCATCGGGTGTATCGGCAGGCCCGGCATCCGACTGAAGCCGGGCGCGTGACGTAAGTCAGCAGCCTGCCCGAGGGCACGCCCTTTTTCTCGCACCTGGCGCAGCTCGCGCCCCTTTCGCGCCTGAATGGCCAGCGGAGGACAATCTCGACCGTCTCTTCAACCTCGCTGCCGAAAGACCGCCATGCCTCTCTCCATGCCTCTCTCTGACCGCTTTTGGGCCCTCGCCCTGACGCTGTCCGCCACCCTGGTCTTCAGCGCGACGGCCTCGGCCCAGGCCTGGCCGAGCAAGCAACCAATCAAGCTGGTGGCGGTGTTCCCACCCGGCGGCTCCGTGGATCAGGTGGCACGCATCCTGGCGCCGGCGTTGCAGCAGCAGCTCGGCCAGACCGTGGTCGTCGACAACAAAGGCGGCGCGTCGGGCTCGATCGGCACCGGCCTGGTGGCCGCATCACCGGCCGACGGCTACACATTCGCGGTGGTCTTCGATACCCACGGCGTCAACCCGGCGCTGATCCCCGCCCTGCCCTTCGACACCCGACGCGACCTGGCAGCCGTGGCCCTGATCGGCACCGGCGCGATGGTGCTGGCCACACATGCCGACACGCCGTACAAGACCTTCGGCGACGTGGTTGCCGCCGGCAAGACCGCGCAAGGTGTGAGCTACGGCAGCATCGGCTCGGGCAGCCTGGGCCACCTGGCGATCACCCTGCTGGCCAAGAACGCCCAGCTCAATCTCGTGCACGTGCCCTACCGCGGCGGCGGCCCGCTGATGAACGACGCCATCGCCGGCCACGTGCCGCTGTCGATCGGCTCGGTGTTCCTGACCAAGCCGCACCTGGACAGCAAGCGCCTGCGCGCCCTGGCCGTCACCACCAGCAAGCGCTCGGCCAACCTGCCCGATGTGCCGACAGTGGCCGAGAGCGGCCTGACCGGATTCAGCGGCTTCGACGCCCCGGCCTGGTGGGCCGTGCTGGCCCCGGCCAAGACGCCGCCCGAGATCGTCAAGCGCATGAACGACGAGATCAACATCGCGCTGAAGTCCCCCGATGTCGCCGCCAAGCTCGCTGGCCAGGGCATCGAGGTGCGCACCGGCACGGCGCAGGTGGCGCAGGCCTTCATCGAAGGGCAGATCGACGTCTGGGCCAAGGTGGTGAGGGACAACGGGATCAAGGCGGAGTAACCCTTTTGCCCCAGCGACCGCACGCTATCCTCAGGCCATGCAGACCATCCTCGCGGTCAAGAACCTCTCCAAGACCTACGCCTCCGGCTTTCATGCGCTGAAGGCCATCAACCTGGAGATCCGACGCGGCGAAATCTTCGCGCTGCTCGGCCCCAACGGCGCGGGCAAGACGACGCTGATCAGCATCGTCTGCGGCATCGTCACCGCCAGCAGCGGCACGGTGGCGGTCGATGGCCACGACAACGTGCGCGACTACCGCGCCGCGCGCTCTCTGATCGGCTTGGTGCCGCAGGAGCTGACGACGGACGCCTTCGAGACGGTGTGGGCGACCGTCACGCTCAGCCGCGGCCTGTTCGGCAAGCCCGCCAACCCGGCCCACATCGAGAAAGTGCTGCGCGAACTGTCGCTGTGGGACAAGAAGGACAACATGCTGCGCACCCTGTCGGGCGGCATGAAACGGCGCGTGATGATCGCCAAGGCGCTGTCGCACGAGCCGCGCATCCTGTTCCTCGACGAACCCACCGCGGGCGTCGATGTCGAACTGCGGCGCGACATGTGGCAGCTGGTGCGCGGGCTGCGCGAGACCGGCGTGACGGTGATCCTGACCACCCACTACATCGAAGAAGCGCAGGAGATGGCCGACCGCATCGGCATCATCAGCAAGGGCGAGTTGATCCTCGTGGAAGACAAGGACGCCCTGATGGCCAAGCTGGGTCGCAAGCAGTTGACGCTGCAATTGCAGCAACCGCTGGCGCAACTGCCGCCCGCGCTGGCCGACTACCCGCTGGTGCTGGGCCAGGGCGGTCGCGAGCTCGTCTATACCTATGACGCCGCGGGCGGACGTGTCGGCATCGTCGAGTTGTTGAAGACCCTGGCCGACGCCGGTATCGTTTTCAAGGACCTGCACACCACGGAGAGCTCGCTCGAAGAAATCTTCGTCAGCCTGGTATCGGAACGGAGCCCAGCCCCATGAACTTCTACGCGGTGCGCGCGCTCTACGCCTTCGAGATGGCCCGCACCTGGCGCACGGTGATGGGCAGCATCGTCTCGCCGGTGCTGTCCACCTCGCTGTACTTCATCGTCTTCGGCGCGGCGATCGGCTCGCGCATCCCCGAGGTGGGCGGCGTCAGCTACGGCGCTTTCATCGTGCCGGGCCTGATCATGTTGTCGCTGCTGACGCAGAGCATCTCCAACGCCTCCTTCGGCATCTACTTCCCCAAGTTCAGCGGCACGATCTACGAGCTGCTGTCGGCGCCGATCTCCTACACCGAGATCCTGCTGGCTTATGTGGGCGCGGCGGCCAGCAAGTCGATCATCCTGGGCCTGATCATCCTGGCCACCGCCGGCCTGTTCGTGCCGCTGCAAATCCTGCACCCGTTCTGGATGCTGCTGTTCCTGGTGCTCACGTCCGTCACCTTCAGCTTGGTGGGCTTCATCATCGGCATCTGGGCCGACGGCTTCGAGAAGCTGCAGGTGGTGCCGATGTTGATCGTCACGCCCCTCACTTTCCTCGGCGGCAGCTTCTACTCGATCGACATGCTGCCGCCGTTCTGGCAGCAGGTGGCCCTGTTCAACCCCGTCGTCTACCTCATCAGCGGCTTTCGCTGGAGCTTCTACGGCCAGGCCGATGTGAGCCTGGCACTCAGCCTGGGCATGACGACCCTGTTCCTGGGGGTCTCGCTGATGGTGGTGGCCTGGATTTTTCGCACCGGCTACCGGCTCAAGTCATAGCGAGGTAAGCTTTCGGCCCGGCCCGCTGTCGGACCGGTAAGGAAGAACCATGACGCACTCGCAATCCGCCCGCTGGGGCCGCTGGCTGTTGACCTCGCTGGCATGGGGGCTGGCATTCACCGCCGCCCAAGCCGAAATCGGCCAGATCAAGACGGCCAAGGGCCAAGTCTCTGTCGACCGCAAGGGCCAGGTGCTGCCGGGCCAGGTCGGGATGCTGCTCGAAGCGTCTGATGTGTTGAAGACAGGCGCCGATGGCTCGGTCGGCCTGACCATGCGCGACAACTCGCTGCTCTCGGCCGGCCCGAACAGCATCCTGGCGCTGGAGCGCTTCGAGTTCGACCCGACCACCAGCCAGGGCCGCTTCGACAGCCAGCTGCGCCGCGGCACGCTGGCCGTGGTTTCGGGCCGGATTGCCAAGCAATCGCCCGAAGCGATGACGGTGCGCACGCCTTCCGCGGTGCTGGGTGTGCGCGGCACCGAGTTCGTGGTTGCTGTCGATGACTGAGCTGCTGCGCCGCGTGGCGCTGCTGCTGTTGGTCGGCCTCCTGGCGGCCTGCGCTACCAAGCAAGGCTCGGTGGTTTTGCTGCCCGAGCGGGACGGCAAGGCGACCGCGGTGGTGGTTGCGCAAGGCGGTGCCACGGTGCCGCTGAGCCAGCCCTATGCGGCGGCCAACCTGACCAGCGGCGGGCCCAAGGCCTATCAGTCCAGTGCCCAGGAAGTGCAGAGCTATTTCGGCGCGGCGCTGGCGGCGCAGCCGCTGCCGCCGACCCAGTTCACGCTGTATTTCGTCGAAGGCAAGGACGAGTTCACGGCCGAGTCCAAGGCCATCATCGACCGCGTGTTCACCGAGATCGCCAAGCGGCCGGTGCCCGACGTGGTGGTCATCGGGCACACCGACAAGGTCGGCAGCGACGCGGTCAACGACCCGCTCTCGCGCCAGCGCGCCGAAGTCGTGCGGAGCGCACTGGTTGCGCGCGGCATTGCCGTCGACAAGGTGGTGGCCATCGGCCGTGGCAAGCGCGAGCCCGTGGTGCCCACCGCCGAGGGCGTGGCCGAAGCGCGCAATCGGCGCGTCGAGATCCAGGTGCGCTGACGCCGGTAACGGCGCAACACCGGCTCAGGCCGTCGGGCCGAGCCAGCGCAGCGCGAGGATCGTCAGGTCATCGGCTGGCTCGGCCCCAGCAGAGAACACCAGCACATCGCTTTGCAGCGCGCTGACCGTCTCGCGCGCGCCGGCCCCGACAGCGCTCTGCTCACGCAAGCGCTGCTCGGTGCGCGCGGTGCCGTACAGCTCACCGGCCGGGTTCTGCGCCTCTGTCACGCCGTCGGTCATCAGGCACAGCATCTCGCCGGGCAGCAGCTGGCAGCTTGCGCCTTCGTAGGGAAAGTCACCGAAGCTGCACAAGGGCGGGCCGTCACCATACTCGAGCCGCCCGGGCTGCGGGCGCGTGGGCAGCAGGCGGTAGGGGTTGTCGTGGCCGGCGTTGCAGTAATGCATCTCGCCACTGCGCAAATCCAGGATCGCGGCGAACAGGGTGACGAAGAGCATCTCCGGGTTGTCGCGCGACACTTCCTCGTTGGCCACCTGCATGATCTGACCGATGTCGGCACCCGGGGCGCGCAGCATCGCGCTCTTGTAGAGGGCCTTGCTCACGGCCATGAAGATCGATGCCGACAGCCCCTTGCCGGCGACATCGCCAATGACCAGGAACAGGCGGTCGGCATCGAGGCGAAAAAAGTCATACAGGTCGCCGCCGACTTCACGCGCCGGGGTCAGGGTGGCGAACAGCTCGATGCGCCCATCGCCCTGCAACAACTCCAGGCGCGGCAAGCTGCCCATCTGGATGCGCTGGGCGGCCTCGAGTTCACCGGCGATGCGCGCGCTTTGCTCGCGCTGCAGCTGCACCACCGCCTGCAGTGCCTTGCGTTGGCGCGTCGACGCGCCCAGCATGAGCACGCCCAGCACGGCGAACAGCAGCAAAAGCGACAGGCCGGGCGTGGCCGCATCGAACAGCCAGTAGTGGCTGCGGAAGAGCGCAAACGCCGCAGCCGCCGACAGCGACACCGCCCCCAGCACCAGCGCCGCCGCGCTGCCCGGCTTCATGCGCTGCGTCCAATGCAGCAAAGCGCCGCCGAGCAGCAACAGCCACAGCGCCTCGGCCGCGGGGGCCCAGGTCGGCCGGCGCAACAGCGTGCCGTCGACCAGGTTCTCGATCAATTGGGCGTGGATCTCGCTGCCGGCCATGCGCTCGCCCAGCGGGGTGGCCTGGTTGTCGTTCAGACCGGTCGCGGTCGGGCCGATCAACACCATCTGGCGGTGCAACTCGCTGGCATCGACGCGGCCCTCCAACACGTCGATCGCCGACACGAAGCGATCGGGTCGGGTCGGCGAAAAGTACACCCGCACGGCGCCGTCGGGCTCGGTCGGCACGCGCAGGTCACCGACGCTGATCGACTCGACCGCGCCGCCCGCCACCGCCAGCTGCAGCCGCGGCACACCGACCGCCACCCTCAGCATCTCGATCGACAGGGCCGGCACCAGGGTGCCGCCGATGCTGGCCACCAGCGGAATGCGACGGACCAGGCCGCGCGAAGGGTCGACGGAGATCAAGCCCCAGCCTCGCCCCTGCCTGTCGAGCTGGTCGACGCTGGTCAGCGCTGCGTTGTAGCTCAACAGGGTCGGGGGCGCGCCTGCCGCGGCCGACCCCGCCCGCGCGCCCACGACAATCGGCGCCGCCCGCAATGTCATGCCGGTGACATCGTCGGTGCCGGCCAACGCCATCACCGTGGGCGCAGCGGCGATGGCGTGGGCCAGCTCGGCGTCATTCGACGGCAGGCGCTGCAGCGCAGCGACGATAGCGGCGTCCTTGATCCCGGCGCGGGAGAGCAAGCGGCCCGGCGAAAGCGCGTCGGCCTCGGGCATCAGGATGTCCAGGGCGATGGCGGACGGATCAGCCCGATTGACGGCGTTCACCAGCCGCGCCAGTTCGGTGCGCGGCCAGGGCCACTGGCCGATGGCTTGCAGGCTCTTCTGGTCGATCGCCACGACCGTCACCGGCAGGGTGTGCACTTGGCGCGGCGCCAGCATCTGGTGGCCATCGAACCAGGCCGCCTGCAAGCGCTCGGTCCAAGGCGCTTGCCACCAGGTCAGAGCGCACAGGGCCAGCAACAAGGCCCCGCCGATGCGGCGGATGCGGCGAAAGCCGTCGGCAGACGACGCCTGCGCGTCGCCGGCCATCACAGGCCGATTTCCAGCCCGTCGTAGGCTGCGCTGACGCGCAGCCGCTTGCCGCCGCGGGTGATCTCCTCGAGGCGGCGCGTCTCGGCCAACACCGCATCGATGGCGGCGTCGTCGAACACCGGCTCGTGGTGGAACAGGCACAGGTGTTTCGCGCCGGCCATCTGGCACAGCTCCACGCCGACGATGTTGCTGGAGTGGCCCCAGTCAGCTTTGACGGACACGGCGTCCGCCAGCGAATACATGCCATCGAAGATGACCAGATCGGCGTCGCGGAAGAACTCGACGAAACGCGCGGTGTGTTCGGGCTGTTCCAGTGGGTGCTCGGAGTCGGTGGAATAGACCACCGCCTTGCCCTGGGCCTCGAAGCGATAGCCGTAGGAGTCGCCGCCGTGGCGCTGCAGCATGGCGGTGACCTTGACGCCGTCGATCTCATAGGCGCGGCCCGGTTCAACACGGACGAACTCTATCTTGGCGCCTAATTTGTAAAAATCGACCGGGAAGGAGGGCTGCTCCTGTTGTCGCAAGAGGGCGGCTTCGAGACCCTCATGGCAACCATACACAAGCACCCGATTCCCCGGCACGAAGGCCGGTACGAAGAAGGGCAGGCCCATGATGTGGTCCCAGTGCAGGTGGGACTGGAAAATGTGAAACGTCTGCCCGGCGCCTGCGCTGCGTTGGGCCATGGCGGCGTGACCGAAGGGGCGCAGGCCACTGCCCATGTCGCAGACGAAGTAATCGAAGCCGCCGGTCTCGATCTGCACACAGGAACTGTGGCCGCCGTAGGTGCCCGACTCGGCGAACGGCAGGCTGGCCAGCACGCGCTCGAGATCGGCCTCGGTGGCCAGGGGCCGGCCGCGCGCCGCGCGCAGCGCCGCCAGCAGCTTCAGGCGCACGCCGGCCGCCGTCAGCGCCACCGGCAGCGAGCCACGCGTGCCCCAGTAACGCGCGCGCATCATGGTGCAGCCGCCGGGCGGCTGGCCCGGTAGTCGGCCAGCGCGGCGGGGGATCACAGGGCCAGTGCGTCGTCAAGCGTGGCCGTGTCGGTG
>JANNFB010000308.1:0-8985 GCA_031379365.1 Burkholderiales bacterium
TGCTCGGTTTCGGCTGGGCCTCGTCGGCACAGAAACAGCCCGGCCTGGCGCTGGTGTCCTGGACCGAACTGGCCGGCCGCGACGCCAGCGACCCGGCCGTTCTCGAAGCCCGCATCGCCCTGCCCTTCGCCCATGCCGAAATGGGCGCCTTTGGCCAGTCGCTCAAGCTCTATGAGACCGCCGTCAGCGAGTACGACAGCGAAGAGCGGCGCCTGGACGCTTCCATCGGAGCGATCCGCGCCGGCAGGCTGATCGACGGCTTGCTCGACCGCAACCCGGCCGACGAGATGGGCTGGTTCGGCAAGCTCGGCAAGCTGCCCGAGATGCCGCATGCCGCCCACCTGTCCCAGGTGCTGGCCCAACACGAGTTCCAGGAAGCCTTCAAGAACTTCCGTGACCTGCGTTTCCTCGAGGGCAACCTGCAGCAGTGGCGTGAGTCACTGGGCGTGTTCCGCGAGATGCTCGAGAACCGTCGCCAGGCCTTCGCCGCCCGGCTGCAACCGACGCGTGACGGCCTTCTGGCCGAAGCCGCCAAGGCTGCGGATCTGCGCCAGCGCCGCGACGCGCTGGGCGCCGATGTCGCCAAGGCCGAGCGCGAAGGCGACGGCGTGGCCTATGCAGACGCGGCGCAACGCGCCTTGCTGGCGCGCGTCGAAGGCCTGCAGGCCGCCCTCAAGACCCAGAGCGACAACCCCGAGATTGCCGCCCTGTCCGACCGCGTTCGCCTCACGGCCGGCGTGCTGGCCTGGGAGCTGGCCCAGGCCGCGCCGGCGCGCCGCTGGACCACGCAAAAGGACATGGGCCTCATCAACCAGCAACTCGAACAAGTCGCTGTGCGCGAGGCCGCCCTGGCCCAGGCGCAACGCGACGAGCCGGCGCGCTTCGAACGCTTCGCAGCGCGCATCGAAGCCCTGTCGCGCCAGATCGACGTGGCCCTGCCGCGCGTGACGGCACTCAAGTCGGAGCAGCAGGGTGCGGCACAGCAGATCGCCGAGAGCGCGCTGGTCAACCAGAAACAACGCCTGGCGGCCTACTCGCTGCAGGCCAAGTTCGAGATTGCGCAGTTGATCGATCGCGCCACCGTCGCAAGGAACGAGAAATGACGCTGCGGCGCTTCGCCCTCACCGGCCTGGTCTTGGCACTCGCGGGCTGCGCCAGCAAGCCCACGGGCACGCCCGACAACGAGCCCACCCTGGCCACGCTGGGCACGCGGGCGGTGCCGCAGAAGGCCGCCGTGGCTGACGCCGGCGTGAAAGCCAGCCCCGAGCAGGCGGCCGCGGCCTACAAGCGCTTCCTCGACATCGCCCCACGCGCCCCACAACGCGCCGAGGCCTTGCGCCGCATGGGCGATCTGGCGATGGACAGCGCCGACAACCAGAGCGCCAACGCGGGCACCGACCCCGACTACCGCGCCGCCATCGCGCGCTACCAGGACTACCTCAAGACCTACCCGACCGATCCGAACAACGACAGGGTGCTGTACCAACTGGCGCGCGCGCACGAGTTGGGCGGCCAGCTCGAGGTGGCCTTGGCGACTCTCGACAGACTGGTCGCCACCTACCCGAACACCAGCTTCCGCGAAGAGGCGCAGTTTCGTCGCGGCGAACTGCTCTTCAACACCGCGCAGTACGCCAAGTCGGAGCAGGCCTACAACACGCTGCTGCAGCGCCCCGAGCCGACCGCCTTCCACGACCGCGCGCTCTACATGCACGGCTGGGCCCAGTACAAGCAAGGCCGCCTGGAAGAGGGGCTGCAATCCTTCTTCGGCGTGCTCGACCTGAAGATCGCTGGCGCCGGCGACGACGCCTTGGAGAATCTCAAGGGCCTGTCGCGCGCAGACCGCGAGCTGGTCGAAGACACCCTGCGCGTGGCCAGCGTGAGCCTGGCCAATCTGCGCGGTGCCGAATCGATCCCGCCCTTCATCAACAGCGCCAGCCGGCGCTCCTACGAGTTCCGGGTGCACGAGCAGCTCGGCGAGCTCTACATCAAGCAAGACCGGCCGAAAGACGCTGCCGACACCTTCAGCGCCTTCGCCCGTCGGCAGCCGATGCACGCCCAGGCACCCGTGCTGCAAGCGCGCGTGATCGGCATCTACGAGCGCGGTGGTCTGCCCACCCTGGCCCTGGGCGCCAAGCGGGAGTACGTGCAGCGCTACGGCGCAAACAGCGAGTTCCGTCGCACCAACAGCGCCGGCTGGGAGACTACCGCCCAGCCCTTGGTCAAGGCGCACTTGGCCTCTCTGGCGCGGCACTTCCATGCCGCCGCGCAGAAGAGCAAGGCCGCGGCCGATGTCGACGAGGCTGCGCGCTGGTACCGCGAGCTGCTGGCGTCCTTCCCACAGGACGGCGAAGCCTCGCGCAATCAATTCCTGCTGGCTGAACTGCTGTACGACGACGGCCGTTACGCCCAGGCCGCCGCCGAGTACGACAAGGCGGCCTATGACTACCCGGCCCATGCCAAGAGTGCCGACGCCGCCTACACCGCCCTGCTGTCGCGTGCGCAACTGGAGAAACGGGCGCCGGCGCCGGAACTGCCAGGCTTGCAACGCGCGAGCATCGAGTCGGCCCAACGCTTTGGCAAGAGTTTCAAGGGCGACCCGCGCGTCGGCCCGGTATTGACTCAAGCCGCGGAAAAGCTGTTCGCCCTGAAGGACCTGGCAGCGGCCGAGCAAGTCGCCCAGCAGGTCCTGAGTCTGGACCCACCCGCTGCGGCCGAGCAGCGGCGCGTGGCCTGGACCGTGGTGTCGCATGCCGCCTTCGAGGCCGGCGCCTTTGACCGTGCCGAGCAAGGCTACGCCCAGGCCCTGGCATTGATGCCGGCGAACGCCGCCGGCCGCGACGAGCTGGTTGAACGCCAGGCGGCCGCCATCTACAAACAGGCCGAGCAGGCCCGCACGGCCGGCAAGGCCCGCGAGGCCGTGGCCCAGTTCGCGCGCGTGGCGCAGTCGGCGCCGCAGTCGCCGGCCCACGCCGCCGCCCTGTACGACGCAGCCGCCACCTTGATCGGCCTGAAGGACTGGGACGCCGCAGCGCAGGCCTTGGAGAACTTCCGGCGCAGCTTCCCCAAGCACGCGTTGGCCAATGAGGCCGGCAGCAAGCTGGCAGCGATCTACCTCGAACAGCGCCGCTGGGGCCCCGCTGCCACCGAGTTCGAGCGCATCGCGGCGACGCAAGCCGATCCCAAGCTGGCGCGCGACTCGCTCTGGCAAGCCGCCGAACTGCATGACAAGGCCAGTGCACGCGACAACGCCGCCCGCGTCTACACCCAGTACGCAGCCAAGTACCCCGAGCCCTTCGAGCGCAACCTCGAAGCGCGCTGGCGCCTGGTGCAAGGCCTCAAGGCCGCGCCGCAGACACCGGCCGCGGCAGCACGTGAAGCGTCCCTGCTGCGCGAGATTCGCGATGCCGACCTGCGCGCGGGCGCAGGCCGCACCGACCGCACACGCACCCTCGGTGGCCTGGCAGCGTTGGCGCTGACGCAACCCCTGCTCGAGGACTACCGCAAGGTCGCCCTGGTGGAGCCGCTGGCGCGCCAGTTGAAGCTGAAGAAAACAAAGATGGATGCGGCCCTGCAAGCCTATGCCCAGGCCTCCGGCAGTGCAGCACCCGAGGTCGTGACCGCAGCGACCTTCCACACGGCGGCGCTGTACCAGGACTTCGGCAAAGCGATGTTGGCGTCGCAGCGCCCCAAGGGCTTGAGCAAGGTGGCGCTGGAGCAATACAACGTGCTGCTCGAGGAGCAAGCCTTCCCCTTCGAAGAGAAGGCCACGGAACTGCACGAGACCAACGCGCGGCGCACCACCGCCGGCCTCTACGACGAGTGGGTGAAGAAGAGCTTCGCCGCCCTGCGCGAGTTGCGCCCGGTGCGCTACGGCAAGAACGAACGCGGTGAAGGAGCGATCGATGCGGTACGTTGACCCCCCCCGTTGCGGCTTCGCCGCTCCCCCCCAGGGGGGCGTCGCCAGCGGACCGGCGGAGCCGGCTCCGCGGCGCCTGCTTGGCGAAGGCCTCGTTTGCCGCGCTGGGGTGGTTTGCCTGCTGCTGGCGGCGCTGGGCGGCTGCGCGACGGTCTCAAAGCCGATCGATGCGGCGCAACAGGCTGCGGCGACGATGGTGGCGCAGGCGGCGGCCCGGGTCATACCTGAAGCCAAGCCCGCGCCGGTGGCGCCAGAAGTGCAGGTCCAGTTTGATCGTGCTTTGCAGGCGCAGCGCGCGGGCCGCAGCGACGAAGCCGAGCGCCTGTGGCGGGCACTGGCCGACAGCCAGCCGGAGCTGGGCGGTGTGCATGCCAACCTGGGCCTGTTGCACGCGCGAGCCGGGCGTCAGGCCGAAGCCGTCGCCTCACTGGAACGCGCAGTGCAGGCCAGCCCGACCCAGCCGCGCTTCTTCAACGAGCTCGGCATCGCCTACCGCAACAACGGCCAGTTCGCCAAAGCCAAGGAAGCCTACGAGCGCGCACTGGTGCTCGATGCCAACCATGCCGCCGCCTTGCTCAACCTCGGCATCCTGAACGACCTCTACCTCGGCAACGGCGCCCGCGCGCTCGAGCTCTACGAGCGCTACCTCGCGGTTGCACCCGGCGGCGACGCCAGCGTGACCAAGTGGGCGGCCGACCTGCGCCAACGCAAGCCCGCGCAACTGGCCACGCCGGTCACCGCGACCACGCTGGCTGCCAAGAGCGCCAAGGAGACCCCATGACACTGCTGCAACGCCTGATCGCTGTCGCGCTGGCCCTGCTGGGCGGCGCCGCCGCCGCCCAAGACCGGGCCGACATCGACCGCACCCAGGTCATCGGCAACCGCGAGTTGCCCAAGGTGCTCTACATCGTGCCGTGGAAGAAGCCACCGCCCGGTGACCTCAGCGGCAAGCCCGTCAACAGCGTGCTCGACGACCTGATGTCGCCGCTCGACCGCGACGTGTTCCGCCGTCACGTGAACTACGACCAGCAACTCGCTGCGCCGAAAGCGGCCGCGGCCGCCACAGCCGCCGCAGCGCGCTGACACTCACGCCACCCGTACCCGATTCCTCTCGAATTCGCCTCAAGGAGCAGCACCGTGACCCTCATCGACAGCGCCGTCAAATTCTTCCAGGACAGTGGCCTGGCCATCTACCCCAGTATCCTGATCATGGCCATTGGCCTGTCGATCGCGGTCGAGCGCTTCATCTTCCTGCGCCGCGCCGGCAGTGAGAACCGCCAGCTCTGGTCCAAACTGCTGCCGCTGCTGCAAAGCGGGCGCCTGAAGGACGTTCAGCAAGCCGCCTCGAGCTCCGACGCCGCCGTCGGCAAGATCGTGGCCAACGGTTTGCAGCGCATGCAAAGCCCCGGCCGGCGCGAAGACATCGACGCGGCCATGGAAGAAGGCATGATGGAAGTCGTGCCGCGCCTGGAAAAGCGCACCCACTACATCGCCACCTTCGCCAACGTCATCACCCTGGTCGGCCTGCTGGGCACCATCATCGGTCTGATCAATGGCTTCACGGCGGTCGCGCAAGTCAACCCGGCCGAGAAGGCCGAGTTGCTCTCGGCCTCGATCTCGATCGCGATGAACAACACCGCCTTCGCCTTGTCGGTCGCCATTCCCTTCCTGCTGATCCACTCCTTCCTGCAGGCCCGCACCAGCGAGATCGTCGACGGCCTCGAAGCCGCCAAGATCAGCTTCCTGAACGTGACGCAGCGCCTGAAGGCCGAAGCCGGCGCGGCCGCACGCTGAACTCGCGACCGCCTGCCACCGGAGCCCTGCCATGAGATCCAGACGCATGCGCCGCGAGGCCGCCGAGCTCGACGTCACGGCCTTCATCAACCTGATCGTCGTGTTGGTGCCCTTCCTGCTCTCCACGGCGGTGTTCACGCGCCTGTCGGTGATCGACCTGTCGCTGCCGGCGCAATCGTCGGGCGCGGTCGAGCAGCTGAAGGTCAATGACCTCAAGCTCGAGATCGTGTTGCGGCCCGACGCCCTCGAAGTCGGCGACCGCATCGGTGGCCTGATTCAGCGCATTCCGAACGCCAACGGCGGCTACGACCTGGCCACGCTGTCACTGTTGATGCAGCAGATCAAGGCCAAGTTTCCCGACACCGCGACGGCCACCGTGCTGGCGCGGCCGGAAACCCCCTACGACACCCTGATCCAGTTGATGGACACGGTGCGCGAAACACCGGCCGCGGGCAAGGCCAAGCCGGTCCCGTTGTTCCCGGAAATCTCGATCGGCGATGCGCCGATCGCGAGCAAAGCGTGAGGCGCACCGGATGAAGCTGACCCCACTGCAAAAGCGCACCGAGCGCCGCGACCGGAACAAGTCCAAGATGGACATGAACCTGGTCGCACTGATCGACATCTTCACGGTCTTGATCTTCTTCCTGATGTCGAGCGCCGCCGGCGTCGAGATCCTGAATCCGGGCAAGGCGGTCTCGCTGCCGCAATCCACGGCCGAGAAGATGCCGCGCGAAACGCTCGTCATCACGGTGAGCGGGCCCGACATCTTGGTCGAAGGCCGCCGCGTGGCCACCGTCAGCGATGCGCTGGCGGCCAATGGCGACCTGATTGCCGGCCTGAAGGAAGAGCTCGACCTGCAAGCCAAGCGAGTCGTCCTGCGGCCGGAGAACCAGGCCCAGGGCCGTGCGATCACGATCATGGGCGACAAGGACCTGCCTTACAGCCTGCTGCGCAAGGTCATGGTCACGGCCGCACGCGCGGACTTCAGCGAGGTGTCGTTTGCCGTCACGCCCAAGGCGGTGAAGACATGAGCGCGCCGGGCCGCTCCCAAGCGCCGTACCGCAGTGCGCAGCACGGAGGTTTCCTGATGAGCGCGCCGGGCCGCTCCCAAGCGTCACACCGCAGTGCGCAGCACGGAGGTTGCCTGATGAGCGCGCCGCCCTGCCCCACGCACCGCGCTGCAGTCTGGCGCACGGAGCTTGCACGATGAGCGCCGCCGCAGTCTCCTTCCGGGCCCCGATGCTGGCCTGGGCCATCGCCGTTGAAGACGAGGCCCGCTTCAAACGCATCCTGCAACGCATCGTCGGTACCGCCGCGATCGCCTGCCTGGTCTTCTCGCTGATGCCGCGGCCGCAGGAGGACCGCGCCAAGGCGGCCGAGCTGCCGACGCGTCTGGCCAAACTCGTGCTCGAGCGCGAACCGCTGGTGGCCCCCAAGCCTGCACCGGAAGCGCAGCGCTTGGCCAAGGCCAACATCCCGCAAGAGCCCTTGCCTGCCAAGGCCGATCCCAGGCCGGCACCCAAACGCGAGCGCACCAAGGAAGCGCCGGTGCCTGAAGCGCGGCAACCGCTGCCGAACAAACCGCCCGGCGAGATCGAAGGCGCGCGGCGGCAAGCCGCGGGCGTCGGCCTGCTGGCGATGAAGGACACGCTGGCCGAGATGCGCGGCGCCCCGGTGGCCGTGCAGCTCAAGCAAGACATCAAGGCCGGCCCCGGCGTGGGCACCGGCGTGGGCGTCGGCGTCGGTGCCGGCAATGAGCCTGGCCTGCCCGCGCGCGCCCTGATCACCTCCAACATGACCGGCGGCTCGGGCGGGATCAACACCGCGTCCTACAGCCGCAACACCGGTGGTGGCGGCCTGGCAGGCCGCTCGACCACCCTCGTCGAAGGCGTGGCTGGCGGCGGCGGTGGGGGTGGCTACGGCGGCGGCGGGGCACGCGGTGGCGGCACCGGCGGCACCGGTGACGGCGTCGGTGGCTCGCTGAAGAAGAGCGGCAGTGGCAAGGCCTCGCGCTCGATCGAAGAGATCAAACTCGTCTTCGAGCGCAACAAGGGCGCCATCTATGCGCTCTACAACCGTGCCCTGCGCGAGGAGCCTGGCCTGCAAGGCAAGGTGGTGGTCGAGCTGAAGATTTCGCCGGCCGGCGAAGTCATCGGTGCGCGCGTCGTCTCGACGGAGTTGAAGACGCCCGAGTTGGAGCAGAAGCTGCTCGCGCGCATCCGCCAGTTTGATTTCGGCTCGAAGGATGTCGACGTGATGGTGGTCAGCTGGCCGGTCGACTTCCTGCCGTCCTAGCGCTCACACCGAATCGCGTTCAATCGCATAAGAGCGAAAGGCGGCTCCGCCGCCCATTGCAGTCGTTCGCCCGCGCGCGCGCGAGATGGCGCGAGATCAGGCCGCCGGGGCACTCTGCTCCGCGAATGTCCCCCGAGTCGGGCTGCGCCCGCCTCTCCTCCTTGATTTCGCTGCGCAGAGCGCCCCGCCGTCCTGATCCGACAGGCCTGGGCTGTTCGCGGGTGGAGCGGCGCCGAGGCTCGAGGCCGGGGCCGGCGGGTGCCCGCCGCAGCGAAATCAAGGGGGAGCCCTGGGCGCAGCCCAGGGCGGAGGACATTCGCGGAGGCGGGCGCCCGGTGGCCTCGGCCGGCGCGGCCCACGAACGCGCGGAAACGAACGTCCGCAATGGGCCGATCGGCAGCGCTCAGATGGATGCCGTGGAACGCCACTGCGTGTCAGTCCTGGGCGATGCGGCCGGCCTCGATGCGAATCTGCCGGTCGCACCGCGACGCCAGACCGCTGTCGTGGGTGACCAGCACCAGGGTCGTGCCCGCCTCGCGGTTCATCTCGAAGATCAGCTTCATCACGGTCTCGCCGGTGGCGAAGTCCAGGCTGCCGGTCGGTTCGTCGGCCAGCAACACCGATGGATTGACGACGAAGGCCCGCGCCAACGCCACGCGCTGCTGTTCACCGCCCGACAACACCTTGGGGTAGTGCGACAGTCGCGCGCCCAGGCCGACGCGACCGAGCATGTCGCGCGCCGTGGCCCGCGCATCGCTTCGGCCCTGCAGTTCGAGCGGCAGCATCACGTTCTCGAGTGCGTTCAGATTGCCCAGCAGCTGAAAGCTCTGGAACACGAAACCCAGGCGCTCGGCCCGCACCGCGGCGCGTGCGTCTTCGTCGAGCTTGAAAATGTCGGTGCCGCCCAGACGTACCGTGCCGCTGGTGGGCACGTCGAGGCCGGCGATGATGGACAGCAGCGTGCTCTTGCCCGACCCCGA
>JANNFB010000206.1:0-16102 GCA_031379365.1 Burkholderiales bacterium
GCAAAGACCGTGTCCACCGCCTGCTCGATGCGCCGGGCCGCCGCGGCGAGCGCCGGGTTGGCGTGCTGCTCGGCCAGCCAGTCGAGCATCAGGGCCGCGGACAAGATGGTGGCCGTCGGATTGGCCTTGCCCTGCCCTGCGATGTCGGGCGCCGACCCGTGACAGGGCTGGAACAGGCCGTGCTTGTCACCGACGTCAGCCGAGGGCGCCATGCCCATGCCGCCGACGAGCGCAGCGGTCTGGTCCGACAGGATGTCGCCGAACATGTTCTCGGTCACCAGTACATCGAACTCCCAGGGCTTGCGCACCAGATCGAGCGCCGTGGCATCGATGTAGTTGTGGCGCGCCTCGATGTCCGGAAAGTGCGCGGCACGCTCATCGAAGATCTTGCGGAAGAAGGCCATCGAGACGAAGACGTTGGCCTTGTCGACGCAGGTGACCCGCCCGGCCCGACCGCGCTGCTTGCGCTGGCGTGCGAGCTTGAAGGCGAAATCGTGCACGCGCTCGCTGCCGGCGCGGGTGATGACCATGGTGTCGCGCGCCTCGCGGTCGTCAATGATCACGCCCTTGCCGCGCGACGCAAACAGGCCCTCGGTGGACTCGCGCACTACCACCAGGTCGATGCCAGCGGCGCGCGGGTCGGCCAGCGGCAGGCGCACACCGGGAATGGCGCGCGCCGGGCGCACGCCGGCGTACAGGTCGAGCTCGACACGCAGGTCGAGCTGGGGCGCGATCTCGGTGCCGTCGGGGTAGCGGATCTCGGGCCACCCCATCGCGCCGAAGAAGATCGCATCGGCACGGCGCGCGGCCTCGAGCGTTGCCGCGGGCAAGGCCTGGCCGCTGGCGCGGTAGTGTTGTGCACCCGCGGGGTGCTCGTGGAAGTGAAATCCAAAGGACGCGCCTTGTGCGACGCGCTCGAGCACGGGCAAGGTGGCAGCGATGACTTCAACGCCGATGCCGTCACCCGGCAGCACGCAGATATCGAAGGTGTGTGTCTGTGGCATCAGGGGTTCCGGTTCAAAGGTGCGTCAGGCGGTAGTGCTCGAAGATGGCAATCAGCTCGGCCGTGGCACGCGCGCGGTGCGCCCGTGTGACCCGGGCTGCGCCGTCGGCATCGCCGGCGCGCAGGCGCTCGACGATCTGCATGTGCTCACGCGTCGAGTTCACCGGCTTGGGCCGCAGGCGCAAGGAGAACATGCGCGCCCGGTGGGCCCGGTCCCAGTAGTTCAGCACCGTGGCCTGCAGCTGGCGGTTGCCAGCGAGCTCGAGAAAATGCGCGTGGAAGCGTTCGTCGGCAGCCGCCCAGGCGTCGAGGTCATCGACCTTGAGCGCCTTGTCCATGGCCTTGTTGGCGTCGATCAGCGGCTTCAGTTCGGCATCGCTAGGCCTGCGCCGCGCCAGCAACTCGGCCGCCATGCATTCGAGCGCGGTCAGGATTTCATAGATCTCGCGCATGTCGCTCGGCGACACCGGCAACACCCGCATGCCGTGGCGCGGGATCACCTCCACCAGGCCCTCATTGCGCAGCCGCATCAGCGCCTCGCGCACCGGCGTGCGGCTCATGCCCAGCGCCAAGGCCACCTCTTGTTCGAGCGCGCGGTGGCCGGGCGGCCACACGTTGTCGAGGATGCGTTGGCGAATCTGCTGGTAGGCCGCGTCGACGAGCGGCACCCCGGCGTTCAGGGCCTGGGCATTCATTGGAACTCCCAATGGATCGGCGCCACCCCGGGCACCGGCAACGGCAGCGACTCGAGGCGGTCGCCGAGCAGGCAGCCGAGCACACCGGTGCGGCGATCGGCGCCGGCGAAGGCGATGCTGGAGATGTTGCGCAGGCGCTGGCTGCGGATGCCGTCGAGGTGCGGACGGTCCATCTGGCCGGCCTCGAAGGCGGCTTCGACCCAGGCCAGGTGCGCGGCATCGGCATCTTCGAGCCAGACCGTCTGGGTGCCGTCCGGCGCCACGCGGATCAGGCGGTTGCTGACGATGCTGACGACCCAGGCATGACCGGCCTCGTCGAAGGCCAGGCCATCGGGAAACGTACCAGGGCCGAATTCGCAGACGATTTCCTTGCTGCCCAAGCCACCGTCCACGTGCAGCGCGAAGCGTGACAGGCGTCGGCTGAAGGTTTCGTTCACATAGAGCCAACGGCCGTCGGGGTGCAGCGCGACCTCGTTGGTGTAGCCCAGGCCGTCGGCGACGATGCGTGCGCCGCCGGCGTCCACGCGCACGATGAAGCCGTCGTTGCAGCTGCGGCGGTAGCCGAGCGCGCGCGGTTGCAGGCGCGTGCTGACGGTGATCCAGGCGCCACCGCCGGCGTCGAGCAGAACGAAGTTGGTCGGCGGCAAGTCGGCCCCGTCGACGGCCAGCAGCCATGGCGTCACGGCGCCCGCTCGGGTCAGGTGGAACACGCCGCCGGCATCGCTGCCGAGGTGGGTGACGAGGAAGGAACCATCGCGCTGCAGGGCGATGCCATTGGGCTTGAGCGCCAGACCGTCGGGGCCGGGGCCGCTGTACAGCGTTTGACTGCCATCGGGCCGGAGATGGGCCACCCCGCCGCGCCAATCCGCCGTGAAGAGGTCACCGGCACGCGTGGCCAGCACGCATTCGGGTCGAACCAGCCCGCTGCCGAGGGGTGTCTCGGCCAGCGCCAGCGCATCCGGAGGGGGCCTGTCTGCATTCATTAACGTATACGGTAATGCACGCACACCAGCTGAACCAGCGGGCTAACCCGAACCCCAGTCAGGCTTCGAAAGGCAAGCCGACGTAGTTCTCGGCCAGCGCCGTGGACGCGGCCCGCGAACTGACCAGGTAGTCCAGCTCCGCACCCTGCAGGCGCTGCCCGATCGCACCTGACTCGGGGAACTTGTGCATCAGCGAGGTGAACCACCACGAGAAGCGCTCGGCCTTCCAGACCCGCGCCAGGCAGCGCGCCGAGTAGTGCTCGACGCCCGCCTCACTGCGCTCGGCGTAGTGCTCGATCAGGGCTTGCGACAGGAAACGCACATCGGACGCCGCCAAGTTCAAGCCCTTCGCGCCCGTGGGCGGCACGATGTGCGCGGCGTCGCCGGCCAGGAACAAACGACCGAAGCGCATGGGTTCCGCGACGAAGCTGCGCAGCGGCGCGATGCTCTTCTCGATCGACGGGCCAGTGACCATCGACTCGGCTGCGGCCGGGTCCAGGCGACGCCGCAACTCGTCCCAGAACATGGCATCGCTCCAGGCCTCAACCTTGTCATGCAGGGAGCACTGCACGTAGTAGCGGGTACGGGTGGCTGAGCGCATCGAGCACAGGGCGAAGCCGCGCTCGTGGTTGGAGTAGATCAGTTCGTGAGACACCGGCGGTGTGTCGGCCAGCACGCCGAGCCAACCGAAGGGGTAGACCTTCTCGTAGATCGACAAGGCCTGCGGCGGCACGCTGGCGCGGCAGGGGCCGTGGTAGCCGTCACATCCGGCGATGAAGTCGGCCCGCAGCTCGTGGACCTGACCGCCAAGCGCATAGGTGATGCGCGGCGAGTGGCTGTCGAAATCATGCGGCGCGACATCCTGCGCGCCATAGACAGTGCGCAGCCCGGCCGCCGCGCGCGCGGCCATCAGATCGCGCGTGACCTCGGTCTGGCCGTAGACCATGACCCGCTTGCCGCCGGTGAGATCGGCCAGATCGATACGGTGGCGGGCACCGCCGAAGCACAACTCGAAGCCGTGGTGAACCAGGCCCTCGGCGTGCATGCGCGCACCGACACCCGCGTCGTCGAGCAGGTCCATGGTGGTCTGTTCGAGCACACCGGCGCGGACCCGTCCGAGCACGTAGTCAGCACTCTGGCGCTCGACGATGACGTTGTCGATGCCCGCCCGGTGCAGCAGTTGGCCCAGCAACAGGCCCGAGGGACCGGCGCCGACGATCGCAACCTGTGTGCGAGTCGGCGCTGCCATGCCTAGGCCTCCTC
This sequence comes from Burkholderiales bacterium, assembly GCA_031379365.1. Taxonomy (GTDB): domain Bacteria; phylum Pseudomonadota; class Gammaproteobacteria; order Burkholderiales; family Burkholderiaceae_C; genus CADEEN01. Next base: position 3,945 of record JANNFB010000206.1, read on the forward strand.
CTGGAAAGCCTCTTCGCGTTTCTTCTTGATGGAGGGCAGCATGACCACGACGATCATCAAGGTCGCCGCCAACAGCAGGCCCGCGGACAAGGGTCGCGTCGCAAACGTGGTCCAGTCACCACGCGACAGCAGCAGCGCGCGTCGCAAGTTCTCTTCCATCATCGGCCCGAGGATGAAGCCGAGCAGCAGCGGTGCGGGTTCGCAGCCGAGCTTGTAGAACACATAGCCGACCAGCCCGAACAGGGCACCCATGTAGACGTCGAAGGCGTTGTTGTTCAGCGTGTACAGGCCGATGCAGCAGAACGACATGATGGCCGGGAACAGGAAACGGTAGGGCACCGTCAGCAGCTTGATCCAGATGCCGATCAGCGGCAGGTTCAGGATCACCAGCATGGCGTTGCCGACCCACATGCTGGCGATCAGGCCCCAGAACAGCTCCGGGTTGCTGGTCATGACCTGCGGTCCGGGCTGGATGCCCTTGATCGTCATCGCACCCACCATCAGCGCCATCACCGCATTGGGCGGGATGCCGAGCGTGAGCATCGGGATGAAGGAGGTCTGGGCACCGGCGTTGTTGGCGCTCTCGGGGCCGGCGACGCCGCGGATGTTGCCTTGGCCGAAGGGCACTTCGCCGGGGCTCATGCGCATCTTCTTCTCGACCGTGTACGCCGCGAACGAAGCCAGCAAAGCGCCGCCGCCGGGCAGAACCCCCAGGATCGATCCCAAGGCGGTGCCGCGCAGCACCGCCGGGAAGGCGTTCATGAAGTCCTGGCGCGTCGGCCAGAGGCCCTTCACGTCCTTGGTGAAGACCTCGCGCTGCTCCTCCGGCTGGCCCAGGTTGGCGATGATCTCGCCGAAGCCGAACACGCCCATGGCGATGGCCACGAAGCCGATGCCGTCGGTCAGCTCCGGAATGTCGAAGCTGTAGCGCGGCACGCCCGAAATCACGTCGGTGTTGATCTGGCCCAGCAGCAAGCCGAGCAGGATCATGGCGATGGCCTTGATCAACGACCCCGAGGCCAACACCACCGCGCCGATCAGGCCCAGCACCATCAGCGAGAAATACTCGGCCGGGCCGAACTTGAAGGCCAGCTCCGTCAGCGGCGGTGCGAAGGCGGCGATGATGATGGTGCCCACGCAGCCGGCAAAGAAGGAGCCCAGGCCGGCGGCGGCGAGCGCGGCGCCTGCCCGGCCCTTGCGCGCCATCTGGTAGCCGTCGATGGCCGTCACCACCGAACTCGACTCGCCCGGCACGTTGATCAGGATGGCGGTCGTCGAGCCGCCGTATTGAGCGCCGTAATAGATGCCGGCCAGCATGATCAGGGCCGGTGTGGCGTCCAGGGCATAGATGCTGGGCAGCAGCATGGCGATGGTGGCCACCGGCCCGAGGCCGGGCAGCACGCCGATCAAGGTGCCCAGCAGGGCACCGCCGAAGGCATACAGCAGGTTGGTCAGCGTGAACGCAACGCCGAAGCCGAGCGAGAGATTGTTCAGGAGTTCCATCATGGTGTCGGCCTCAGTTGGCGAGGAAGGGAGGCCACAGCGGGATCGTCAACTTCAGTCCCCAGATGAAGATCACCCAGCAGCCCACCGTCAACACGATGGCATTGATCACGGCATCCTTCCAGTGGAACTCGTCGCTGGCCATGGCCGAGCCGATCACCAGCAGAGGCAGCGCAATCACCATGCCGAGGTGAGGCAGGGCCCAGCCGAACACGGCCACCGCGGCGACGATGACACCCAAAGGCTTCCAGGCCCATTCACCGATCGGCTCGCCGTCATCGGTCTCGATGGTCAGCGCCTCGAACAGCAGCAAGGCGCCGAGCAAGGACATCAGCACTGCCAGACCGAAAGGGAAGTACGCGGGCCCCGGCCGGGCCGAAGAGCCGAAGTTGTAGTTCGTGGCACCCCAGGCGAAGCCAATGCCGACGGCGATGAACATCAACCCGGACCAGAAATCTTTTTGGCTCTTGATCTTCACAACCCGTGCCCTCCGATGGCGAGCGCCACCCTCGACTCATTCTAGGCACAGGGACGCGGTCGTTTGGCAGTGGTTTGCCCGCACCGGGGCGCCTGCTAGCGCTTCGTGCTGACCTGCCAGGCCGGCGTGGTGCGCAGCACTTCCTCGAGCGTGGTCACGCCCTCGGCGACTTTCATCGCACCGGCTGCACGCAAAGGGTGCATGCCGTCGACGACAGCCTGGCGGCGCAGGGCGTCTTCGTCCATCGTCGGATGCACGCAGGCGCGCGCAGCCTCGCTCATCTCCATCAGTTCGTACAGACCGGCGCGGCCGCGGTAGCCGGTCATGCGGCACTCCAGGCAACCCACCGGCTTGTAGATGCGCGCCTGTCCCTTGAGTTTCCAGGGCACCACGGCCTCGGCCAGCGTCTTGGCACTGGCCGGGTTGTCGTCGGGCTGCTTGCAGGCGGCACACAGGCTGCGCGCCAGGCGCTGCGCCAACACCCCGATCACGGTGGCCGAGATCAGGTAGGGCGGCACGCCCAGATCGGCCAGGCGGGTGATGGCAGCCGCCGCATCATTGGTGTGCAAGGTGCTGAAGACGAGGTGGCCAGTGAGCGCCGCCTGGATCGCCATCTCGGCGGTGGCCAGGTCGCGGATCTCGCCGACCATGATGATGTCGGGGTCCTGCCGCATCAAGGCGCGCAGGCCTTCGGCGAAGCCCAGGTCGATGGCGGCATGCACCTGGGTCTGGTTGAAGGCCGTCTCGATCATCTCGATCGGGTCCTCCACCGTGCAGACGTTGACTTCGTCAGTGGCCAGGCGCTTCAGGGTGGCGTACAGCGTCGTCGTCTTGCCGCTGCCGGTCGGCCCGGTGACCAGGATGATGCCGTGCGGACGGGCCGTGAGTTCGGCCCAGCGCTCGGCTTCACGTGCGCCGAAGCCCAGCGCCTCCACGCCCTTGACCACGGTGTCCGGGTCGAAGATGCGCATCACCATCTTCTCGCCGAAGGCGGTGGGCAGCGTGGCCAGCCGCATCTCGACTTCGCCGCCCGGGCTGCCGTCGGCATGGGCCGGGCGCACTGTCTTGATGCGGCCATCGAGCGGACGGCGCTTCTCGACCACGTCCATGCGACCGAGCAGCTTGACGCGGGCCACCATCGCATTCATCACCGTGATCGGCACCTGGTAGACGGTGTGCAGGACGCCGTCGATGCGAAAGCGAATCACGCCCATTTCGCGCCGCGGCTCGAGGTGGATGTCCGAAGCCCGCTGGTCGAAGGCGTACTGCCACAGCCAATCGACCACCTGCACCACGCCCTGGTCGTTGGCATCGAGCTGCTTGTTGCTCTTGCCCATCTCGACCAACTGCTCGAAGCTGGCCAGCGCGGTCGTCTCGCCGCGCTTGGCGGCCGCACGCACCGAGCGTGCCAAGGTGTAGAACTCCGTCGTGTAGCGCTGCACCTCCAGGGGGTGGGCCAGCACCAGGCGCAGCTGCTTGCGTGTGTGGGCCTCGATCTCCGGCACCCAGGCGACATCGAGCGGCTCGCAGGTCGCCACCGTGATCTCGGTCAGACCCACCGCGATCGGCAGCGCTCGCCGGGTCTCTGCGTAGCGAATCGACATCACGTCGGCAACGCGTGCCACGTCGACCTTGAGCGGATCGATACGCAGGTAGGGCATGCGCAGCCGCGCGGCCAGCCATTCCAACAGGGCCTCGATGTCGAGCGAGCGCCCGTTGCGGTCATCCACCAGGCTGGCGCCGGCCAGACGAATCAGCGGATGCTGGCTCGAGTCGCCAGCGCCGAAACGGGCACGCACGCGGGCGGCCTCGGCGTCGCCGACCAGGCCGTCCGCGTGCAGCCACTGCAGCAGCGAGCGCCACTCGAGTCGACCAGCGGGAACGGTGGGAGACAGGCTCATGTTTGCAACGGTCGAACCATGCGCAACCACTTTCGCGCGGGCAGTCCGAACCTTTGTTCGATGTTAGCGGCCCGCGCGGCCAAGACCTCGCGGCCGGGCACGGTCACACCGCACGCGGCCACGACCACCGTGTTTCCTTCACGCGTCGGACGCAGACTCCAGACCTGGTCACGGCCGAAGGCGGCCGCAATGCGCGCCGCGCTGGCCTCGAAGCTGGCGGCGCGACCGAACAAGTTGACCGTCATCAGCCCGCCATGGGCCAGTGCGCCGCGGCAGGCGGCATAGAAGGCCTCGCTGTCGAGCACCGGAGCGGCAGCCTCGTGGTCGTAGAGATCGACACTGAGCACCTGCGCAGATTGCAGGTTGATGTCGGCACCGACCCAGGCCGCAGCGTCCTGCGTCAGCACGGCCAGCCGAGCATCATCGGCCGGCAAGCGAAAACCCTGGCGGCAGGCGGCGATCACAGCGGGGTTCAGCTCGACGGCGGTGACGCGCTGCATGCGCAGCACCTGATGGCAGAAACGCGTGATCGCGCCGGCACCCAGGCCGAGCTGGACCGCATGGCCGCGTGCAATGTCCGTGGCGTCGCGCCAAAGCGTCCAGGCCATCATGCGCTGGATGTACTCCAGCACCAGCACGCGCGGCTCGCGCACCAGCATGGCGCCTTGGATCCAGGGCGTCTCGCCCAGATGCAGCGTGCGCAGGCCGTCGTGTTCGGCGATGGTGACGCTGGGCAAGTCCGCGGTCATCATGACTCGCCGGCGATCAGCCGGGCCATCCGGGGCAACGCGGCCGCTGCGTTGTGCGCAGTGCGCACGGCCGTGTCCTCCAGCGACCAGCCCCGCAATGCGGCCAAGCTCTGGGCGATGCGTGGCAACTGGCTCGGCTCATTGCGGCTGGGCGGTCGCTGTGCCCGCTCGCCAGACTTGACGTACAGCCATTGCGGTGGGATGTCGGGCGCATCGGTTTCGAGCACCGGCACGTCGTCAGACACGGTCGCAGCGAGGTGGCGGATCTGCAGCGCGCGCTCGAACGTCAAGGTGCCGCCAAAACCCAGCCGGAAGCCGCGCACTGCGAACTGCTGTGCCTGGGCATCGCTGCCGTTGAAGGCGTGGGCGATACCGCCGGGCACCTCGATGCGCCGCAGCTGCTTGAGCAAGCCGTCCGCGGAGCGGCGCACATGCAGGATCACCGGCAATTGATGCGCCCGCGCCAGCATCAGCTGGGCGGCGTAGAAGCGCTCCTGGCGGGCCCGGTCGAGGCCAGGCACGAAGTGATCCAGACCGATTTCGCCAACCGCCACCAGGTGCGGATCGGCACGGTGGCGCTGCAAGGCATCCGCCAAGCGTTCCAGATCGCCGTCGTCGGCCGCATCGACATACAGCGGGTGGATGCCCAGCGCGTAGGCCAGGCCATGGCGGTGCGCCAGAGCGATCAGGTCCTCGAAGCCAGCCACTGCCACCCCCGGCAACACCAGCATCGCCAACCCAGCGCCACGGGCACGCTGCACGACGGCGTCGCGATCGACGTCGAACTCCGGCGCGTCGAGGTGGCAGTGGCTGTCGATCCAGAGCATCGCCAGAATGATCCCATGCTGAGCGCAGGTGTCCGCCGCGTGGTACTGTTTTGCCCTTCGCGACGCCTTTTCAAGGGAGCGTTCCATGAGGCGAGCCCCGCTGTACAGCCCCTCGAGCCCCCCCGCCCGACCCGCCCCCAGCGCGTCGAGCGTGAGCACTGCCGTTCCGCCCGCCGATGCCAAGCGTATGGCCGCACCGGTCGCGGCCGCAGCGCCGACGTCGCGGCTCCCCCGCCCTCTGAGATCCTGGCTGATCGGCGCTGGCGCGGCGCTGCTTGGTGCCGTGCTGGCCCTTTCCGCGGTGCAGCGCTGGGGTGTGCCGGGCGCGCATGCGCTGACGCAGGAGGACATCGACCGCGCCGTCCTGCACACGCTGAACACGAAGACCCTGCCTTCACCCGCGGCCCGGGCCTACGAGGCCGTGCGCGGCTCCGTCGTCAAGGTGATCGGGCTGTCAGATCCGACGGAAGTGGCGGCCAAGGACAAGAGCGGCAAGGCGGGCAAGCCCGACAAGGGCAACCCGCGTGCCCAGCCGCGGGTCGAGCGCGACGCCGACGAATCCGAGCGCGAAGAGCGCGGCATCGGCACCGGCGTGGTGATCCAGGACAACGGCACCATCCTGACCAACCTGCACGTGGTCTTCGGCGCAAAGCGGATCAAGGTCGTTTTCGCCGATGGCCTGGAGGCCGATGCCGACGTGATCGCCTTGCGCCCCGAGCACGACCTGGCCGTGTTGCGTGCACGCAAGATTCCCGATGACCTGAAAGCCGCGACGATGCGCAGCACCCATGACCTGCGCCCCGGCGACCGCGTCACCGCCGTGGGATTCCCCTTCGGCATTGGGCCGTCGGTCTCGCATGGTGTGGTCTCGGGGCTGAAGCGCGAATTCCGCTCGCCCGAGGGCAAGCGCATCCTGACCAACCTGATCCAGTTCGACGCCGCAGCCAACCCCGGCAACTCGGGCGGCCCGCTGATCACCGACGACGGTGAAGTGGTCGGCATCGTGACCGCCATCTACAACCCGACCGAGGAGCGCTTCTTCGTCGGCATCGGCTTTGCCGTGCCGATCGAGAACGCCGCCCAGGCGGCGGGCATGCCGCCTTTCTGATGCACCGCAAGTTGCCCCTTTTCCAGAACCCAGGAACCCCAAGATGACAGAACGTATCACTGCCGCTGCGTCCGCCACCTTGATGGAGCAGCTGCTCTCTGAAGTCAAACGCGTCGTCGTCGGCCAGGACCGCTTTCTTGAGCGCGTGCTGGTGGCCATGCTGGCGCAGGGCCACCTGCTGGTCGAAGGCGTGCCGGGCCTGGCCAAGACCCTGACCGTAAAGACGCTGGCGCGCACCCTGTCGGGCCAGTTCAAGCGCATCCAGTTCACGCCCGACCTGGTGCCGGCCGACCTGGTCGGCACGCGCATCTACAACCAGAAGAGCGGCGAGTTCGGCACCACGCTGGGGCCGGTGTTCACGAACTTGCTGCTGGCCGACGAGATCAACCGCGCGCCCGCCAAGGTGCAGAGCGCCCTGCTCGAGGTGATGCAGGAGCGCCAGGTCACGATCGCCGGGCAGACCCACCGCGTGCCCGAGCCCTTCCTGGTGATGGCGACCCAGAACCCGATCGAGACGGAGGGCACCTACCCGCTGCCCGAGGCGCAGATCGACCGCTTCATGATGAAAGTGCTGGTCGACTACCCGACCGAAGACGAAGAGTTCGTCATCGTCGAACGTGTCACCGGCCCGGCCGTGACGGTGGCCGCCGTGGCCACCACAGAACAGCTGGCGCAACTGCAGCAGGAGTGCCGCAACGCCTATGTCGATCCGGCCCTGATCACCTACGCCGTCAAATTGGTGGCGGCCACGCGTGACCCGGCCAAGGCCGGCTTGAAGGACCTGGCCAAGTACATCGCTTTCGGCGCCAGCCCACGCGCCACCATCTGCCTGATCGAAGGCGCCCGCGCCTTGGCCTTCCTGCGCGGCCGCGCCTACGTGCTGCCGGAGGATCTGCTCGACCTGACGGGTGATGTGCTGCGCCACCGCGTCTCGCTCACCTACGAAGCCCTGGCCGACGGCATGACGGCCGACATGCTGGTCGAGCGCATCGTCAAGGCCCTGCCCGCTCCCGCCAAGCCGCTGTCGCACGATGAACGCGCAACCGTCAACGGCTGACGCCGCCACCGACGCCATACCGACGGTGCAGGCCCTCCTGCAGCGTCTGGAGTGGACTGTCCTCAAGCGCCTGGACGGTGCGCTGCAAGGTGACTACCGCACCCTGCTGCGCGGCCACGGCATCGATCTGGCCGATCTGCGCGAGTACCAGTACCACGACGACGTGCGCCACATCGACTGGAACGTCACGGCCCGCCTGCAGATCCCGCATGTGCGCCAGTTCACCGAGGACCGCGAGCTGTGCGCTTGGTTCCTGCTCGACCTCAGCCCGTCCGTCGACTTCGGCGCACGCCAGCGCAAGCGCAGCGTCTCCGAGGCCTTCGTCGCGGTCATGGCTAGCTTGGTGCTGCGCCACGGCAACCGGGCCGGTGCGGTGCTCTACGGCAACGCGGTCGAGTCGGTGTTGCCGGCCAAGAGCGGGCGGCGCCACATCCTGCACTTGATGCAACGCATCCGGGCGCGGCCCATGGCGCAGCCGGCCGGTGGCACGCGCCTGGCCGACTTGATCGAACGGGCGCGACCGACGATGCGCCAACGCGCCTGCGTCTTCGTGGTCTCCGACTTCATCAGTGAAGACGGCTGGGAGGCGCCTTTGGCGCGACTGGCCGAACGGCACGACGTGGTCGCCGTTCGCCTGTTCGACCCGCTGGAGATGAGCATGCCCGATCTCGGCCTGGTGCTGCTGCAAGACAGCGAGACCGGCGAACAGGTGTTTGTGGATACGGGACAGCGCGGCTTTCGCGAGCGCTTCGCCGAGGCCGCAGCGCGCCGCGAAGCGGCCCTGCGTGCCGCCCTGGCCCATGCCGGCGTGGACACGCTGGAGTTGTCGACGGAGGGCGATCTGGGCGATGCACTGCTGCGTTTCGTCGACGCGCGCCGCCAGCGCAGCCGCTTGGCGGCCGGGTCGTTGCCACTGGCAAGGAGACATGCATGAACTTCCTCTGGCAGGAAGCGCTCTGGGCGCTTTTGTTGTTGCCCCTGCTGGTGGCCGCCTACCTGTGGTTGCTCAAGCGGCGGAAGAAGTCCGCGGTCACCTGGGCCAGCCTGGGCATCGTCAAGGAAGCCATGGGGGCACAACGCGCCTGGCGCCGACATGTGCCACCCGCCTTGCTGCTGTTGGCCTTGACGGCGCTGCTCGTGGCCACGGCACGGCCCACGGCCGTGATCACCCTGCCGCTGGTGGAGCAGACCATCGTGCTGGCGATGGATGTGTCGGGCTCGATGCGCGCCACCGATGTCGAGCCGAATCGCCTGGTGGCCTCGCAGAACGCGGCCAAGGCCTTCATCGCCGAACTGCCGCGCGCGGTGCGCATCGGCGTGGTGTCGTTCGCCGGCACCGCCGCCGTGGTGCAGCCGCCGACGCTCAGCCGCGAGGATGTCGTGGCGGCGATCGACCGCTTCCAGCTGCAGCGCGGCACCGCGATCGGCAGCGGCATCGTGCTGTCGCTGGCCACCATCTTTCCGGATGCCGGCATCGACTTGTCGCAGATCACCGGCCAGCGCCTGATGCCCAAAGCGCTGGGTGAGAAGGCGCCGGAGAAGGAGTTCACCCCGGTCGAGCCCGGCAGCTACAGCTCGGCAGCCGTGATCCTGCTCACCGACGGCCAACGCACTACCGGCCCCGACTCGATGGATGCGGCCAGGATGGCCGCCGACCGCGGCATCAAGGTCTACACCGTGGGCATCGGCACCAAGGACGGCGAGACCATCGGCTTTGAAGGCTGGTCGATGCGCGTGCGCCTGGACGAAGAAACCTTGAAGCAGGTGGCGATGGCAACCCGCGCCGAGTACTTCTATGCCGGCACCGCCACCGACCTGAAGAAGGTCTACCAGTCGCTCGGCACGCGGCTGTCGGCGCAGAAAAAGGAAACCGAGGTCACCGCCCTGTTCGCCGCGCTCGGCGCCCTGCTGGCCCTGGCAGCCGCGACCCTGTCGCTGTGGTGGTTCGGCCGCGTGGCCTAGCCGCCATCACGACGCGATGGGCTCTTGTACCAAGCAAGCTTTGAGGTATTCGCATGAAGAAGACATCGCTCTTGATCGCCGCGGCATGCACGGTCACATTCGCGGGCTGCGCGACCGCACCGCTTTCGTTCTTGGACGGTCAACCAAGGACAGCGACAGACATCCAGCTCTACCCAGTCCGCGTGGTGTCTGTCGACGGCAACATCGAGTTCCGTAACCCTGTCCAAGTTGCACCAGGCCGCCGGTTGCTCGTGCTAGAAGCTGCTGGCTCCAACAGCGCTCGTGGGACGACACAACAGGCCTTTGTCATGGGCATAGAGCCATGCACACGATACTTCCTCGCTGCGCGGCGCATGTCTCCAATGGACGCGAACTGGCAGATCGTGATTGACGCGAAAGAGACCGTGCCCGGTTGCGATGCCGCAGACGAGATCAAGAAGTCAGAGCCAAGGGCCACTTCACTGCTGACGCCAAGCCGGCTTGGCGCCGAACGTGACAGCTGATCAAGCCGCGAGGCTTTGTCAACTCGAGTCGCGATCCACCCGGCCTGCAGTTTGGCGATGCGCGAGCTAAGAGCGAGCCGTGAACCGCAGGCAGGGGCTACCTCTGGCGGGAACTTTCAAATGCGGCGGGCGCAACGCCTGACCGAAAACAAATGTGATCATTGCTCCCGTGTGAACAGGCACTGTCGATGATCGCGCCTCTGTGGTCCCAGCCTCCCAGTCAACGATACAGGGTAGCCTGAAGAGTGCCGACATTGGACTTGCCCTGGCTCGACAACGACCGCCCGTTTCCGCCGACATCCACTGCGCTCGGCCCCGACAGTGAAGCCCCCGGCCTGCTCGCCCTGGGCGGACAGCTCAGCCCGCAGCGACTGACCGACGCCTACGGCCGCGGCATCTTCCCCTGGTACAGCGACGGCCAACCCGTGCTGTGGTGGGCGCCCGACCCGCGCATGGTGTTGCCCGTGGCGGAGTTCAAGATCTCGCGCTCGCTTCGCAAGACGCTGCTGCGCTTCATGCGCACGCCGGGCTGCGAGGTGCGCATCGACAGCGCCTTCGAGCGCGTGATCGCCGCCTGCGCTGGCACGCTGCGTCACGGCCAGCGCGGCACCTGGATCCTGCCGCCGCTGCAGCAAGCCTATTCGGCGTGGCACCGTGCTGGCACGGTTCACAGCGTCGAGACGTGGGTCGACGGTCGCCTGGTCGGCGGCCTGTACGGGGTTGGGATCGGCCGCATGTTTTTCGGCGAGTCGATGTTCTCGCATGCCAGCGACGCCTCCAAGATTGCCCTGGCCGCGCTGGTGGCGTTCTGCCGTGCGAACGCCATCACGCTGATCGATTGCCAGCAGAACACCGACCACCTCGCCACGCTCGGCGCGCGCGAGATCGCGCGCAGTGCGTTCGAGCACCATCTGGCCCTCACCTTGGGGGCCGCAGGCCCGGCGCGCTGGTTCTATGATCCGGCGCATTGGGCCCACCTCGGGCTCGACCCGACAACGCCCGCCCCGAGCCTCGCAGCGTGACCGCGCCGAAAGAACTTCCCCTCGCCTCGTTGCAGTTCTACGCCACGGCGCCCTACCCGTGCAGCTACCTGCCAGGGCGCCAGGCGCGCTCGCAAGTGGCGACACCCAGCCACATCATCCACGCCGACGCCTACTCCGGCCTGGTGGCCAACGGCTTCCGGCGCAGTGGCATGTTCACTTACCGCCCGCACTGCGACAGTTGCCGCGCCTGCCTGCCGCTGCGCCTGCCGGTGGCGCAGTTCGTGCCCTCGCGCAGCCAGCGCCGAGCTGGCAAGGCGCACGCTCACCTGGTCACCCGCGTGCTGCGCCTGGGCTTCCAGCCCGAGCACTACCAGCTCTACCTGCGCTACCAGTCTGGCCGCCACACCGGCGGCGGCATGGACCAGGACAGCGTCGATCAGTACACCCAATTCCTGCTGCAAAGCAGAGTCAACTCGCGGCTGGTGGAGTTTCGCGAACCCGCGCGCGAAGGCGAAAGCGTCGGCACCTTGAAGATGGTGGCCATCCTCGATGTGCTCAGCGACGGCCTCTCCGCCGTCTACACCTTCTACGAGCCCGATCCCGACGCCAGTTACGGCACCTACAGCGTGCTCTGGCAGATCGAACAGACCCGCATCCTGAATCTGCCTCACGTCTACCTTGGCTACTGGATCGAGGCCAGCGCCAAGATGGCCTACAAGGCCAGCTTCCGACCGCACGAATTGCTGATCGACGGGCAATGGGTCCTGGCGAGCCCCGCGCCAAACTGATTCGGTTTCGATCTGAGGCTGCCACGAATGGCCGCCCACATCCGGCCCGTTGCGGACCTTCGGCCTGCAGTGTTTTGGCGCCGCTGAGCGGCCTGCGTTACCAGCCGGGTCCCGGCCCGGCGGCCGGGTAACTTTCATTTGCGGCCCCAAATGAAAGTCACGGCGGTTTCAAAGCCCAAGTGCAACGATGGGTTGAACATCGATCTGGTGTTTGAAGCAATGCTCGAAGAACACCTGGGCGGGTGTGTGCCAGCCCAGCGTTTTTCGAGGCCGGGTGTTCAGGCTCCATGCGATGTGAT
>JANNFB010000208.1:0-11240 GCA_031379365.1 Burkholderiales bacterium
TGCAGCCCAGGTCCTTCAGCAGCAGCGTGTAGTAGAGCTCCCACAAGGCATATTCAGGCAGGCCAAGCACTTGACCGATGCGCATGCCGATCCAGCAGCTGCGCACGCAGTGGCCGGGCGGCTGACCTTCGGTGATGTCCAAAGCGCGGCTCAGGGCACCCAGAAGTTCGGACATTCGCAGAACACGGATTTCGGGTCCGGCCACGCTAGGGTCTGGAAAGTGAAGTCGGTCCATGGGTGCTTATCGACCTGCGTGGCCAACCTCTTTAGAGACCACGCTTTTCGCCGACGCGGCAGGGTTGTACGGCGCCGTTGCTGGGTGCCGAGACATGCCGCCACACGTACGGCGGAACTGGCCACAGCCAGCGTTTTGGGCCGTCTTCGAAGAGGACGGGCAAAGGACTTGAAGGTCTTGCGACTGGATGACTCCTGTGGTGTTTGAGCGCCACCGAATTGTCACTGCCTCATAGCCCCAATGCGGGAGCAAGGCATGCGCGATGTGACATCGGTCGCGAAACCAAGGGGGCCTCTCGATCATCGTCGCAGACGATCCGACTCGCCGGGTCAGGTGGCCGGGGTTCTGGGTTCCCCACCTTGCGCATGGCACGCCGCTTTAAGTCGGCCGTCAACACCCGCAAGACGCGGTCCGGTCCTACACACGGGAACGGGAAGTGGCGAAATACTCGCGGCATGAACGAATCACTCCCCTGCCTGCGCCGCACCGAGCCGTCAGCGGCGCTGATTCCCAGCCGTGGACAGCGCAGGCTCACCTATGTGCCGGCCGCAAGCACAGACATCAACAAGCGGATCCATGAGTTCAACCGCCGTCAGACCGCAGCTACCCAAGCCCGTCTGGCATGACCGCTTCAGCGTTCGCCTGATGCAGCAGCGACCCCGGCTGAGTGCGGTGACCGCCGCAGAGCCTGCAGTCGTGACTTACCCCGACGCTGCCGATATGGAGCCCGAAGAGGCCGCCGGGATCTTCGCTGCTGAGGAACCGCCCGATGAGGTCGGTTCTTTGACCTGAGCGCGCGGCGTACCCAAGGTCCGTCCATGCCGCCGTCCAAACCAAACACGCCGGTAAAAATGGTCTGGCGCATCAGCGAGCGTGCACCGATGGGGGAGTGGGTCAAGCCGGGTTCGCAGGTGGCTGCACAGCCCGCCAAGGACATGCCCGAAGTCTCCTACGGCACTTGGGTGACATCGTCGTATGACCTGTTGGACGGTGTCGATGTGATCGAAGACCCAGGCACGATACCTGGCGACCTGTTGGACGAGTTGTTTGCGCCGAAACTGGATGCGCCTGACAAGCCTCAGGGCTGACGGCCGGACAAGGCAGTAGCAATTGAAATTGCTCGCGACCATCGTGTTGACTGACCTGCCCCCTGCCAGCCATGACATCCCGCACGCCCAAGGTGAAGGGCGATCCTGCAACGGGACCGGCTGAGGGCGAACGCTAAGGTCGCAGGTGCTTGAATTGCGTCCCGTCCTACGACGGATTCAGCGAAGGACTCTGGTGAATGGGCGACTGCGGCTCTAGATTTGCTCCTGCCAATGAACACACCGATCGGAGACACGCCGTGAACAGTAACCGCCGCCGCCTCACAACCTTGCTTGCCGCCTCCGGCCTGCTATCACTGGGCGAGCTTGCGTTAGCCGCACCGCAGAACGAGAAAAAGGAGAAGAAGGACAAGAAACATGTCCACAACAACGGCCAGAAGATGGTCGGCGGCAAATTGAAGCAGAACGGCACGCACGAGATCAACAGGAAGAACGGCCACAGCGTGTCTGTGAACGTGAGAGACGGCAAGATCGCCGGAATGCAGGTCAAGCACGACAAGAAGGGCGACGTCCCTGTCAAGAAGTACAAGACCACCAAGAAGATGGCGCAGCGCGGAGGCGTCCAGTACGCCAACTACCAGCTTGCGCAGGCGCAGAGCCTTGGGACCATTTACATCGGCTATGCGTACATTGACGACTGGGGCTACGAAGAGATCTACTGGTTCCCGTACGAGATGATCTACGACGGCGAAACCGGCGCCATCGATTACGTGCCTGTGTACTGATTGCCACAACGCTGCGGCGGGCAGTCCTCGCCAGCGAGACTTCGCGCATCGCCGCACCCTCACTGGCAGTGAACGCTTGACTGGCACCGTGCCGCCTCAAGATCGCCGCCAGTGCTGTCGGAAACCTTTCGGCCAATGTTGCCGCGGGCGCGAGAGACATCAACACCGGCAGCAACTTCCGCTCGTTCACCAACAGTGCGAATTGGGGCTTCCAGAACAGCGCCGTTGCGTACCAGTTGCCGTTATCTGGCAGGCCAACTCTGAACGGCAGCTCTGCAGAATCGAGAACGGGTTCGCGCAGGCCCGCCCTCGACCCTCAACCGTCATACGGATCGGAGAAATCAGCGCCAGATAGCAGTCATTCGAGGCACGCCAGAGATTCCCCACGATCCAGGCAAGCTCACGAGGTTGCGGGCTTTCGCCTCCAGAACATGCGCGTGGGCGCTCGCCGCAGACGCGGCTGACGCATCAGCAGGTACACGGCGGGCACCACGAACATTGACAGCAGCGGCGCGGTGACCATCCCGCCGACCATCGGTGCGGCGATGCGCTGCATCACCTCCGAGCCGGTGCCACTGCCGTACATGATGGGTACCAGACCGCCGATGATGACCGCTACCGTCATCGCCTTCGGCCGTACCCGCAGCACTGCGCCTTCGCGGATCGCGTCTAGCAGGTGCTCGCGGCTCGTCTCGTCGCGCGCGAGCCGCGCCTCCCAGGCCTGCTTCAGGTAGAGCAGCATGATGACGCCGAACTCGGCCGCAACGCCGGCCAGCGCGATGAAGCCGATCGCGCCGGCCACACTCAGGTTGTAGCCCAGCACGTACAGCAGCCAGAAGCCGCCGACCAAAGCGAAGGGCAGGGTCAGCAGGATCAGCAGCGCCTCGTCGAAGCGTCGGAACGTCAGGTAGAGCAGCACGAAGATGATCAGCAGCGTGAACGGCACCACCACCTTCAGCTTCGCGGTGGCGCGCTCGAGGAACTCGAACTGCCCCGACCACGACACCGAGTACCCCGGCGTCAGCTTCACCTGCTCGGCTACGGCACGCTGCATGTCGAGCACCGCCGACTTCAGGTCGCGGCCACGGATGTCGACATAGACGAAACCGGCCAGGCGCGCGTTCTCGCTGCGCAGCATCGGCGGGCCGTCGCTGATGCGCACGTCGGCCACGTCGGTCAGGGTGATGCGTGCGCCGCTTGTGGTCAGGATCGGCAGTCGCCGCAGCTTGTCCAGCGAGTCGCGGATCTCGCGGGGGTAGCGCACGCTGATCGGAAAGCGCTGCAGGCCCTCGATGGTCTCGCCGACGTTCTCGCCGCCGACCGCGGTACTGATGACCGACTGCACGTCGGCGATGTTCATGCCGAAGCGCGCCGCGGCGTCGCGGTTGATCGTGACATCGACATAGCGCCCACCGGTCAGGCGCTCGGCCAGTGCGCTGCTCACGCCCGGCACGCCCTTCACCGCCTTCTCGATCTCGCCGGCGATGCGGTCGATCTCCTTCAGGTCGGTGCCCGCCACCTTCACCCCCACGGGGCTCTTGATGCCGGTGGCCAGCATGTCGATGCGGTTGCGGATCGGCGGCACCCAGATGTTCGACAGGCCCGGTACCTTGACGATGCGATCCAGTTCCTCGACCAGCCTGTCGCTGGTCATGCCCACGCGCCACTCGCTCTTGGGCTTGAACTGGATCGTGGTCTCGAACATCTCCATCGGTGCCGGGTCGGTGGCTGACTCGGCGCGGCCGGCCTTGCCGTAGACCGATTCGACCTCGGGCAGCGTCTTGATCAGACGGTCCGTTTGTTGCAGCAGCTGCCCCGCCTTACCGGCCGACAGGCCCGGTAGCGCGGTGGGCATGTAGAGCAGGTCGCCCTCGTCCAGCGGCGGCATGAATTCGCCGCCGATCTTCAGGATCGGCCAGGCCGTGCTGGCTAGCACCAGCAGTGCGAAGGCCACGGTCGTGCGCGGCCAGGCCAGCACGCCATTGAGCAGCGGGCGGTAGATCGCGATCAACCAGCGGTTCAGGGGATTGCGCCGCTCATCTGGGATGCGCCCGCGGATCAAGTAACCCATCAGCACCGGCACCAGCGTCACCGCCAGGCCGGCCGAGGCCGCCATCGCATAGCTCTTGGTGAAGGCCATCGGCGAGAACAGCCGGCCCTCCTGCGCTTCCAGGCTGAACACCGGAATGAACGACAGCGTGATGATCAGCAGCGAGAAGAATAGGGCTGGGCCGACTTCGGCCGCTGCATCGCCGATCACCCGCCACTGGTTGTCTCCTTCCAGTTTCGAGCCCGGGTTGGCGTGGTGCCATTGCTCGATGTGCTTGTGGGCGTTCTCGATCATCACCACCGCGGCGTCGACCATCGCGCCGATGGCGATCGCGATGCCGCCCAGTGACATGACGTTTGCATTGACCCCCTGGTAGTGCATGACGATGAAGCTGACCAGGATGCCCAGAGGCAGTGAGACGATCGCGACGAAGGCGGAGCGCAGGTGAAACAGGAACACCAGGCACACCAGCGCGACCACGACGAACTCTTCCAGCAGCTTAGAAGTCAGGTTGTCGACTGCCCGGTTGATCAGGCTGGAGCGGTCGTAGGTCGGCACGATCTGAACGCCGTCGGGCAGGCTGGCCTGCAGCGAGGCGATCTTGGCCTTCACTGCCTCGATCGTCTCCAGCGCGTTCTTGCCGGAGCGCATCACGATCACGCCGCCAGTGGCTTCGCCAACGCCGTCGAGCTCGCCGATGCCGCGGCGCATCTCGGGGCCGACCTGGATGCGCGCCACGTCGCCCAGGCGCACCGACACGCCGGCGGCAGTGGCCGTCAGCGGGATCTTGCGGAAGTCGTCCAGCGACGTCAGCAGGCCCGACGCGCGCACGACGTACTCCGCCTCGCCCAGTTCGAGGACCGAGCCGCCGGCTTCCTGGTTGGCCTTGCGGATGGCGTCGACCACGTTGCCATGCGGGATGGCGTAAGCGGCCAGCTTGTCGGGGTCGAGCACCACCTGGTACTGGCGCACCATGCCGCCGACAGTCGCGACCTCGGCGACGTTCGCGACCGTCTTCAACTCGTACTTCAGGAACCAGTCCTGCAGTGCGCGCAGCTGACCTGCGTCCATCTTGTTGCTGCGGTCGACCAGCGCGTATTGGTAGATCCAACCCACACCGGTGGCGTCGGGGCCGAGCGCTGGCTTGGCGGATGGCGGCAGGCGCCCCTGCACCTGGTTCAGGTACTCGAGCACGCGCGAGCGCGCCCAGTACAGGTCGGTACCGTCGTCGAACAGCACATAGACGAAGCTGTCGCCGAAGAAGGAGTAGCCACGCACCGCCTTCGCACCGGGGACCGACAGCATGGTCGTCGTCAGCGGGTAGGTGACCTGGTCCTCGACGATGCGCGGCGCCTGGCCCGGGAAGGGCGTGCGGATGATGACCTGCACGTCCGACAGATCGGGCAGCGCGTCGAGCGGCGTGCGCTGCACCGACCATGCGCCCCAGGCGGTGACGATCAACGTCGCCAGCAATACCAGCAAGCGGTTGACGATGGACCAGCGTATCAACGCGGCGATCATCGCGCGGCTCCGGAGGCCGGGGCCCTGGTCAGCGGCGGCAGCAGCGTCAGCCGCGTGATCTGGGGCCCTTCAGCGTCCATGGTGAACTCGAAACCGACACGGTCGCCGACGGCGATGCCGCGCGGAATGCCCTTGGCCGGTGGCTTGAAGTCCATCGTCATCTCGCCCCACTTGAGGCTGGAAATCGGGCCGTGGGTCAGCGTGATGCCGTCGCGTCCCATGGCTTCGATCAGCCCCGTTCCTTCGTGGCGCACGGCTGCAGGCGCGGCGCTGAGCTTGGGTTCGTCGTTGAGGCGAGCCTCGACGCCGCGCAGGCTGGCTTCCGAATCGATCAGGAACTGCGACGACACGACCACGCGCTGACCGGCCTTCAGACCACTCTTGATGACGGTCTGCCCGCCGTATTCGATGCCGGCTTCGACCTCGACCGGCGAGAAGCGGCCGCCGTCCTCGGCCAGCAGCACGACGCTGCGCTTGCCGGTCTGGATCAGCGCCTCGGTGGGGATCAGCAGCGCCTTCTCCTTGAGCGTGTCCATGAACTGCATGGCCACGAACATGCCGGGCGACAGCTTCAGGCCTGCGTTGGCCAGTTCCACCCGCGCCTTGAGGGTCCGTGTGGCCGCATCGACCTGCGGCAGAACCGCCTGCACGGCGCCACGGAACACTTCGCCAGGCGCGCCAGGGCTGCGAGCCTCCACCTTCGTCCCCGGCCGCACGAGTGCCGCCTGTGCCTCGGGGACGTCGGCCACTGCCCAAACCGTGGACAGGCCGTTGATGCGCACCAGCATCATGCCGGGCTCGACGGTCATGCCCTCGCGCACGGCCAGCTCGGCGACGACGCCACTCGAGGGCGCTGTGAGCGTCATGCGTGGGCGCAGCGCGCCAGCCTGCTCGACACTGGCGATCTGCTTTTCGTTCATGCCGGCGAGAAGCATGCGCTGCCGGGCCGACGCCACCAGGCCCGCATCGGCGCCCGCGGCGCGCTTCAGGCTCAGGTACTCCTCCTGCGCCGCCACCCAGTCAGGCACGTAGAGCTCGGCGATCGCCTGGCCTTTGCTGACGCGGTCCAGTGTGGCGCGCACGTGCAGCTTCTCAACAAAACCGCGCGCTCGGGCCTGCAGCACGGACTGGTCGCGCTCGTTCCAGGTGATGTTGCCGACCGCCGAGGTCTGCAGCTGCAGCACACCTTCAACGACCTCGATAGTGCGCACGCCCAGGTTCTGCTGGATGCGCGGGCTGACCGTGACCTTGCCCTGGTCTTCCCCGGCAGCGCCGCCATAGACCGGCACCAGCATCATGTCCATGAAGGGCGACCTGGCCGGGGCGTCGAAGCGTTTGCCCGGCACCATGGGGTCGTGGTAATACAGAATCGGTTTCCCCGTGGCCGGGTCGACCGCACCGGCCTTGAGGCCCGCCCCGATGTGGCGGCGCGTGGCTGCCTCGCCGGCTGCGATGCTGCTGGTCGGGTCTTCGGCGGGCGTGTTGGCTACCGACGAGCCGGGCGTGCTCGCACCCATGCCCATGCCGCGGTCCATGCCGAGCCGGTAGACGCCGTAGGCGCCAGCGGCGACCGCAGTGGTGACGAGCGTGGCGATCGCGAGTTGTCTGGTGTTCATCTTGGGTTCCTCGGGCGAGCGTTCAGGTGCGCCGATGTGATGTGCCGATGTGATGTGCCGACGGGCTCAGGGACGAGCGGTGGCGGCGTGGCCCGCCGGGATCAGGTAGGTCAGGCGGGCCCAAAGGCGATCGGTGTCCATCGCCAGCCTCAGCTGCTCGATGCGGGTGTCGATCTCTGCCCGTCGCGCCTCCAGCAGCGGCATGAGCCCGCTGCCACCGCCGCGGTAGGCCGCGTTCGCCGCCCGCGTCCGTTCGGCCGCCAGCGGCACGAGGGTCGTGTCGTAGCGCGCCAGCCGTTGGCGGTTGCTCTGCCACTCCTGCAGCATCGTCAAGGTCTCGGCCACGTGGCTGCGCGTGGCATCGCCGCGCTCGGCGCGCAACTGGTCAACGGCGGCCAGCCGGGCCGCGACTTCGCGGTCCTGCCGGTTCTTCGCGTCCCATTGCAGCGGCACCGACAGGCTCAGGAACACGAAGTCGGCATAGGCTGGCCCGCGCTTGCCGTAGGTCAGTCCGACGGTCCAATCTGGCCGCTTGCCGGCCACTGCGAGGTCGGCGTCCGCCTGCGCGACGGCCTCCTTGCGCTGCAGCACCTCGATTTCGGGGTGGTGCGCAAAGCGCGCCTGCAGGTCATCCAATGTGAACGGCACGCTGGTGGTCGCCGGCTGCCCGAGCAACGGCCTCCGCGCATCCTCGCCCACCCAGCGGGACAGTTGCGTCACGGCGCTGTCGACCTGCCGCTCAAGCTGGTCTATGCGGTCCTCGATGAGCGCGACCGCCGACCGGGCGGCGAAGACATCCGCTTGCGAACCGCGACCACCCCGGTAGGCCGCCTCGGCGGCGTCGACCTGCAGGCTGGCCTCGTTGCGCTGGGTCCTCAGCGCATCGCGGATGCGCTCCAGGTGATACCGGTCCAGCCAGGCCGCGGCGGTTTCCTGCTGCAGCCTGGCAATGGCGGCGGCACGGCTGGCTTCGGCGGTGGCGGCTTCGCGCTCGAAGCGCGTGCTGCGTGCCTGACGCTTGGATTCGCGGGTCAGCTCCTGCGTCACGCCGATGGTGGCCATCGTGAAATCGTCGCGCGTGAGGCTGAAGCGGTTCGGCCCGTTGATCGGCAGGGCGTCGAGGCTGACCCTGAGCTGCGGGTCGGGCAACTGGCCGGCGGCCCAGGCCATCTCGCGCGCTCCGGCCGCCGCCGCGTCCTGCGCGACGACCTGGAGTGAACGCTGGTGGGCGAGCTGTAATGCCTGATCAAGCGAGAGGGTGGGGTCGGCCTGCGCGACCAGGGTCTGCCAGGCCAGTGCGAATGCGCCGGCCATGCGCAAGGCGTGCAGCTGGAGACGGCAGCGTGGGATGAGCATGGGGATCTCCGACAACGACAAACGAAAGGGTTCGCAGTCCGTGTCGGCAGGCGGGCCGGGGCCTGCGCCGCGAACGAACGCCGCTGGGGCGCATTGACGACCCTCAGGCCGTCTGCACCCGCGTCGTCAAGAGATCAGATCCGGAAGCAGCAGTGCAGGATCGCGTGCGGCGGTGGCGGGGCGCTGTCCCGCTCGACCCGTTGGGTCTGCCAGCCGCTGGCCTCGCCCGCAGGTGCTGCCGGTGCCGTGATGACGAACAGCACCACCATCGCCGGCGCGGCCAGGGCGACCGCGGCAGCAGGTTCGATGGTCTGCAGGCCGCCCTTGCAGTGTTCGTGGCACAGACCCGGCTGGTCCGGGTCCATGGTCGCCATGTCCCCGCCCGCCATCGCTTCCGCACAAGGCATGCCAGCCATGGAGGCATTGGCGGGTGGCGTCGAGTGCATCGCACAGGCGTAAGCCGCGGTGGCCAGCTGCAGAAACAGCAGCGAGGCCATAAGCGACCTGGACCACCAGGCTCGCGCGGTGCGGGTGAAGCGCATGGTCACAGTGAAATGGTATCCGAATTGATCGACCCAGCGAACTGCAGTCAGACGCGATCGCCTCGACGAGGCGGGCGGGGCGGGGCAGGGCGGGGCCTGTGATGACATTCGACGCGAGCTTGAGAGCGACTTTGCGCACAGTGATGGTCAACCCGGAGGCGAACGTCGCGAGCTCTGCGCTGCCGCTTCATTGCCCGTCGAAATACTGAAGGCACCACTGTTTGTCGGCACCACAAGGTGAAGTTTTCGGCCGGCAAAGTCGACGGCGCCATCACGGTGACGGCCATCGAAGTGGCGAAGTGAGGTCGCCCCTCAAGGCTGTCCGGGTGGCGTAGACCATGCCGAGGCGCCTGCAAGCCTTGGGCTGCGAACTGGCGCTGCCGACCCAAGGCGGTCCGACAGGCGGGCAAGTTCAAGTCGAGGAAGCTGACGTTCACCTAGTCTGCAGCCAAAGCGTGAATGATGGGGCAAGACCCCGCCGCCGCGCCCGTGTCGCACTGCCGCAGCAACGATGTCAACGCCTTGCGCATCGCCCTCAGATCGACGAGCTTCTTCTCGATAACCGCCAGCTTGTGTGTGGCCAAGTCGCGTGTCTCCGCGCAGGCATGTGCCTGGTCCAGGTCGAGCAAGCTCCCGTTCTCCTCCAAGGTGAAGCCGAGCACCTGCGCTCTCTTGATGAACCGCACGCGCTTGACGTCATCGTCGGCATACCGGCGGTGGCCACTGTCCGGCTTGTCTGGCTCGGGCATCAAGCCGCGACGCTGGTAGTAGCGAATCGTTTCGACGTTGACGCCGGCCTCATTGGCCAGTCGCCCTATCGTCATCGCAGACATCATGCTCACCCCTTGACTCCGTACCGCGGTACGGACTCTAGACTGCGTGCCATCGAACAAGTTCACCGAAGCCGATGCCATCGCTCAACGTCAAAGAGTCGCTCGTCGCCGGGGTGCTGGCTGCGATCGGCGCGTCCGTGTGTTGCGTCGGCCCGCTGGTTCTGCTGACGCTGGGCATCGGTGGCGCCTGGGTCGCCAACCTGACGGCCCTTGAGCCCATTCGCCCCATCTTCATCGGGGTCACGCTCTTGTTCCTCGGCCTGGCATTCAGGCGTCTATACCTGCAGCCTCAGGTCTGCGAGCCAGGATCGCTGTGCGCCCAGCCACTTGTCCGCCGGCGTCAGCGCTTCATCTTCTGGGGCATCGCACTGGCGCTGCTTGCGCTTCTCTCCGTGCCTTGGTTGGCGCCCCTGTTCTTCTGAAAGGAGTCGACATGCGTCGTTTACATGCCGCCTTGATCATTGCATTGCTTCCGCTGGCAGTGTTGGCCACTTCGCCGCAGACCGCCGTTCTGGATGTGCAAAACATGACGTGCGCTCTTTGTCCGATCACGGTCAAGAAGTCGCTAGAAAACGTGCCTGGCGTGGCCAAGGCTCGCATTGATTTCGAGAAGAAGACCGCGACTATCGAGTTTGACGCCGACAAGACCACGGCCGCGGCGCTCGTCAATGCGACAACCCAGGCGGGCTACCCGTCGACAGTGCGAAAGTGACGATGCCTGAAGCCGTGCTCGCGTCAGTGCTGACATGCCCGCAATGCGGACACAGCAAGCGCGAGTTGATGCCAATCGACGCTTGCCAGTTCTTCTATGAGTGCCAGCGCTGCAAAGCGCTACTTCGCCCTAAGGCCGGGGATTGCTGCGTGTTCTGCTCCTACGGTTCGGTGAAGTGCCCGCCGGTGCAAGCGCAGAAGGCGTGTTGCACCTGACACCTCACCGTACCGATGTCCGTTAATCAAGCGCAGACGGTGCGTTTGGATGCGCCCAAATGGTCGGTCACCGGTACCCGCAATTGGCCAGGACCGGGTTCCCCGCGGAGGCGCCGCAAGCTGACTTTGGCAGGCGGGGCTATCGCGCCGAAAGTCGGCTTCCTGGCGCCGCCTCGTAGTCACACTCCCGGCCAGGAGCTGCCGGTCGGCCAGCGGCCAAGCAGTCTTTCGGATCAGCCTTGAGGGCCGAGGCGCGTTGCCATCCGGTTCACCGCCTCGGCTAGCGCTGGCAAGTCTTGCTCGACGACCAGCCAGACCGCCCCGAGATC
>JANNFB010000314.1:0-4861 GCA_031379365.1 Burkholderiales bacterium
ACCACGGCGCTGACCACCATGGCCACCGTCAAGGCGCCAACCCAGGTCAGCAAGCGCTCGGGTTGGCGCGAGGCCAGCAGCAGCACGGTGGCCATTGCCGACGGCCCGGCCAGCAGCGGCACCGCCAGCGGAAAGATGAGGGGCTCACGGGCCTGGCCGTCGGCTGCATAGACCTCACTACCCGACGCGAAAATCATGCGCACCGCGATGATCAGCAGGATGACGCCCCCCGCGACCTCGAGCGAGCGCTCCGACAGGTGCATCACCGTCAGGAACCATTGCCCGGTGAGCATGAAGGTCACCAGCACGGCAAAGGCCAGCGCCGATTCGCGCAGGGCCACGCGGGTGCGCCGCGCCGGCTCCACGTTCCGCATCACGGAAATGAAAATGGGCAGGCTGCCGAACGGGTCGAGCACCAGCAGCAGGAGCACCAGCGCAGACAGGAAGGTGTGGTCCACGTCGCTGCATCACTAGAGTTAGGGATCGCAATTGTTGCATTGCGGCAACGCTTGCGGGGCTTGAAGCTGGGAGCCCAGGGTTTGGCCCATAAACTGTTCAGGTTGCTGTTAACCCTAACCGGAGATAGATCCATGATGAAGAAAAACCTGATTGCTGCAGCCGCTCTTTTGGCCACGGCCGGTGCTGCGAATGCTCAGATGAGTGTCTATGGCCTGATCGACATGTGCTACGGCAAGAGCCTGTACAGTGATCTGGCGAATGTGAAGGCCGACGTCCACTCGGGCGGCGACAACGGTTCAAGCGAGTGCAACTCGACCACGCGCTTCGGCATCAAGGGTTCGTACGAAGTCGCCAAGGGCGTCAAGGCCAACTTCAAGCTGGAGTCGGGTGGCATCACCAGCGAAGGCCGTGTCACGAACGACGAGATCGGTGATCCTGGCGTCAGCGGCCCCTTCTTCCGCCGCGCGGCTTGGGCTGGATTCTCTGGCGACCTCGGCGAAATTCGCGTCGGCCGTCAAGACTCCGTACCCTTCCAGATGATGGGCGACTTCGACTTCAACGGTCAGTCCAACGGCGTTTCGGCCGGTGCCTACACGGGCATTGGCTCCTGGGCCACGGGCCGTCAGAGCCGCTCTATCCAGTACATCGCCCCGGCGATGGGTGGCGTGTCGGTCCATGTCGGTCTGCGTCCGAAGGGCAACAGCCAGGACGGCAACAAGGATGTCGTCTCCGGTGCGGTCAAGTTCGGTGCTGGCCCCGTCCTGGTGGGTGTGGCCTATGAGTCGAAGAACTCGACCAGCCAGAAGGACTTCTCGTCTGTTGCTGCCAGCTATGACTTCGGTCCGGCCAAGGTCATGGCCAGCTACACGGATGCGGGCACGATTGCCAGCGGCGGCAATGGCAAGGGCTACATGCTCGGTGTCGTGGCCCCGGTCGCTGGCTTCACGGTTGGCGCGCACTACGGTGAGAACACTGACAGCTCAGCCAAGTTGAAGTCCTGGGAGTTGTTCGTCAACAAGGAAATCTTCAAGAACACCTACGGCTACGCCGAAGTGGGTGACTGGAAGGGTTCCATCGACGGCGGCGAAGGCATCATCAAGCGCAAGGCCAGTGGCTTCGCTGTCGGCGTGATCTTCGTGTTCTAAGCTGAGCCCCGGCCGGTCTTGACCGGTCTGCTCCGTGACGACCCGCACTGCTCGCGCCGTGCGGGTCTTTTACTTTCTCCACCGATAGAGCCTGAAGTGAAGCAACCCGAGGAGTGGTCGCGCTACGCCGAACGGATCCTGGCGACCGGTGCCCGGCCGCATTTCGCCCCCGAGCCAGAGACGGTCGAAGTCCATGCGCGCGTGATCGCCGACCTTGGCGCGGCCGTGGGCACGGCGCCGAGCGTGCTCGTGCTCGGCGCCACGCCTGAACTCGCCGACCTGGCACTCGACCTCGGCTGCCCCACATTGCGAATGGACTGCAATCCTGCGATGTTCGACGCCGCGGCCAAGCGCGAGAAGCGCAGCGACCGGCGCGGCGAGCGCACTGTCGTCGGCGATTGGCTCGACATGCCCGGCATCGCCAACGGCGCAATCGATCTCGTGCTCGGCGACGCCTCGCTCAACAACGTGGCGCACGCGCAGATGCCGCGTCTGTTCGAGCAATTGCGCCGCATCACGCATGCGGGCAGCGTGCTGTCGTTGCGCCAGGTCGCGCTGCCCGCAGACGTGTCGCATCGCCACGGCCTGGCCCGCACGGTGCAGCGCCTGCGCGCGGGCGAGATCGAGCCGCACACCTTCAGCCGCCTGCTGCGCTACGCCGCGTTCGTCGATGAGGTGTACGACCGCGAGCAGCACTTGCTCGACGCTGCGCGCGTGTTCGACTGCATCGACGCCGCGCATAGGGCAGGCATGCTGAGCGCTGACGAGCATGCGTTCATGAACAGCCGGCGCAGCCAGATCCAGCACACGGTGTACTCGCGGGCCGAGCAGCGCGCCTGGTTCGAGCGTGTCGGCACGACGCGCATCGAGCGTGCCGGCCCCGCCAGGGATCACGAATACCTCACCGACGTCTGGGTCACCCACTGCACATGACGATGCAAACCGGCAGCTTGCCCTACCGATCCGTGTTCAGCCAGATCGCCTGGCCGGCACCGCTGTCACCGAGCGCGTCGAGCCGGATGGCGATGATCTACCAACTCGAACAGACGCAGTGGTGGACGGCGGATGCGTTGCAGCGCGCGCAGTTCGAGCAACTGCGGCAGCTCGTGCCCTACGCTGCGCGCCACGTGCCGCACTACCGGCGCACGCTGGCGGCGTTCGCGAACGCCGACGTAATCACGCCCGAGCGCTGGCACGAACTGCCGCTGCTGTCGCGCGACGACCTCGCGCTCGGCAAGACCGACGTGCACAGCACGCAGGTCCCGCGCGAGCACGGCGTCGTGCACCCGGACACCACCTCGGGCTCGACCGGCAAGGGCGTGGCCTTCCTGGCGACCGACCTGACCGCCTACTTCTGGAAGGTCTTCGCGCTGCGCGAGCACCTCTGGCACCGGCGCGACTTCTCGCAGAAGCTGATGGTGATCCGCTACGTCAAGGACAACCCTGAGCAGGCCGCCAAAGGCTTGCACGGGCCGCAGTGGGGCGCCGCCACCGACGACGTGTTCAACACCGGCCCGGCCGTGCTGTACGACCTGCGCGCCAACCTGTCGACCCTTACCGACTGCCTGCTCGCCGAGCGGCCGGGTTACCTGCTCGGCCACGCCAGTGCACTCGCCGGCCTGGTCGAACACTGTGAACGGCGTGGCGTGCGCCCCGACGGACTGCTGGAGCTGCGTTCGATGGGCGAGATGGTGCCGGACGACCTGGCTGATCGCAGCCTGCGCCTGTGGGGTGTGCCGCTGGTGGACATGTACACCTGCCAGGAGACCGGCTATCTGGCGACCCAATGCCCGGACCATCCACCCAACCTGCACGTGCAATCCGAGAACGTGCTGCTCGAGGTCGTCGACGATCAGGGCCACGCGTGCCGGCCGGGCGAGGTGGGCCGCGTGCTGGTGACCAGCCTGAACAACTTCGCCACACCCCTCATCCGCTATGAGCTCGGTGACTACGCGCGCCTGGGCGGGCCCTGCCCCTGCGGCCGCGGTTTGCCGGTGCTGGAGCGCGTGATGGGGCGCTACCGCAACCTGGTGACGCTGCCCGACGGCGACACCCGATGGCCACGCATCGGCTGGGAGGACATGGTCAAAGTCGCGCCTGTCGAGCAGATTCAACTCGTGCAGCACACCCTGCACGATATCGAAGCGCGGCTGGTGATGCGCGAGCCCTTGACGGCGGCTTATCAACAAGCGCTGACCGCATTCATCCAGCGCAACCTGGGGCACCCGTTCAATTTGCGCTTCTCGGTCGTCGACACGATTCGCCATGCCGTCAACGGCAAGGTCGAAGCTTTCGTATCCCTTCTGTGAACGCCCGCGAGCGCGGCGCAATGACAGCGCAACCGCTCGGGCATGCCGATCCATGAAGCGCCTCGACACCTTTGTCACTCCCATCTGGGTCACAGATCTCCCCGAACTCGCGATGCATCGCGAGGGCTGGGTGCAGACCATTCGCGCTTTGCGCTTTGAGTCCCCCGGCACAACCGAGCGGCGTACCAACCGCAGCGGCTGGCGCTCCGAGAACACACTGCTGTCACGGCCGGAGTTCGCCTTGCTGCAGCAGCACGTGCTTGTTGCAGTCAAGGCAGCTCTGACCGACTACGGCCTGAAGCCAGGCACCTCGGTACTGAACTGCCAAGGCTGGGCCAACGTCCATGATCGGGGCGGCCACAACGTCGCCCATGTGCACGAAGGCTGCCTGCTCAGCGGCACGGTCTATCTGCAGGTGCCGGAAGGGGCCGGTGAGCTCTTCTTCGTCGACCCGCGTCCGGCGGTCATGATGGAGTCCTTCGAGCGCACCGAGGCCTCGACGATAGGCGGCGGTCTGGGCGGACGCCGCTTTTCTTTCCACCCCCGCAACCTGCGCCTGGTGATGTTCCCGAGCTGGCTGTCACACGGCGTCGAGACGAGTGATTGCGATGAACGCATCAGCGTGGCGTTCAACGTCATGCAGGTGCTGGCCAAGCCCTGATACGCAGCTGCGTTCAACGGTATCGGTCTGACCGTTGCAGTGGTTCGCCCTCGCCCTCGCGCGCGCGAGATGGCGCGAGATCGGGACGGCGGGGCGCTCTGCTCCGCGAATGTCCCCCGACCCGGGCTGCGCCCGCCTCTCCTCCAAATACTCTTCGCCTGCGCCCGCCGTGCTGACGGGTAGCCCGCCCGGTTGACCCCGTTCTCCTCCTTGGGACAACAAGCCCGTAGTCAAGACTGGGGCGCTGCGCGGTTTCGACGCTGTAGCTCGAACGGTGTCTTGGGGCG
>JANNFB010000240.1:0-3182 GCA_031379365.1 Burkholderiales bacterium
CTCACGGCACTGCTCGTTGAGTTGCCCAAGGCCGAGACCGCCGATGACTTCGAGGCGCTGCTGCCCTGGCGCCTGGTGCCGCCACAAACCTGATCAGCGCCCGGCACTTCCCGCAAGGGCGCGGTCTATTGACCGCTTACGCTTGCTTCCGCACCTTGAAGCTGCCTTTCAGCGGCGAGAGTTACGCCGACTAGCTGACGCGATGGCAGCTGACTGATCGTCGCCAACTCGATACACTGAAGCTCACTCGAGCCACCGAATGCCGTCATGAACGTCAAGACGCAACTCTTCGCCAGTGTGCTGTACCTGGCCTGCACACTTGCACACGCGTACAAGCCTGAACTGAACGAAGCTCCCGCCGCTATGGACCGACTGGAGTACGTGGACGGAACGCCCGTTGATCTATCGGCATTGCGCGGCAGTCCGACAGTTCTTTACTTCGGAGCGGACTGGTGCATACCATGTATCGAGCGCGGTAGGCCCGCGACTATTGCTGCCGCGAGCAAGTACGGTCCGATGGGGTTGAAAGTCATCTTCATAAGTATGGATGACAATAAATTTCGGGCGAGCAAAGTCGACGAGGAGAACAGACTCGGTATGAGGATTGCGATGGCTCGGATGGACATCTGCCCACCGCACAAGTGCCCCAGCGGGTCGCCAGATCTGGGCGCTTTCGGCAGAATTTATTATTTTCCGACGGCGTTTGTGCTGGATGCAAACGGCGTCGTGCGAGCGAGGATGAGCTTTGGCCAGGGCGTGGCGGGAGGTCTCGACGCCGCGGTCAGGGAAGTCATGCAGGCGGCTGGCCTGCTTTCCGCCAAGTAGACCCGCGCGGCCGCACGCGAGTACCCGCAAATGGCCGGGACGAGCCATAGCAGCGTTCAAGTTGGCCGCCGTAAACCAGTCATCCAAGGCGGGCCAACGGGATAAATTCTGACGGGATCGCCAGGGTCCGGTTATGGCCGATTGCCGCCGCCCACGAGCGGCAGCTTGCCGTTAGCCTCCCACGAGAGTGCCACCCTCCTCCTCAGTGATGCCCGGCGACCAGACCGCCCATCGTGCAAGGGCGGGCCCTCGCCTCAATCGACGGGTGTTGGCGCCATGAACGCCGCCCCGAGGTGTCCCACCTTCACGTAGATCAGCGCGCCCTCGCTGCCCGTGAAGGGTGTGTGCCGGCTCCAGCGTGGGCTGCGCAGCCAGGCGCCCTGCGGGTACTCGCCCTGCTCGTCGCAGAACAGGCCTTGCAGCACCAGGATCTCCTCGCCGCCGGGATGGTTGTGGGTGTTGAAACGGGTGTGCGGGGCCCACCGCACCAAGGCCGTGCTGACACCGTCGAACTCGTGCAACGGCAGTACCGACAGGCCCGGCACCAGCCCCGGCCGCCAGGTGCCACGCGTGGTGTCGATGCATACCAGTGCGTCGTCGCCGGCCGCAAACTGCCACAGCTTGACGAACAGCGTGCAACCGTCCCGAGAGAACGGGGTGTGTGCCGTGCCCGGTGGGTTGCGCATGTAGGTGCCTGCGGGGTAGTCGCCGTTTTCGTCGCTGAAGGTGCCGTCAAGCACCAGGAACTCCTCGCCACCCCCATGGGCATGGCGGGCGAACCTGGCGCCCGCGTCGTAACGCACAACACTGGTGGCCCGGGCCACTTCGTCGCCGATGCGGTCGAGCCGGTGACGGTGCACGCCGGTTTCGGGCGACGGCAGCCAACTGCTCGCCGTTGCGGGGAGGATCACCACGCGTTGCGCGAAGTCCGCGTTCAGAGGGTCGGCGTTCATCCACACATTGTCGGGCCAGGCGCCAGCGCGCGCTCGCTCGCGCTCTCGCGGCTAGCCGCCAGCGAGCCGCGCCTCCAGTTCGGCGATGCGGGCGTCGCGCGCGGCGAGCGCTTGTTGCACGTCCTCGGCATCGAGACGCACGGGGATGTGCTGTGGACAGTTCCAATCGAAGCCGTCAACCGTGATGACCATCGCCCGCTGCGGCCGCGCGCGGTAGGCCGGATCGATCAGCGTGGCGGCCATGGGGTCTGACGGCGCCAGGGCCTTGACCGCCATGCGGCCCAGCAGCTTCAGGCGCACGCGCTGGGCATAGTCCACCAGGATGATGGCCACGCGGTCGTTCACCGACAGGTTGCCAACACTGACCAGTTGGCGGTTGCCGGCGTAGTCGGCAAAGGCCAGCGTCTTGGCGTCGAGCACCTTCAGGAAACCGCGCGGGCCGCCGCGGTGTTGCAGGTAAGGCCAACCGGTTTCCGACACCGTGGCCATGTAGAAGCTGCGCTGCGCGGCGATGAAGTCGGCCTCGTCGCTGCCCAGGCGGTCGTTGACGACTTCCGCGTCGCTTTCGAAGCTGCGCGCATAGCCGGCACGGCTGCCGTCGTGCGCCTGGGCGGCCTTGACGGCGGGCGTGAAGGCAATGTCGGCATAGGCGTGGGACATGAGGGGCTCCGTTTGGCCACGGCGCCGTCACAGCGCCGCGGTGGCCTGACTGTGCGCTTGTCCGCCGCAAAGCAGAATGCCTCTCAGCGCGAAGGCAGTCTTTCCGGAACGGAAAGAGTGGGCTCACGCCGTTAGCGTGCGGTGTAACTTTTTCAGCGAACCTGCGCCGCGCAAGCCACACGCAGCCGCGTGCCGTTGGGCAAGGGCACGGCGCGGTGCAGCACGTCTTCGGCTAGCCAGGCGGCCGATCGGCGCGCGCGCTCGGCCACCACCGGCAGCGGCATCTGGGTGTAGTCGTCGTTGAAGACTTCGAAGCTGTAGTCGCCGCGGTAGCCCATGCGGTCAAGCTCGATCACCAGGCCGCGCAGCTCCTCGCTGTGCACGCCCTCGCCGGGAAAGACGCGGAAGTGGCGCGCCGTCTCGATGCGCTCCTCGACGGTGCGGATCTCTTGCCACATGAAGTCGGCCAGTTGCACCAGGAAGATCTTCTCCGGGTCGATGTCTTGCAGCGCCTCTGTCGGCGTGCGGGTGGCGAAGCTGTGGAAGGAATCGATGCCGATGCCCAGGTTGGGCGCATCGGCGCGCTGCACCACGCGCCAGGCGCCGACGCAGTCATTGATATGGCGCCCCCACGACAGGCCCTCGAAGGCCACGCGGATGCCGAAGGGCAGCGCCATCATGGCCAGCTTGCGCAAGTCGCGTGCGATGCCCTCCTCGTCAGCCGCGGCGTGGCGGCTGGTGGAC
>JANNFB010000249.1:0-6002 GCA_031379365.1 Burkholderiales bacterium
GGCGTGCGACCTGGTCTTCAAGGGCCGCGAGCAACCCAACGGCTACACCGAGCCGCTGCTGCACGCTTGGCGACTCAAGGTCAAATCGTCGAGCGCGGCATGACGCGGCCGCTGCGCTGCTCGCGCGCCGCCTCGCAGGCGACGCAGCGCAGCGCCCAGGGCTCGAGCTTGAGGCGGTCAAAGGCAATCGGCGCGCCACAGTCCGCGCACTGACCAAAGCCGGCGTCATGCACGCGCGTCAACGCGTCGCGCACGGCGGCAGTCTCGATCCGATCGAGGTCGGCACGCGCCAACGCCAGCTCGCGGTCGATCGCCTGCCGCGCCGTGTCGCCGCCGTCCTGCGGTTCAAGCGCCAGCGGGTCGCCAGCGTCTGTCGTGGCATCGCCAGCGCGCAGCGTGGCACGGCGCTCCAGTTCGTGCAGACGCATCTGCAGCAGTTGCTGCAACAGGGCCCGCTGGCCAGGGCTCAAAAATCGTGACATGGCAGGTCTTGCGCGTTCAGTCGGGTGACATCGTCGCGCCGCGCTGGCCGCCTCGGCTTGACGCGCATCAAAGCAGGGCTCGCACGGGCCACGCGCAGGCACTGCCTAGAATCCAGGCGCTAAAGCTGCGTTTGCCGTGACACCCAACTCCCCTCCCACCTCCTGCGACGTGCTCGTGATCGGCGCCGGCCCCGCCGGCAGCGCCTGCGCCCAGCAGCTTGCGCGTGCCGGTTTCAAGGTGGTGCTGGCCGACCAGTTCGAGTTCCCGCGCGACAAGGTCTGTGGCGATGGCCTGATCCCGGAC
This sequence comes from Burkholderiales bacterium, assembly GCA_031379365.1. Taxonomy (GTDB): domain Bacteria; phylum Pseudomonadota; class Gammaproteobacteria; order Burkholderiales; family Burkholderiaceae_C; genus CADEEN01. The sequence goes on from JANNFB010000249.1 coordinate 787, forward strand.
GCCCATACCGCCTTCGGGCGGCTCGGCGTGTACCAGGAAGTGATGCGCGCGGCGCATCGTGCCAGCCATGTCGGCTGCATTGCGCCGCGCGGCGGCCGCGTCGATGTGCCGGGTCGCCTGGCGGTGCTGCCGCGCGCCCAGCTCGACGACATCCTGCGCCGCGCTGCGATGGCGGCCGGTGCACAGTGGCTGGCCCCGGCACGTTTCGAAGGCGTTCTGTTCGATGGCCAGCGCGTCTATGGCGCGCGCCTGAAGTGCGGTGACGAAGTGCGCGAAGTTCACGCCCAGTGGGTGGTGCTGGCCACCGGCGCGGTGCCGCAGGCGCTGATCGCGGCCGAGATGTGTGAGCGCCGCACGCCCAGTGGGGTGGCGCTGCGTGGCTACGTGCGCAATCCGGCCATGGTCGGGCGCATCACGGCCCTCGAGGTGCTGTGGCACAAGCAGCTGTCCAAAGGCTACGGCTGGATCTTTCCCTGCCCGAACGGCGTCTTCAACATCGGCGTTGGGCTGGCGCACAGTCACGCCCCCGACCGCGATGGCCGCGAAGCCATGGCCGAAGACGTGAACCTGCGCCAGATGTTCGACCGCTTCTGCGAGGTCTACGCGCCAGCCGCCGAGTTGCTCAAGGGGGGCGAGCGCCTGGGGCCGCTGAAGGGTGCGCCGCTGCGCTGCTCGCTGGCTGGCGCGCGCTTCTCGCGCCCCGGCCTGCTCGTCACCGGCGAGGCCGCCGGCGCCACCTATGCGTTCACCGGCGAGGGCATCGGCAAGGCGATGGAGACCGGCATCCTGGCCGCCGAAACCATTGCCGAAGGCCGCGACACCCTCCTCACCGACGCCCAGCAGCGCGCGCGCTACGAGGCCGCCCTGCTGGCCCTCAAACCGCGCTTCGACCTCTACGAGCGCGCCAACAGCGTCAACGAGCACCCCTGGCTGGCCGACCTGCTGATCTGGCGCGCGCGCCAGAGCCCGCGCCTCCTGCGCCGCATGAGCGCCGTGCTGGAAGAGAAGGGCAACCCTGGCAATCTGATCTCGCTGCGCGGCTTCGCCCGCCTGTTCCTGCCCATCCCCTGAGCTGCGGCGCGATGTGCCAGCTGCTCGGCATGAACGCCAACACGCCCACCGACGTGTGTTTCAGCTTCGCCGGTCTGGCTCGGCGCGCCGACGAGCACAAGGACGGCTTCGGCATCGCCTTTTTCGAAGACCGCGGCCTGCGCACCTTCGTCGACCACCACAGTGCACGCGCCTCACCTGTCGCGGAACTGGTCAAGCGCTACCCGATCAAGAGCGACAACGTCATCGCCCACATCCGCAAGGCCACCCAGGGGCGGGTGGCGCTGGAGAACACCCACCCCTTCGTGCGCGAACTCTGGGGCCGCTACTGGGTGCTGGCCCACAACGGTGATCTAAAACAGTTCCAGCCCCGGTTGCATGGCGCGTTCCGCCCGGTCGGCGACACCGACAGCGAACGCGCGTTCTGCTGGCTGATGCAGGAGCTGGCCAAGGCCCATGCCAGCGTACCCAGCGTGACAGAGCTGACGGCCACGCTGGGCGAGTTGTTGCCGACCCTGGCCGCGCACGGCAGCTTCAACCTGCTGTTGTCGAACGGCCAGGCGCTGTGGGCGCATGCGTCGACGCGGCTGCACTGGCTGCAACGGCGTCACCCTTTCCAAGCTGCGACCCTGGCCGATGATGAGCTGAGCGTCGACTTTGCCGCCCTGACGCAGGCGACCGACCGGATCGCGGTGGTCGCCACCGAGCCGTTGACACGGGGGGAGTCCTGGGTCGCCATGGCCCCCGGCGAGTTACAAGTATTCGTCGACGGCACGCCACTCACGACGCGCTGAGGGCCATTCGCCCGCGAGCTTGCGCCGCTCGCCCCGCCGCCACCCCGCGCCCGTGGGCTGCTGCCTACACTTTGCGCCCATGACGACCCACCCGCTTTCCCAGGGCAACCGCTTTCAACGCGCCTACTACGCCTGGGCCGCGCCGCACTATGCGCGCATGAAACCGGGGTTGCGGGAGCAGGCTGAGCTGATCGACGCCTTTCTCTACAGCCGCCGCGGCGCCGGCGCGTGGCTGGGGATGGTCGGCGCCGTGGCCGGCACCTGCCTGGGTTTGACGAGCGCGGGCATGCCACTCCTGCTGGCGCTGGCGCTCAGCCTGATCCTCTGGATCGCACTGCCGTTGATGGCGCTCGGCGCCTGGCTTCAGCCAGAACGCTTTGGCAGTCAGCAAATCCGCAAATTCTTGCCCCGCTTCATCGCGCTGGGTCTGGCAGGGGCGTTGCTCGGCTTCGCGGTTGGGCATATCGCCAAGCATGGCGACCTCGAGTTCTCGCGCCTGTTGCTGTCCTTGCGCAGCGCGCTCGGCGTGCTCGTGCCGGTGGTGGCGGGGATCTTCATCGGCTTGACGGCGCTGCTGTGGGCGGTCGCGCAGGTGCGGCGACAGATCCTGGAGCGCGAGCTCGAACGCGTGACGCTGGCCGCCGAGCGTGACGCCGCCGCGCGTCAGGTGAGCGAGGCCCAGTTGAAGCTGCTGCAAGGCCAGATCCAACCCCATTTCATCTTCAACACCTTGTCGGCGCTGCAGCACTGGGTCGATACACAGGACCGCCGCGCCGGGCCGCTGCTGCAGTCGCTGACCAGCTTTCTGCGCGGCTCGACGGAACTGCTCGGCCAGGGCGCGGTGACGCTGGAAGCAGAGGCTGCCATGGTGGCGCACTACCTGGCGATCCAGCAGGCCCGCCTGGGCCCGCGGCTGACCAGCAACATCGACATTGCCGTGCAGGCCGCAGCCCTGTTGCTGCCCCCGGGCGTGTTGCTGACCCTGGTGGAGAACGCGGTGGAGCACGGTATCGCACCGGCGCTGGCTGGGGGCGAAGTCAGCCTGGCCGCCCGGCGCGAGGGCGCGCAATGGGTTCTGACGGTGCGCGACAGCGGCGCAGGCCTGGCCGAGGCCTGGCACGACGGCGTCGGCCTGGCCAATTGCCGTCAGCGCTTGCAGCACCATTTCGGCAGCCGTGCCGCGCTGACCTTGAGTGCACGCCAGCCCGGCACCGAAGCCCGCCTGGTCATCGAGGACGCCCCGGCATGAGCCAGGAGCGCATCGACTGGAGCCAGTTCTGGTACCCCGGCCCGGCCCGCATCTTCACGCCCGTGGAGTTGGCGCGCGCAGGCGGCCAGCAGCCCAGCCGGACGATGGCGGCGATCGTGACCCTGAATGTGGCCATCGTGGCCATGATGGTGATGCAGGCCGCACCGCCGCAGGCCACCGCGCAGCTGACTGCGATCCTGGCCGCGATCAGCGTCGCGGGCCTGCAGTTCGGCCGCCGCCTTTGGCGCCAGCCGACGCGCCGCGCGCTCAACATCTACTGTGGCGTGCTGGCGCTGGCCTGTGGCATCGTCGTCGGCTTTCTGGCGGGCCACGATGGCGACCGGGCCGTGCGCCGCTGGCTCATCTACACCTGCGCCAGTGGCACCCTGCTGGTATCGCTCAGCCTGTGGTTCCTGGCGGTCTTCCGCTCGGCGCAGATTGCCGCCCGCTTGCGTGAACTCGACGACCAGGCCCGTGCAATCGACATGGCCCAGCAGCTGGCCGCAGCGCAGATCCAGCCGCATTTCCTGTTCAATTCACTGGCCTCCCTGCAGCACTGGGTGCAACAGAAGGACGACCGGGCCGCGCCGATGCTCGAGGCCTTGACGGCCTTCTTGCGCGCCACCCTGCCGCTGTTCAACCGGGACCGCCTGCGCCTGGGCGACGAGGCCGAGGCTGTGCATCAGTACTTCGAAGTCATGCGCCTGCGCCTGGGCGACCGGTTGCGCTACCGGATCGAGATCACGCCGGCGGCGGCGGCGGTCCAGGTGCCGCCGGGCCTGCTCTTGACCCTGGTGGAGAACGCCATTGAACACGGCGTGCAAGCCAGTCTGGGGGGCGGCGAAGTGCAGTTGCAGGCCGACGTCGTCGCCGGCCGGCTGGGCGTCGAGGTGCGCGATCCGGGCCCCGGCCCGGCGCCCCATGCCCAGCCCGGTGTGGGCTTGGCCAACAGCCGCACGCGTCTGCAGCAGGCCTTCGGGCCGCAAGCCACGATCACGTTGTCGGCCGCGCCCGGCGGCGGCGGCCTGGCCCGCATCGACTGTCCACTGCCAACGAGGAGCGCGCCATGAAACCCACCGTGCTGATCGCCGACGACGAAGAGGCACCGCGCGCGCAACTGCTGGCCGCGCTGCGCCGCGTCTGGCCCGAGGCCGACCTCGTCGCTGAATGCGTCAATGGTGTCGATGCCTGGGACGCCTTCCTGGAGCACGACCCGGCGGTCTGCTTCCTCGACATCCGCATGCCCGGCTTGTCGGGCATCGAAGTCGCGCAGCGCATCGGCGCACGCGCGCAAGTGGTCTTCGTCACGGCGCATGGCGACCACGCGCTGGCCGCTTTCGACGCCGGCGCGGTCGACTACGTGATGAAGCCCGTAGACGACAGCCGCCTGGCGCAGGCCGTGGCGCGCTTGCGCCAACGTGCAGCGGCGCCCGAGGCGCCAAGTGCTGCCGGTTTGAAAGACGTGTTGGCCGAACTCGCCGCACAAGTTCGCCGCCCGCCGCCGCTGGCCGTGATCCAGGCCAGCGTCGGCAAGGAAGTGCGCTTGATCCGCACCGAGGATGTTGTCTTCTTCGAGGCCGATGCCCGCTACACCCGGGTCGTCTACCGCAGCGACGGCAGCGACGGGGAAGCCCTCATCCGCACGCCGCTCAAGGAGCTGCTGGCACAGCTTGATGCCCAACAGTTCTTGCAAGTGCACCGCTCTGTCATCGTCAGCCAGCGTCACGTTGCCAGCGCCGTGCGCGTCGACGAGGGCAGCATGCACATCACGCTGCGTGGGCGCAGCGAGCGCCTGCCTGTGTCACGCCATTTCCAAAGCTTGTTCAAAGGCCAGTGAGCGCACGCTCTCATACGGCAATGGATTACAAATCGGCGCCGGCCAAGCGCATTCATCGCCACTGGATGCATGGCCGGCCTTTCACGGGAAAGGATTGAGCCCAAGCGCTTGACTCGGCGACGCCAGCATCGGACATCGAACATCGCGCAAGTGCAAGCGCACGTCAGAAAGGTGAGCGGCGCCCAGTCTGACAACTCCTCACGCTGCAGTCCGACGGCGTGGGATATGCTTTATGTGCAATTCTCCCATTCCCAGAATCTGCCGAGGACCGACCCCATGACCCGAC
>JANNFB010000303.1:0-13464 GCA_031379365.1 Burkholderiales bacterium
TTGTCGGCAAAGACCTTGATGGCGGTGGCCTCGGCGGCTTCGTGCAGGCGCGCGAACAAATCGCGCTCCACGCTGAGCGACAGCTTGACCTTCCAGGTCCAGGCCACGCACTTGCGCAACAGCTCGTCGGCCGCGCGGCCCTGATGCCGCCAGCCGACATGGCGGGCGATGCGGCCTTCGGCCAGGCTCGGCTGGCCGAAGGTCACCACTTCGTCGAGCGCCACACGGGCATCCAGCACTTCCAGCGTGCGGCCCCGAAACACCGCCAGCGCGCGGTGCGACGGCACGCGCGCGATCGGTTCCGCGTAGTCGAAGTAGTCGCGGAACTTGGCGACCTCCGGTTGCAATTCGTCCTTGCCGTTGGCCAGGGTGGACACCAGGCGTCCCTCGGCCCACAGCCATTCGCGCAGCGGCCCCACCAGCACCGCATCCTCGGCCCAGCGCTCGGCCAACAGATCACGCACGCCGTCCAACACCGCCGGGGCATCGGCGAAACCCGCATCGAGGTTGATGAAGGCACCGGCCGCCGCGAGGGGGTCGAGCGTCGGATCCGCCAGCAAACTGTCAGCCATAGGCTCCAGGCCGGCTTCGCGGGCGATCGCGCCTTTGGTGCGGCGCTTCTGTTTGAAGGGAGCGTAGAGGTCCTCGAGTTCCTGCTTGGTCGGCGCCGCGTCGATGGCGGCCTGCAGCGCGGGTGTCAGCTTGCCCTGTTCGTCGATGGCCTTGCTGACGGCAGAGCGGCGGTCTTCGAGTTCACGCAGGTAGGCCAGACGCTGCTCGAGCGCGCGCAGCTGGATATCGTCCAGGCCCTCGGTGGCCTCCTTGCGGTAGCGTGCGATGAAGGGCACGGTAGCGCCACCGTCGAGCAGGGCCACGGCGGACGCGATCTGTGCCGGGCGCGCCGAGAGTTCGGTGGCCAACTGGGCCACGATGCGGGTTTCTGCAAGGGTCTGGGACACGGGTGCGATGCGCGGCTGAAAACGAAGCGCGCGAGTGTGTCACAGCCCCGCAGCTCACCACATGCCGCGCACCTCGTCGACGTCGACCTGCAGCTTGACGAAAGCCTCGCCGCCCCGGTTGGTCAGCGGGTTGCCGCTGTGGGTGGCGCTGGCGCCAACATAGAGCACGGTGCCGGCCGAACGGCGCCAGGTCCAGGTCAGGGAGTTGGCCTGACTGGCATCGCGCGCGGCGCTCACCCCGGGCTCCGCACGCCGGTCCAGGCTGCTGCGCTGCACGATGGCGCGCAGGTTCATGCCCGGCGCCAGGTGCCACACCGCGAGCAGTTGGGATGCCGTCTCGTGGTACGTGCGCTGGCCTCCGGCCTCGAGCCAGGCCAGGGACAGGCTGGGCTCGATCTCGAGCTGGCGCAGCGGCCGCAAACGCGAGCTGAAGTTCCAGCGCCCCCCAGTGCGCACCGCGCTGGCACTGGCATCGGCCAGCTTGCCCAGCGTCAGGTTGGTGTCGACCAGGGGCCACCACGCCGCGGGGGTCAGCACGACCCCGCTGGCGATGAAGCGCTCGTCGAGCAAGCCCGAGCTGGCCGACGTGCGCACCTTGGACACCACACTGGCCTCGAGCCACCACTCGAGGTTGCTCTTGCCGGTGCTCCACAGGCCCGGGCGCAAGGTCTGGCGCACCACCTGCCCGGTGGCCCGGTCGGTGATGTGCTCGGCAAAGATATTCAGGAAGAACTGACTGAAGGGCCCGACATCGCCCCAGCCCTCGGCATGGTAGGCATTGAGCGAGCGAACGCCGGCCTGGTTGACGAAGCCGGTGTCATGGCGAAACCCGGTATCGATGTCGTCGAGACCGGCGTTGCTCTCGCTGAAGTCGGCATTGCGAAAGAACTTGAGCACGCGGCGCTCGCCGCGCGTGGCTGCCCCGCGTGCGAGCCCGCCACTGCCGTTGGCTTGCGCGGTGGTATCGGAGTGCAGCCATTGGCCGCGCAGGCGCCAGGTGTCGTTGATCTGCCAGGCCACGTCCGGACCGAGCACGTTGTTGTCGCCCTGGCCCTGTTCATAACGGCGCGCCGCCAGCACGCCACCCCAGGTGAAGTGGCCCTCGTCCCCCTTCACCCGCGCCGCGACCGTGCGCGAGGCGGGCTGCTCGGCTGCGTCGGTGCCATAGGGTCCGGGCAACAGCACCAGGCCGCCGCCACGGTCATCCACGGCCACGGCGGTGCCGGCCAGTGACGCCGAGCGCCAAGTGCCGCGCACACCCCAGCGCGGCGCAGTGAAGGAGCGCGTGTAGAGCGCCTCGCTCGGCGTGCGCAGCAGGTCGGCCGACTCGAAGAAGAAGGGGCGTTTCTCGGGAAAGAAGAGAGCAAAGCGCGAATTGCCGGCGAGTTGCGGCACATCGAGCGCAACCTGCGAGAAGTCGGGGTTCAGGGTGCCGTCGACCACCAGTTCGGCGCGCGGTCGCCACTTGATGTCCAGGCTGGCGTCGACCGCACTCTTGCGCTCGCGCGGCTGGCCGGTGTCCTGGCTGTGGCTCTGGCGCAGCGTCAGGCTGGGCCGCAGGGTCAGGAACTGCGCGCTTTGCGGCAGCGTCACCCCGGCCAGCGGCTGCAGGTTGTGGATGAAGCTCGGCACGTCACGCGGGATCGGCACCGAGGCCAGCAGGTGGAAGTCGTCACGCGGCAGGCGCCGCGCCACCATCATGCGCCAATGCTGCTGCGCGCCGTCGGCATAGCGCAGCGAGGCGAAGGGCAGGCGCAGCACCGCGGTCCAGCCCTGGGGCGTGCGCTGCACCTTGGCGTCCCAGTCGAAGTCGGGCGAGAAGTCTTCGCTGTCATCGGCTGCGGTGTGAATGCCGTCAGCCATGCTGCCGGCGGCGTTGACGCGGAAGAACTGTGCCGAGCGCTTGGTGCCGATGGCGTCGAGGTAGACGACAACGAAGTCTTGCGTGCGGTTGACCTGGTCGTAGCGCACCGGCAGGTCGCGGATCAAGGCAACGCGGCTGTCGAGTGCGGTCACGCCGACGTAGAGCGCGCGCTCGTCGAACAGCACCTGCACGCGCGTTTCCTGCGGCGGCTCGGCGCCGTTGCGCGGGTCTTTCTCGATGAAGCGCTGCCACACCGGCGCGCGCGCCCAGGCCGGGTGCGACAGGCTGCCGTCGAGCGTGATCGACTCACCTGGCGCCAAGCGCACCGCAGTGATGGTGCGCGCGGCATCGTCGGTCTGCGCCCGCGCCGGCCCGAGCAAGGCCAGGCTGGTCAGGATCAGCACGCCCCAGCGCCGCAAGAGGCGCGTCTTGTTTTCGTATAGACGCAGCATGGGCCGCGATTATCTTTGCCTGCCGCCGCCGTGCGTGCGGTGTGAGGGGGAAAAGCGACAGGCGGCGACCGGCGTGGCTTGAAGCACGCCGGTGAGTGCGATTGCGCCAGGGTCAGGCCAAGGGCGCGAAAGCGCTGGCGCGCTCAGAGGCTTCGTCCCCGCCGGGCCGAGCCGTCCATCGGTCGACAGCGGCCAGCAGACTGGCCATCAACACCGGCTTGGTCAGGTAGTCGTTCATGCCCGCACGCAGGCAAGCAGTGCGGTCCTCGACAAACGCGTTGGCAGTCAAGCCGATGATGGGAACGACCGTGGCGAATCGCCCCGCCGCACCGGCGCGCAGCAGACGAGTCGCTTCCAGGCCATCCATGCCGGGCATCTGCCAATCCATCAGCACGACGTCGTAGACATTCTGGCCGAGCGCCTGCAGGGCCTCGGCGCCATCGCTGGCCGTGGTGGTTCGGTAGCCGGCGTTGTGCAGCATGCCGCACACGATCATCTGGTTCGTCAAGTCGTCCTCGACCACCAGCACGTGCTTGGCGGGCGCGGGTGTGCTGGCCGGCGCCGGCGCTGGCGCGCGCACGGGTGCGGGCTGCAGCGCGTTGCGCGTCACCGCGCCCAGGCGGCTGACCAGCGCCGAACGCAGCACGGGCTTGATGATGTTGCGCTGCACACTGATGCGGCCTGCGCTCACGTCCTCTGAGGCGGGCGCGCCGTTGCTCATGCCAATCATGCGTCCGCCGTCGAGCCCCGAAATCGAGGCCTCCAGAAAGCCCCGGGTCTCACCGGCATCGACCGCCGCCAGCAACCACGGCTTGACCGGGTCCGCAGCATGGTGGGCCACCCAGTGGCGCAACTCGCGCGGGCTATGGCAGCGGTGTGCGGTACAGCCCAGGCGGACCAGCAGCGTCGTCAGGGCCTCGGCGCTGGCCTCGTGCGGTTCGAAAAAGATGACGGCATGGCCCAGCGGTGGCGCCTCAGGCATCGGGCGCCGCGCCGGCGGCAGGCTCAAATCGATGTCAAAGCGCGAGCCATGCCCCAACTCGCTTTGGACGGCAATGCGCCCACCCATCGCCTCGACCAACTGGCGCGAGATGGCCAGGCCCAGACCGCTGCCGCCAAAACGGCGGTTGGAGGCATCGTCGGCCTGGCGAAAGGGCTCGAATACCCGCTCCAGCGACGCCGCGCCGATGCCGATGCCGCTGTCGCTGACCGTCAACCGTATGGCATCCGGCGCAGCGCCGGGCATGACGCGAAGCACCACTTCACCGCGCTGGGTGAACTTGACCGCATTGCCGAGCAGGTTGATGAGGATCTGGCGCAAGCGTGTCGGATCGGCGTGCCGCCAGGCCGACAGCGCCGGATCGATCACACAAGCGATCTCGAGTCCCTTGCTGCGCGCTGCCACGGCAGCCGTCGACACGGCAGACTCCACGCACTCGAGCAGGTTGAAATCGTCAGCCACCAGTTCGAGCGAGCCGGACTCGATGCGCGCCAGATCCAGGATGTTGTCGATCAGGCCGAGCAGCTTGGTGCCACTGTCGCGGATGGCGCTGACGAGCTGGCCGTGCGTCTCGCTGTCGCGCTGCCCGTCCTGCAGCAATTGCGAGGCTCCGATGACCGCATTCAGCGGCGTGCGCAGCTCGTGACTCATGTTGGCCAGGAAACGCGTCTTGGCCAGCGATGCGGCTTCAGCGCGCTCCTTCTCCAGCTGCAAAGACTGGGTGCGTTCCGCGACGCGGCGCTCGAGTTCCAGGTTGGCCGCCACCAAGGCGTCGCCGCGTGAACGTATTTCCTCCAACATCTCGTTGAAGGCCTCGGTCGCCGTGCCGATCTCGTCGCTGCCGCCCTTGGGAAGGCGTTGCGAGTAGTCATGGCTGCGCGCGATCGCGCGCGACGCATCGGCAAGGATGTCAATCGGCCGCGTGATGGTGCGCGCGATGCGCTGGGCCAGCAGGACGGACAAGACCATCCCGGCCATGCTGGCCAGCAGGATGGCCAGCATGGCCAGGCCCATGGCCTGCCACAAGCGCGACAGTCGGTTGACGACGACGACGCTGCCGATGGTGTCGGCATCGCTGCGGATGACGGCGGTGGCTTGCAGGCGGCCCGCCAGCAAACCCTCGGTCGCCACGCCGCCGCTCAAAGCATCGCTCGGGCCGTAGCTCGCCAGCACGGCGCCGTGGCGGTCATAGACAGTCGCAGCCTCGACCTGGGGACGGGCGCGTAGCAAGGCCAGCGCGTCCTTGATGCCCTGGGCGTCACCGAAAGCCACCGGCGCCTGCAAAGCAAAGGACAGCGTGCGGGCGACTTCAGTCGTCTCCTCGCGTGCATTGTTCTGTTGCAGCCAGACCCCGGAGCCCACCACCCCCAGCAGGCACAGGAAAGTGGTGATCGCGGCGCAGACGGCGATCAGCAGCGCCATCCGACGGCGCAGCGGCAATGCGTGAAATCGCTCGGCTTGGCCACTGAGAAGGCGAATCATCGTCTTACTCCCGAACCTGACGGGCCAACTTGAGCACCTGGCTGCTCAGCGACAGCTGAGCAGTGCGCAGCGCCTTGAGGTTGACGTCCAGACGCATCGTGTCGTTGACGTTAACCAGCTCGACCATGCCGCCGCGCGACGAGAAACCCTCGGCGTCGCCGATGGTCAGCACTGGCGACGCCCCCAGGCTGGTCAAGATCGACAACGAGGGCGCGGCGTTGCGCTCGGCAGAGTCGTGCAGGAACAAGACGTGGCAGCCACCAAAGGACTTGTCGGGCGTCTGGACAACCTTGATGGGCCGTCCAGCGACCGTCTGACCGGCCAGCTCGTTGAAGGCCTCCGCCAGGACAGGGCTGCGGCTCACGACGCACATCACCAGCGGCTCGGTCGGTGCAGCGAAAGCCGCGCTCGGCCACTGTGTGAAGCGCACCAAGGCCAGCGCCAGGCGCGCCTTGACCCGTGCGTCGCTGGGCGACTGTGCGCGCACACCGAAGCCCCACGCGAACAGCGCGCTGGTCAGCAAGGTGCGACGGGTCAGGCGCATCGGCAAGCCGGTCTTGAGTATCAGAAGCGCAGGGACAGTTGGGCACGCCACTGGCGTCCGTCCTGCGCAATCGCATCCTGGCGCAACTCTGGGCCGCCCGGGTCTGCGTAAACCTTGTCGAACAGGTTGTAAACACTGCCCGACAGCGAGACGGCGGAGCCGGGCGGCGCCCACTGCAGCGTGAGGTGGGTCAAGGCGTGCGAGGGCAGACGGGCGCCAGCCACGGTCAACCGCTCGCCGACACGTTGCCACTCCAGCCCGGCACGGGCTTGTGCCAGCGGCAGCGGCAAGCTCAAAAGGACCTTGGTGAGGGAGCGCGGCGAATTGCCCAGGTCGGTGTCGTCGGGGCGGCTGCGTGCACGCTGGCTGGCCCAGCTGCCGCGCAGGCGCCAGCCCGCGTCGCCGACATAGTCAGCTTCAAGTTCGAGACCCTGGGCCTTGGCCGCACCGACGTTGTTGAAGATCAGCAGGCCACTGCCGGCATCGACCTGCTGCTCGATCAGGTCGGCAACCTTGTATTGGTAGAGCGACGCAGCGACGCGCAGGTTGGCTTGCGCGCGCCAGTCCAACGCCAGCTCGCGTGTGCGCAAGGTTTCATTGCGCAGCATCGGGTTGGCCAAGGCGAAGCTGTCCTGGTATTGCGACTCATAGGCATTGGGCTCGCGGTAGGCACCGCCATCCAGCAGCTTGACGACCAGGCCCGGCATCGCGTCCCACAGCAGGGCCACGCGCGGCGTGGCCACCGACTTTCCATCCAGTTGGCGATCCAACCGCGCACCCAGCACGGCGCGCACCTGGGTCGACAGATCGATCTGATCCGTGGCGAAGAGGCCCCAGCGCGTGGACGCGCTATCAATGTCGGCCAGCACGCCACCGGCCGCAGCATCGAGGGAGGAGCGCTGGCGCTGCAGGAAATTACGCTGGACCTCGGCACCGAGCACGATTTGATGACCACGCCAGCCGCTGTACTGCCAGCGCGCCTCGATGTCGAGCCAGCGACCGCGCTGGTCGAGGGTCTGAAGGCCGTCGACCGGGCCATAGTCAAAGGTGCCGCGAAAGTCGTACTGCGCCAGCGTCGCGCGGGCGAACGCTTGCTGGGTGGCATCGATGTCGCGTTGCCACTGCAGGTCGGTGAAGCCATAACGGTCCTCACCCGCGGTTTGCCGGCTCGGGAAAGCGGTGTCGAAGGCGCCCGTGGGAATCTGTTTGCGCCGCTCCGATGCGAGGGCCGCGGCCGTGAACTCGCCCTGAGTCCACTTCGCGTAGAGCTTGCGGTCGGTCTCGCGATCCGCGCCCGTGGCCAGGCCGAAGCCAGTGGCTGCGTCGTCGTACTCGGCGAAGTAGCGGGTGCGCCCGGGGCGGGTCTCGGTCCTTGCAGCCAGCACCATCCTTGCCGTGCCCAGCTCGAAGCCCTGACTCAGGTTGACCGAGCGGCTGGCGTCCGCGCCGATTTCCACCCCCACCAATCCCCCGGCGAGAGCTGCCGCCGACTTGGTAACGATGTTGACGACGCCGAGCACCGCGTTCGACCCATACAGCGCCGAACCCGGCCCGGGCACGAACTCGACGCGCTCGATCAAGGCCACATCGAGCGGGAACTCTCGCCCGACGCCGGCCTGGCCATAGATGCTGTCATTGACGCGCATCCCGTCAATCAGCACGAGCACCCGTGACGAAAAATCTCCTGGCCGCGCCAGGCCTCGTACGCCCAGGTAGTTGTAGAAGCGGTCGTAGCGCACATAGACGCCACGCACGCCGTTGAGCACTTCGGCCAGCGTGCGCCAGCCGTAGGCGCGAATGTCGCCAGCCGTGAGCACGGTCACGGCAGCCGGCGCATCGGCAGCATCCTGGGCAAACTTGGACGCGGCATACACCGGCTGATTGAGGAGCGCCTCCAGATCTGCCGTGTCGGACGGCGCAGCGCTGCGAGCAGTCAATGGCAGCAGCACCGCAATGCACAGCGCGGCCCGGCAGATTTGGCGGATGTGGGGGGGCGGGGTCAAAACGGTCGTGGCCATGCGAAGCCCTCCTTGGGCGGCAATGTAGCAATCAGTACCCCGGGAAAGTACCAGCCGCCACCTTGCACGATGCCAGGAGTCACCGGCAAAACACCACTCACTTCGACCGATTCACCCGCGTGGTGTGACGTTGCAATGGCGCAGTACGACAGCACTGCTGGCGCAGACGCGCCGTCACGCCCACCCCTTCGGAGTCATCATGGCACACACACCGCTGCTGCAATCCCTCGTCAACCTGGCCCGCGACCATCACCGTGCTGCAGCCGCGGGGGTGCCGGTCGAAGCCGTGCGCGAGGCCGACCACCGCCGCCAAGAAGGCAAGCGGATCGGGCTCGGTCGGCGCGGATTCCTTGGCGCCACCGCGGCCCTGGCCGGGACCGCGCTGGCCCCGCGCGCGTCCTTCGCGCAAGCCCGACCGCGCATCGCCGTCATCGGGGCTGGCATCGCCGGCTTGGCGGCCGCCCTCAAACTCAACGACAACGGCGTGGCCTGCACTGTGTATGAAGCCAACGCGCGCGTCGGCGGCCGCATGTACTCCAACACCGACTACTTCGATCAGGGCCAGGTCTTCGAGTGGTGCGGCGAGTTGATCGACAGCGGCCACACCCGCATGCGTTCGCTGGCCGGCCGCTTCGGTCTGGTACTCGATGATCTGCTCAGTGCCGAACCAAGCGGCTCGACCGAGACCTACTACTTCGCTGGCCAGTACTACCCCAAGGCCCAGGCCGACCGCGACTTCAAGGACATCCAGCAACTGCTCAAGCAAGACCTGCGCGAAGCCGGCCCCTACACCACCGTGTTCGAAAGCACCGCCCAGGGCCGCTGGCTCAACCGGCTCAGCCTGTACGACTGGATCGAACTGCGCGTGCCGGGCGGCCATGCGTCCCCACTCGGCGCCTTGCTCGACACGGCCTACTACATCGAGCTCAACAGCGACACGCGTGAGCAGTCGGCGCTGAACCTGATCTACCTGCTGGGCTACCAGCCGAACTGGAGCGAGTTGAGCATGTTCGGCATCTCCGATGAAAAGTACCGTGTGCGCGGCGGCAACCAGCAGATCCCGAGCGCCATTGCGAATCGCCTGGGCAGCAGCATTGTGCGCACCGGAATGCGCTTGGAGGCATTGCGGCGGCTGTCCAACGGGGCCTACGAAATGCGCTTCAACCAGGCCGGCACGACCACAACGGTGTTGGCCGACCAGGTGCTGATCACGACGCCGTTCGCAGTGCTGCGCGAGTTGGACACCGCAGGCGCGGGCTTCGACAGCATGAAGCAGTTTGCGATCCAGAACCTGGGCGCCGGCCGGCAGAGCAAGCAGCATCTGCAGTTCACACGCCGGGTCTGGACCGACCTCGGTCAGAAACCCGCGCGCGGCAACGGTTCGAGCTATGCCGACACCGGCTACCAATCCAGTTGGGAGGCGTCACGCGGGCAGGCGGGCAGCAGCGGCATCCTGGTCGGCTACGCCGGTGGCGTGTTTGCCGATGCCATGAAATCCGACACCGCCTTCGCGACCGCCAGCTCCACCAAGGTTCGGCAGGACGCCACCCGCTTCCTGGCCCAGGCCGAGCCGGTGTTCCCGGGCCTGACATCGGCGTGGAACGGGCGCTCGACGCAAGGCCTGCCCCACCTCGATCCGAACATGAAGTGTTCGTACTCCTACTTCAAGATCGGTCAGTACGAAACGATCGCCGGCTACGAACGGGTGCGGCAGGGCAATGTCTTCTTTGCCGGCGAGCACTGCTCATTCGATTTCCAGGGCTTCATGGAGGGCGGCGCGCGCGAAGGAGAGCGCGCAGCACTTGAAATGATGGCCGCAGCTGGGATTGCTGCGGTCGCCTGATCCTGACTTGCCGGCAGTCGACGGCGACCGAGCGCACGGCTGCGCTGCACCGCAGAACCTCAGCTGCAGCGGTTGGTTCGGCCCGATCCCGGCCGGTCAGGCTCAGCGCTGCGAAATGCAGCAAGGTGCTCTTGTTGTTCTTGTTCGACAGCAGAGCCTGCGTGGCAGCCGAGAATTGACCGGCTCCGCAACCCCATCGGCACCGCCCATGACACCCAGCCCTGAAGCCCCCAAGATGGATCGCCTCTTCTTCAGCCTTGGCTGCTTGAGCGCTGGCCTGGCGGTCGCATTCGGGGCCTTTGGCGCGCACGCATTGAAGCTGCGCTTGACGCCTGAACTGCTGGCCGTGTTCGAAACGGGCGCGCGCTACCAGATGACCCATGCCCTGGCGCTGCTGGCGGTGGCCTGGGCAGCAACGCAGTGGCCTGGTCGCGCTGTCACGGTCGCCGGCTGGCTGTTCGCTCTCGGCACCCTGCTCTTCTCGGGCAGCCTGTACGCGCTGGCACTCACGGGCATGCGATGGCTGGGCGCCATCACGCCGTTCGGCGGTGGTACGTGGCTGGCCGGCTGGCTGTGCCTGGCCTGCGCGGCGTGGTCTGCACGACGGGCGCCACCCACCCGGCCGAATTGAGGGACAGCGACGTGCGGCCGCCTCAGCGTGGCTGGCCACGCCGCCCGCGTCTCACGCCGCGCCAAGCCCACAGGCCGTAGAGACCGGCATTGAGCAAGACCACGCCGACGCCAAGCAGCGCTTGGGTCTCGCGCGTCAGGCCGGCGGGGTAAATCAAGGGCAGCAGGTAGTGCTCGACGAAGCCGCGGGCATAGCCTTGCTGGCCGGCCGCGGCGCGCAGGCTGTTCTCCAGCGGGGTCAGGGGGCAGATCGCGCCGCTGAATTCGATGGTGGCGGCCCACGCCACGGCCGGCACATGAAGCCATGCGAGGCGCGGCCAGCGCCACAGCAGCACAGCACCGGCGACCGCGAAGGCGATGAAGAGGCCGTGAAAAACGAGCACGGCATCGGCTGCCAAGGCCGCCGTCATGGCATCGAGCCCTGAGCGTCGGTCAGCCACTGCAGCGCACCCTGCCCAGCCACGCGGCCACTGGCCATCGACGCTTGCAGCAAGTAGCCGCCGGTGGGGGCTTCCCAGTCCAGCATCTCGCCGGCGCAGAAGACGCCAGGCAGTGCGCGCAGCATCAATCCTTGATCCAGCGCCTCGAGCGTGACACCGCCGGCGGTGCTGATGGCTTCGTCGATCGGTCGCGCCGCCGTCACAGTCAGCGGCAGGGCCTTGATGGCTGCCGCCAGCCTCAGTGGGTCGGCCAGCGCCTCGCGCGGCAGCACCTCGTGAAGCAGCGCCAGCTTGGCGCCGCTCAGATTCAGGCGGCTCTTGAGGTGCGAGCCCAGGCTGCGCGAGCCCCGCGGGTGGCTCACCTCGCGCGCCACGCGCTCGGCAGCCAAGCCCGGCAGCAAGTCGAGCGTGAGGGTGGCCTGGCCGTCGCGCTCGATGGCGTCGCGCAGCGCGGCACTGACGGCATACACCAGGCTGCCTTCGAGACCGTAGGCGCTCAGCACGAACTCACCCTGCTTGTCGAAGCCCTCGAACTGCAGCCGCACCGGCTTGATCGGCGCACCGGCGAAGCGCTCGCGCAGGTGCGGGCTCCAGGCGATCTCGAAGCCGCAGTTGGCCGGGCGCAGCGGCGCCACCGCGATCCCCTGCTCGCGCAGCCAGGGCACCCAGGCGCCGTCCGAGCCCAGGCGCTGCCAGCTCGCGCCACCCAGGGCCAGCACCGTCGCGCGGGCAGCGACGCTGATTTCGCCCTGCGGCGTGGCGAAGCGCAGCGCGCCGTTGGTGTTCCAGCCCAACCAGCGGTGCCGCATGTGGAACACCACACCGCTTTGGCGCAGGCGGTGCAGCCAAGCACGCAAGAGGGGCGCGGCCTTGAGGTCGGTGGGAAAGACCCTACCTGAAGTGCCAACGAAGGTGTCCACCCCGAGTTCCTGCGCCCACGCGCGCAGGGCCTGCGGCGACAGCGCTTCGAGCCAGGCCGCTGCCTGCGCCTCGCGCGGGCCATAGCGGCTGGCAAAGCGCGACAGCTCGTCGCTGTGGGTCAGGTTCAAGCCGCCCTTGCCCGCCAGCAGGAACTTGCGGCCGACCGAGGGCATGGCGTCGAACAGTTCCACCGACACGCCCGCCGCGGCCAGGGTTTCGGCGGCCATCAGGCCAGCCGGGCCGCCGCCGATGACGACAACGGGCAGCGGCAAGGAAGGTATCGGCGCGGGGATCATGCGCCGCATGGTGCCATGCGTGTCAGGAATCGCCGGCTCGCGCGACCAAGCGCTACCCTCACGAACGGAGACTGCTATGAACGCCCTCACCCGCCTGGCCCTGGCCGCCAGCCTGCTGCCCGCTGCCGCCCTGGCCCAGGCGCCGCAAAGCTGCGAGGCGCGTGCTGGCGCGCAGCCGCCCGCCATCGTCGAGCTCTACACCTCCGAGGGCTGCAGTTCCTGCCCGCCGGCCGACCGCTGGCTGTCCACGCTGAAGGGCCGCAGCGATGTGATCGCGATGGCCTTTCACGTCAACTACTGGGACCGCCTGGGCTGGCCCGACCGCTTTGCCACCCCCGCCATCACGGAGCGACAACACCAACTGGCGCAGAGCAGCGGCTCGAGCTATGTCTACACGCCGCAGGTGGTGCAGAACGGCCGTGACTGGCGCAACTGGAGCGGCGCCGCCCCTGGCCGCCTGCCAGCTAGCAATGTGGCGCTCGCACTCAAGCGCGAAGGCAACACGGTCACGGCCAACGTCGGCGCCGGCGCTGGGCGCCTGGCGGGCTACTGGGCCGTCCTCGAAGACGGCCACAGCACGCGGGTGCGCGCCGGTGAGAACAGCGGCGAGACGCTCAAGCACGACCACGTCGTCACCCTGTACAAGCCGGTCGATGCCTGGGCCGGCAAGGAAGAAAAGCAGTGGAACCTGGCCCTGCCGCCGGCCACGGCGGGTGTCTCCCGGCGTGTCGCCTTCGTTGTCACGGACGGCGTGACGCAGCGGCCGGTGCAGGCCCTCACCCTGGGTTGTTGAGATACAGCTGGCCGAGTTCAGTCATACAGCGATGAACACGGGCTCTCGGCCCATTGCGGACTCTCAGTTGCAGCTCTCGTTGCACTTGCGCGGCAACGGGGCAGCCGGGCAGGGCCTGGCACTCAACCTCGGCGGTCTGCGCTTCGCTGCGACTGCCCTGCGCTGCTCGGGTCCAGGGCCCCGTTGCAGAACTCGCTGCGTTCGCTTCGCTCTCTGCGCTCA
>JANNFB010000332.1:0-10327 GCA_031379365.1 Burkholderiales bacterium
TACAGCGCAGCGGTTGACATGCTGACCACCGCGGCGATCAAGGAAATGATCGTTCCGTCCTTGTTGCCCGTGGTGGTGCCGATCCTGGTCGGCCTGCTGCTCGGCCCGGCGGCACTCGGCGGCCTGTTGATGGGCACCATCGTCACCGGTCTGTTCGTCGCCATCTCGATGTGCACCGGCGGCGGTGCCTGGGACAACGCCAAGAAGTACATCGAAGACGGTCACCATGGCGGCAAGGGCAGCGAGGCGCACAAGGCCGCCGTCACCGGCGACACCGTGGGCGATCCCTACAAGGACACCGCCGGCCCGGCGGTCAATCCGTTGATCAAGATCATCAACATCGTGGCCCTGCTGATCGTGCCCTTGCTGCCAGCGGGTACGGCGAGCAAGGCAGCGACCTCGCACGCCGCGCCGGCCAGCGTTACCGCGCCCGTGGCTGCAACGCCGGCCGCGCCGGTCGTTGCCACCGCTCCTGCGGCAGCAACAGCGCCAGCCTCAGCGGCCTCCAAGTAGGACGCTGAAACGCACAGCCGACAAGGCCCGGGGCTCACGCCGCCGGGCCTTTTCGCTTCTGATTCTTTGCAAGAGGTGCCTGCCATGTCTGCGATACGACTCAACCCCCTCGATGCGTCCTGGCTCTACACCGAGTCGCGCGACACACCGATGCATGTCGGCGCGTTGCTGCCCTTTCGCCTGCCGGCCGGCGCACCGAAAGACTTCGGTCGCCGGCTGATGGCCGAGCTGCGCAAGCACCAGCGCTTCGCACCGCCCTGGAACCGGCGCCTCAAGTCCAGCCTGCTCAAGATGCCGGTGCACTACTGGGTCGAGGACCACGACATCGACCTCGAAGCGCACTTGCGGCACACCGCCCTGCCCCACCCGGGCGGCGAGCGTGAACTCGGTGAACTGATCGCCCGTCTGCACAGCCAGCCGCTGGACCTGTCGCGGCCACCCTGGGAGTGCACCCTGATCGAAGGACTCGATGGCGGGCGCTTCGCGTTCTTCGTCAAGATGCATCACTCACTGATCGATGGCGTCAGCGGCATGAAGCTGCTGCAGCGCGCGATGCCCGACGACGCCGAGAAGAGCCTGACGGTAGCCCCCTTCTGGGCTGTCGGCGCCAGCCCGGCGCGCAAGAACGCCAAACCCAAAATTGGCAAATTCGCGGAGCGTGACACCAGCGCCGCCACCTACGCCAACGCCGCCGCAGGCGCCATCGAGGCGCTGCGCGGCCAGGTGGGCACGGTGCCGCAGTTGCTGCTGGCCTTCGGCAAGCTGTTGCGCACCAATGGACCTGCCGATGAGACATTGCAGGTGCCGTTCGGCGCACCCTCGTCCGTGTTGAACGGACGGGTTCGCGCCAAGCGCCGCTTCGCCACCCAGCAGATCGAGATCGAGCGCATGAAGGCGCTGGCGACTGCCGCAGGGTGCACCCTCAACGACCTCGTCCTGGCCACTTGCGGCGGGGCGCTGAAGCGCTTCCTCGAAGACGGCGGAGAACTGCCCGAGAAGTCACTCACGGCGGGCATTCCGGTCTCGGTGCGACCCAAGGACGATGAGAACGCCGGCAACGCAATCACCTTCATCATCGCCACGCTCGGCACCGACATCGACGATCCACTGGAACGCCTGGCGGCGATCCGCGCCTCGGTGCAAAGCGCCAAGGCCCATGTGCAAAGCCTGCCACGACAGGCAATGACGCAGTACACGATTGCCCTGATGGCGCCGACGCTGCTCAGCCTGCTGACCGGCCTGGGCGGTCGCACGCGGCCGATGTTCAACATCACGATCTCGAACGTGCCAGGGCCCGAGAAGCCGATCTTCTTCCGCGGCGCCGAGATGCTCGGCACGTTTCCGGCTTCGATCATCACCCACGGGCAAGCCCTGAACATCACCTGCCAAAGCTACGCCGGGATGATGGATTTCGGCTTCACCGCCTGTCATGCCAGCCTGCCGCACATGCAACGCATCGCGGTCTACACCGGTCAGGCCTTCGACGAACTCGAGGCCCTGATCCTCAAGCCGGCGAAGAAGAATGCCCGGCCGCGGAGCAAAGCCGTGGCCTGATCCGCCGAGTCAGGCCGCCGCCGGCAGGCGCACTGCGCTGTCCTGGTCCAGGGCCTTGCGAATGAAGTTGTCGAGCGCTGCCAAGCTCGGGATCGTCAGGTCGCGACGTCCCTTCTCGTCGAAACGGATCACGCCGCACTGCGCCAGCCGGCGCAGCGCGCGGCTCACCGTTTCCAGTGTCATGCCCAGGTAGTTGCCGATCTCTGCGCGCGACATGTGCAGGGTAATCTGGTCGGTTCGCAGATCGCGTTCGGCCAGGGATTCAGCCCAGTCCTTGATGAAGTCTGCCACCCGCGCATCGGCTGGCAAGGTGCCCAGTGCCACCAGGCAATCGCTGCCGCGCCCGATCTGCCGACTCATGGCAGCGTGCAGCAGTTGCATCAGTGCCGGCGACCGCATGCCGGCGGCCAGCACATCGGCATAGGCCACGACCCAGACCTCACCGGTGTCCAGCGCAATCGCATCGCAGCCATGGCGGCCTCGGGCGATGCCGTCGAAACCCAGCCAGTCGCCACGAAAGTGCAGTCCCACCACCTGGCCACGTCCATCCGCGGTGACATTCACCGTCTTGAACTGGCCCGAGTTGACGAGATAGAGGTGACTGAACGGAGCGCCGCCGTCGTAGATGACGTCTCCGGCGTGCACAACCTGGCGCGTGAAGGGCAGCAACTGCTGCACCACGTTCAGGTTGTCGCGCCAGCCGTGCGCGGTCGGAAGGGGGGTCGTCGTCGTGTGCATCGCGTTAGCTCCTTGGGGCGGGACATGGATTGCTCAATGTCAAGGAGCTTAGGCCGCGTGAGAAAACACTTGATGCACCGCAAGCGGGCTTCGGTAACGCTGCGTCAACCAACGGTAAACGTCCAGCTGAGGCCAAGCAAAACGGCCCCGAAGGGCCGTCTTTGCACATCAAGTCTTGGGGTGGCTGATGGGGCTCGAACCCACGACAACAGGAATCACAATCCTGGACTCTACCAACTGAGCTACAGCCACCGCAGGGAGCGGATTATAGCCAGCCGGGCTGGCATCGCTCAGTTGGCGGCGGCCGAAGCCGCGGCCGTTGTAGCCAGCGCAGGGGCCTCGATCTTGACCTTGTAGCGTGCCTTCAACGCGTTGTAGTAAGCCTGCGACTCGGCCGCGGCCCATGCCTGGCTGTAGCGCGGCAACAGTGATGCGAGCTCGGGCATGTCGGTGGCCAAGGCTTTGACTGCCGTGACCCGCACCACGGCGTAGCCAGACTCGCCGAGGTCGACACCCAGCCACTGCGGCAGCTTGTCGGCGTCAGCGCGCAAGATGGCGTCGATCAACTCGCGCGGCTGGCTCTGCGCGCTGGCACGAGAGAACAGCGCCGCCGGCGGCAGCGACGAAGCGTCGCTACCGCTGCGCAACGCGGCCAGCCGGGCCTCTCCCGCCTTGCGGGCCGCCGCGGCCGCCTGCGCCGCCGCCACACGCGCGCGCACCTGCGGCTGCACCTCGGCCAGTGGCAGCACGCGGGCGGCCTGGTACTGGAGCACGCGCGCCGCGGCCAGCTGGTTGGCACCGATCTCGGTGGCTTCCGTGTTGCGCTTGTTCTTCAACGCATCATTGCCGAACACCGCACTCAGCAGCTTGGCTGACGCAAGGGCACCTGTGGCGCCCGCAGCAGGCGTGCGCTGAACGGTGGCGGTCTGCTTCTTCAGCTTCAATTTGTCGATCAGCGGCTGCAAGCTGTCGGCCTGCTCGTACGCCAGGTTCGTGAACTGCTCGGCTGCTTCAGCAAACTTCTTCTGCGCCAGTTGGGACTTCACGGCCGCTTCGATCTCGGCACGCACGGCCTCGAAAGCTTTCTTCTCGCCACCGCGCACGGCGTCGAGCCGGATGATGTGAAAACCGAAGTCCGTCTCGACCACGTTGCTGATCTCGCCCGCCTTCATCGCGAACGCGGCATCCTCGAAGGGCTTGACCATCGCACCGCGCCCAAAGAAATCCAGATCGCCTCCGCGCGCGGCCGACCCGGTGTCGCCGGAGTTCTTCCTCGCCACGTCGGCAAAGGTGCCTGGGGCCTTGCGCAGTTCGGCCAACAGGGCCTCCGCCTTGGTCTTGGCCTGGGCCCGCTCGGCTGCTGGGCCGTCTTTGGCTGCGCTGAGCAACACGTGGCTGGCGCGGCGTTCTTCGGCGGCCGTGTAGCGCGACGCGTTCTCGTCGTAGTACTTGCGCAGGTCCTCGTCTGTGACTGCAATGCCTGCCTTCAGAGCGTCCAGGTCGAGAACGACGTACTCGATGCTGGCTTGCTCCGGCGCACGGAACTGGGCTTCGTTGGCCTTGTGAAAGGCCGCCAGATCGGCGTCGGTCGGATTGATGCCCGCCGCCTGGTCCTTGCTGTCGAAACGTTGGACCTGGGCCTCACGCGACTGGAGCAAGGCTTCGAGCGCGGCCCGCCCCGGTGCGCCCGCGGGCAAGGCGCTGCCTGTCACGCCGCCGAGCACCTGCCGAAGCAGGATGTCCTGCCGCATGTTGCCCTCGAACCCTTCCGTGCTCATGCCCTGGGCTTCGATCAGGGCCTTGTAGGCCGCCACATCCACGCTGCCATCGGGACGCCGCAGTGAGGCCAGTTGAGGAATGGCCATCAACTCGCGCTGCAGGCGCGTGTCGCTGACCGAGAAGTGGGCCCGCTGTGCCGCCGTGAACAGCACGCGCTCGCGCACCAGGGTGTCCAGGGTTTCGCGCTTGACCTCGGGGCTGTCGAAGAAGGCGGCCTCGAGGCTGGGCATCTGGCGCCGCATCTGCTCGGCCTGCCGGCGGTGCGCAGCGTCCCACTCGGCGCGCGTGATCTTCTGGCCGTCGACCTTGGCCACCGCCACGCCCGCCGCATCGTTGAACTGGCTGTAGCCCTGCACGCCAAAGAAGACGAATGACGGGAAGATCAACAACACCATCACGAAGAACAAGACGCGGCTGTGATTGCGAATGAAATCAAACATGGGGAGGCAACCTGTGGCAGTAAACAGCGTTCAACGCAGGCCCCAGACGGCACAAAGGCGAACCAGGGTTCGCCTTCGTTGCGGGTGCTGCGGGCGCTGCTTGCAGCGTTGCAATTCTAGCCGAGCGCCGTGCGCTGACGCGCGTGGTGGGTGCTGACGGGCTCGAACCGCCGACCTACGCCGTGTAAGGGCGCTGCTCTACCAACTGAGCTAAGCACCCGGCCTGATTGCAAACGGGGCTGGGTGCAGCCAAGGCGCACGAAGCGCCGGCGCACCACGACTTCACATGGCGTCTTTGAGACCTTTGCCCGGACGGAACTTGGGCACCTTGGCTGCCTTGATCTTGATCGCCGCACCCGTGCGCGGATTGCGGCCGGCGCGCGCGGCGCGCTTGGTGACCGCGAAGGTTCCGAAGCCGACGAGCGAAACGCTGCCGCCCTTCTTGAGTGTGGTCTTCACTCCCCCGATCAGAGCTTCCAGCGCGCGGGTCGCAGCGGCTTTGGAAATGTCGGCGTGCTTGGCGATGTGCTCGATCAATTCAGACTTGTTCACGAATGGGTCCCCTCGTTCGTCAATTGGGTTGTCGCGTGGAGTTCTTTGTTCGGTGCAGGCCATCACCGGATCGGCCCGCCGGTTCATTACAGCCGCGCCCCCACCGGGTGTCAAGGCACATTCGGCGGGAGCGCGATTCTATTCGCAATCAACCTGCACCCAGCAGCGCTTGTTCCACCGCGCGGCCCAGCTCGGCGGTGCTGTTGCGCCCCCCGAGATCCGGGGTTCGCGGCGCCCCGCTGGCGGGATCGAGCACGGCCTCGATCGCTGCGACGATGGCGTCGTGCGCACCGCGGTGGCCAAGAAAGTCGAGCATCAGGGCCGCTGACCAGATCTGCCCGATCGGGTTGGCCACGCCCAGGCCGGCGATGTCGGGCGCCGAGCCATGCACCGGCTCGAACAGGCTCGGCCACTGCCGGGACGGGTTCAAGCTGGCCGACGGCGCGATGCCGATGGTGCCGGTGCAGGCAGGCCCCAGATCGCTCAGGATGTCGCCGAACAGATTGCTTGCCACGACCACGTCGAACTGTTGCGGTCGCTGCACGAAGTGCGCCGTCAGGATGTCGATGTGGAAGCGATCGACCGCCACACCCGGATACGCCTTGGCCATCTCGGCAACACGTTCGTCCCAGTAGGGCATGGTGATCGAGATGCCGTTGCTCTTGGTGGCCGACGTCAGCTTGCGGCGCGGCCGACGCATGGCTTCTTCAAACGCGTACTTCAGCACCCGGTCGACGCCGACGCGCGACATCACGGTCTCCTGAATCACCACCTCGCGCTCGGTGCCCTCGTACATGCGTCCGCCGATGCTCGAGTACTCGCCCTCGGTGTTCTCGCGCACGATCAGCATGTCGATGTCGCCCGGCTGGAGCGGCGCACCGTGGCGATCGACCAGGGGCGAGCGGATGCCGGGCATCAGGCGCGCCGGACGCAAGTTGACGTACTGGTCGAATTCGCGCCGGAACTTCAACAGAGAGCCCCACAGCGACACATGGTCCGGCACCGTCGCCGGCCACCCCACGGCACCGAACAGGATCGCGTCGAAGCCGCCGAGCTGCGCCTTCCAGTCGTCCGGCATCATCTTGCCGTGACGCGCGTAATAGTCGCAGTTGGCGAAGTCGAAGGTCTGGCGCTCGATGGCGATGCCGAAGCGCCGAGCGGCGGCATCGAGCACGCGCAGGCTTTCGGGCATGACCTCGTTGCCGATGCCGTCTCCGGCAAGCACGGCAATGCGGTGGGGCTGGTTCATGGCAGGGCTCCTCGCGTCAACGGATGGCGTGAACGTGATTCTCACGCCAGCGACGCGGTTTCAGGGCGGCCTGCGAACCGGTTCGCGCACCACCAAAGCCACGCCGAGGGCTGTGATGGCCAGGCCGAGCAATACTGGCCAGGTCAGGCGCTCGCCAAACAACAGCCAGGCCAGCAGCGCCGTGCAGGGCGGCACCAGGTACATCAGGCTGGCAACGCGCGTGGCCGCACCACGCTGGATCAGCAGGTAGAGCAGCGAGCTGCCGCCCAGCGTCAAGACCAGCACCGACCAGACCATGGCCCCGACGAGCTCGGCGTGCCACTGCCATGCCCCGGCTTCGAGCCAGGCCAGCGGCGCAGTGATGACGAGTGCCGCGGCCAGTTGCACCGCGTTGGCCGTGCGCACATCGCAGGGCGCGACGAAGCGCTTCTGGTACAGGGTGCCTGCGGTGATGGACAGCAGCGCGAACACCGCCAGGCCGAGGTTGGTCGGCGTGATCTCACCCAAGCCGAGCCGCTGCGCGACCACCAGCACCAAACCGCACAGGCCCAGCGTGAGCCCCAACCACTGCCGCCGGCTGACCGACTCCTGCATCCGGCCACGGGCCGACAGCCACACGGCCGTCAACACAGGCTGCAAGCCGACCACCAGGGCGACTGTGCCCGCCCCGATGCCGTCCTTGACTGCCATCCAAACCCCGCCGAGGTAGCCCGCATGCATCAGGGCGCCGGCGACTGCCAGATGCGCCCACTGCGCCGCACCGCGTGGCCAAGCGGCACGCA
This sequence comes from Burkholderiales bacterium, assembly GCA_031379365.1. GTDB lineage: Bacteria > Pseudomonadota > Gammaproteobacteria > Burkholderiales > Burkholderiaceae_C > CADEEN01. The sequence continues at coordinate 7,608 of JANNFB010000332.1, forward strand.
CGACCACGATCCACACGCCAAACGCCAGCAAGGACAGCGCATAGCGCAAGGTCAGGAAACCAAGCGGCGGCGCATGTGGCATGCCGTAGCGCGCGACCACGAAGCCGGTGCTCCAGATCAACACGAAGACCGCCGGCATGGCAGCCAGCACCGACCGCTCGCGCTCAGCGGACCTTGGCACGAATCTCCGGCAAGGCCTTCTGCAGGTAATAGACCATCGACCAGATGGTCAACACGGCAGCGATCAGCAGCAGCACAGTGCCCCACAGCCGCGTATCGATGAGATTGAACAGCTTGCCGTCGTAGAGCAAGAAGGGGATGGCGACCATCTGGGCCACTGTCTTGAGCTTGCCGATCATGTGCACGGCCACGCTGCGGCTGGCCCCTATCTGCGCCATCCACTCACGCAGCGCGGAGATGGCGATCTCGCGCCCGATGATGACGAAGGCGACCAGGGAATGAACCCGGCCCAGTTCGAGCAGGATGAGCAGGGCCGCGCAAATCAAAAACTTGTCCGCCACCGGGTCGAGGAAGGCGCCGAAGGCCGAAGTCTGGTTCAGCTTGCGGGCGAGGTAGCCGTCGGCCCAGTCGGTGATGGCCACGGCCACGAACAACACCGTGGCCACCAGATTGCGTGTCGCCAGATCGAGGTCCAGGTAGAACACCCCCACCACCAGCGGGATCGCGACGATACGCGCCCAGGTCAGCAGTGTCGGCAAGTTGAAGAACATATGCCGATCCTAGCCGCTTCCGGCGCGACTCAATCCAGGGCGCGCGGCTTGAAGCGTCGGTCGTCCCGAAACAGAAAGACTTCGCTGAACTTCCAGGGCTTGGGCAGGTGGGAGACGTCGCCATAAGGCGCGGCACGCTGCACCGCATCGATAGCCAACTGGACTGTGTCGGTGGCCTGGCTTGGTTGGCGCTGCACCCGGATGCTGCGCACGCTCCCGTTGCCATTGAGTTCGATCTCCAGCACCGGAATCGCCAGCAAGGGTTCAGGCACGACGTCGGTGTAGGTGCCATTCGGGTTGGCCGCCACCATGCGCCGGCCCGCCTGAACCTTGAAATCCTCCCAATTGCGGGCGCGCGCGGCGCTGGTGATCGAAGGGCTTGTCATCGTGGGGCTGGGTGAGGGGCTCGGTGACGCGCTGGTTGCAGACGTGCTCTTCGGGGCGGGCACCTGTGATGTTGTGCAGCCACCCAGCAACGCCAAGAGCGCAACGGCTTGTGTCGCGCCATGCCAAGCGAACGCCGCAGGTCCGGCTTCGCCGGCCTGCTGGCGTTGCCCCCTTGTGGGGGAGCGGCGAAGCCGCAACGGGGGTGAGTCAGTGAAGCGCACGGTAGATCTCCTCCGCCAAAGACTTGGAAATGCCATCAACACTGGCCAGGTCCTGGATGCTGGCATTGGACACCCCGCGCACACCACCGAAGCGCTGCAGCAGCAGGGCGCGCTTCTTGGGGCCGACGCCAGCGATGTCTTCAAGCTGGCTGGCGCCCGTGCGCACGCTCGCGCGCTTGGCGCGCATGCCGGTGATGGCGAAACGATGGGCTTCGTCTCGAATCTGCGCGACCAGCATCAGCGCGGCCGAATCGGCGCCCAGGGCCACCTTGGCCCGACCGTCGGCAAACACCAGTTCCTCAAGGCCGACCTTGCGTCCGGCGCCCTTCTCGACGCCGACGATCAGCGCCAGATCCAGCCCCAGCTCGGCGAAGACTTCGCGGGCCATGGTCACCTGGCCGCGCCCGCCATCGACGAGAACCAGGTCGGGCAAACGAACCTGCGCCGTCCCCGTGCTCAGGGCCTCGGCCAACTTGGCATAGCGGCGCATCAGCACCTGGCGCATCGCAGCGTAATCGTCGCCGCCGGTGATGCCGTCGATGTTGTAGCGGCGGTACTGCGCACTTTGCATCTGGTGGTTCTCGAACACGACGCAGCTTGCCTGCGTGGCCTCGCCAGCGGTGTGGCTGATATCGAAACACTCGATACGCAAGGTGTCGAGATCGGCCACTTCGAGCGCCAGGGCGTCGGCCAAGGCCTGGGTGCGTTGGCGTTGCGAACCCTCCTCGGCCAGCAGCCGGGCCAGGGCGATCTGCGCGCCGTTGACAGCCATCTCAAGCCAGGCACGCCGCTGCTCGCGCGGCTGATGCTGTGCGCTGACCTTGACACCGCTGTGTTCGGCCAGCGCATCGAGCAGGCGAGATTCGACCGCATGGCTGGTCAAGAACTGCGGTGGCACGAAACCCTCGAGATAGTGCTGGGCAATGAAGGCTTCGAGCACCTGCACTTCGAGCGCTACGCCCTCGACCAGCGCAGCAGCGTCCTCCACATGGGTCGGGAAATAGGCCCGGTCGCCCAGATGGCGCCCGCCCCGCACCATGGCCAGGTTGACACAGGCCTTGCCGCCCTGCACCTTTACCGCGAGGATGTCCACGTCCCGGTCCGATACGTTGTCAACCGACTGCTGGTGCAATACATTCGACAGCGCCGCTACCTGGTCGCGCAATTCCGCCGCCTGCTCAAACTCCAGGCGCTCGGCATGCGCGCTCATGCGCGCCTCCAGCAACTCCAGCACCTGGTTCGCGTCTCCATGCAAAAAGCGCTCTGCATCGGCGACGTCCCGAGCGTAGTCCGACGCCGAAATATGACCCACGCAGGGCGCTGAACAGTGGAGCACCACAATGACCGACGCTTACATCTTCGACGCCGTTCGCACACCGCG
>JANNFB010000338.1:0-6619 GCA_031379365.1 Burkholderiales bacterium
GACTGGCAAACGCCTGCCGAATGGCAGGCGCGACCTCACTGGAGAGAGGCTGCGCCCGACGCAGCCCACCGAAGGGGCAAGCGGCCCCCGCCCGAAGGGCGAGGCCGCCAATCTCTCAGGTAAAGCGGACAGCGAGGGCCCCGAACCGTCACGGCTGATGCAGCGTGACGGCACAGAAGCCCTCCGGAGATTGCGCCATGTCCGCCGACGCCCTGCAACGCACGCCGCTGCACGACCTGCACCTCGAAATGGGCGCCAAGATGGTGCCCTTTGCCGGCTATTCGATGCCGGTCAGCTACCCCAGCGGCATCATTGCCGAGCACCGCCAGTGCCGCGAATCGGCCGCGCTGTTCGATGTCTCGCACATGGGGCAGCTGCGGCTGATGGGCGACGACGCCGGCGCCGCGCTCGAGAGCCTGGTGCCGGTCGATGTGATCGATCTGGCGGTGGGCAAGCAGCGCTATGCGCTGTTCACCAACAGCGCCGGCGGCATCCTCGACGACTTGATGATTGCGCGCCGGCCCAAGGACCTGTTCGTCGTCGTCAACGCCGCATGCAAGGAGGCGGACACGCGACACCTGATGACGCACATCGGCCACCGCTGCCAGATCGTGCCGATGCCCGACCGGGCCTTGCTGGCATTGCAGGGGCAGAAGGCGGTGCGCGCCCTCGCCCGCCTGGCCGACGGGGTATCCAAACTGACCTTCATGACCGGCGCCAGCTTCGAGCTCGCAGGCGCCGACTGCTTCGTCACGCGCAGCGGCTACACCGGCGAAGACGGCTTCGAGATCTCGGTACCGGCCGAGGCGGCGGTGGCGCTGGCCAAGCTGCTGCTGGCGCAACCCGAAGTCAAGCCGGCCGGCCTGGGCGCGCGCGACACCCTGCGCCTCGAAGCCGGTCTGTGCCTGTATGGCCATGACATCGATGTCAACACCACGCCGATCGAGGCGGGACTGAGCTGGGCGATCCAGAAGGTGCGCCGCCCCGGCGGCGCGCGCGCAGGCCACTACCCCGGGGCGGACCCCATCGCCGCACAGCTCAGCACGGGCGTGCAGATCAAGCGCGTCGGCCTGCAAGGATTGGAGCGCATCCCCGTGCGCGAAGGCACCGTGCTGGTCGATGCCCAAGGCCACAAGCTGGGTCGGGTCACCAGCGGCACCCTGGCGCCGACGGTCAACCAGCCGATCGCCATGGCCTACCTGGCCGCCAACCACGCCATCGCCAACCACGAGGTCTACGCCGAGGTGCGTGGCAAGCGCCAGCCCATGCGCGTCACCGCCCTGCCCTTCGTGCCGCCTGGCTACGTTCGCTGACCCCTCTCACGCCTCACATCAACCGACAAGCAGGAGCCTCCCATGACGACCATGTTCACCGCCGATCACGAATGGATCAACATCGAAGACCACGAAGCCGCGGTCGTCGGCATCACCCTGCACGCCCAGGACGCGCTGGGCGACGTGGTCTTCGTCGATCTGCCCGAGGTCGGCAAGACTTACAAGAAGGGTGACGTGGTCGGTGTCATCGAGTCCGTCAAGGCGGCAGCCGACATGTACATGCCGGTGGAAGGCGAAGTCGTCGAGGTCAACGAAGCCCTGCGCGCCGACCCGTCGCTGGCCAACAGCGACCCGATGGGCAATGGCTGGGTCTTCAAGGTCCATGTCACCCACATGGAGCAGTTCGACCAGCTGCTCGACCCCCCGGGCTACGACGCCCTGCTCAAGTCGCTCTGATCCCCCTCCTACCCTGGAATCCTCGCCATGTTGATGTCCGCCATCCCGTCACTCGATGCACTCGAGAACCCGGCCGAGTTTCGCGCCCGCCACATCGGCCCCAGCGCTGACGAAGAAGTGCAGATGCTCTCCGTCATCGGCGCGGCCTCGCGCCGTGCCTTGATCGAGGCCGTGGTGCCACGCTCGATTGCGCGGGCTCGACCCATGGCCCTGCCAGCGCCGGTGTCGGAGGCCCAGGCCCTGGCCGAGTTGCGCGCGGTGGCCGCCAAGAATCGCGTGCTCAAAAGCTTCATTGGCCAGGGCTACCACGGCACGCTCACCCCCGGCGTCATCGCCCGCAATATCCTCGAGAACCCGGCCTGGTACACCGCCTACACGCCCTACCAGGCCGAGATTTCGCAGGGCCGCATGGAAGCCCTGGTGAACTTCCAGACCATGGTCTGCGATCTCACCGGCATGGCAATCGCCAATGCCTCGATGCTCGACGAAGCCACCGCCGCGGCCGAGGCCATGACCCTGGCCAAGCGCAGCGTCAAGAGCAAGAGCGACACCATCGTGGTGGCTGGCGACTGCCATCCGCAGACCATCGAAGTCATGCGTACCCGCGCCACGCCACTCGGGCTGGCGGTGGTGCTGGCCAATTCGGCCGAGGAGTGGGACCGCCTGATTGCTGGCGGCGACTACTTCGCCGTGCTGCTGCAAATGCCGACCACGGATGGCTCGGTCCACGACGTGCGCGAGGATGCGGCCCGCATCCATGCGCACCAGGCGGCTTTCATCATCGCCGCCGACCTGCTGGCGCTGACACTGATCGTGCCGCCCGGCGAACTCGGCGCCGACATCGCCCTGGGCACCACGCAGCGCTTCGGCGTGCCGATGGGCGCCGGTGGACCGCATGCCGCCTACCTGGCCTGCCGCGACGAGTACAAGCGCAGCCTGCCCGGCCGTCTGGTCGGCGTCAGCGTCGACGCCCACGGCCACCCCGCCTACCGCCTGGCTCTGCAGACGCGTGAACAACACATCCGGCGCGAGAAGGCCACGAGCAACATCTGCACCGCCCAGGTGCTGCTCGCGGTCATCGCCAGCATGTACGCCGTCTACCACGGCCCCGCCGGCTTGAAGCGCATTGCCCAGCGCGTGGCCAGCTACACCGCGGTGCTGGCCCAGGGCCTGCGCGACATGGGCGTGGCGGTGCGCAGCACCAGCGCGTTCGATGCCATCTGCATCGACACCGGCGCGGCCACGGCCACGGCCGCGGTGGCGGGCCGGGCCGTCGCCGCGGGCTTCAACCTGCGGCGCTTCCCGCAGTGGGGCGACACCATGATCGGCATCAACCTCGACGAGACCACCACACGGGACGACATCGTCACGCTCTGGCGCTTGTTCGCGCAGCCCGGTCAGGCGCTGCCGGAGATGGTCGCGTTCGAGAAGGGCATCGAGCCGATGATCCCGCCCGCCCTGCGCCGCACCAGCCCCTTCCTGACCCATCCGGTGTTCAACACCTATCACAGCGAAACCGAGATGCTGCGCTACATCCGCCAGCTCTCCGACAAGGACCTGGCGCTCGACTGCACCATGATCCCGCTCGGCTCCTGCACGATGAAACTCAACGCCACCAGCGAGATGATCCCCATCAGCTGGCCCGAGTTCGCCCAGATTCACCCGTTTGCGCCAGCCGAACAACTGGCCGGCTACGCCCAGCTCAATGCGCAGTTGTGTGCCTGGCTCAGCCAGGCCACCGGCTACGCTGGCATCAGCTTGCAGCCGAATGCCGGCTCGCAGGGCGAGTACGCCGGCTTGCTGGCCATTCGCGGCTGGCACGCCTCGCGCAACGAAACGCAGCGCAGCGTCTGCCTGATCCCGGAGTCGGCACACGGCACCAACCCGGCCAGCGCCCAGATGGCCGGCATGAGCGTGGTGGTGGTCAAGTGCGATGCCCTGGGCAACGTCGACATGGCCGACCTCACGGCCAAGTGCGAGGCCCACAGTGACACGCTGGCCGCCATCATGATCACCTACCCCTCCACCTACGGCGTGTTCGACCCGCAGGTCAAGGAGTTGTGCGCTCTGGTGCACCAGCACGGCGGGCGCGTGTACGTCGACGGCGCGAACATGAACGCGCTGGTCGGCGTGGCCGCGCCGGGCGAGTTCGGCGGCGATGTCAGCCACCTCAATCTGCACAAGACCTTCTGCATCCCGCACGGCGGCGGCGGCCCCGGCGTCGGCCCGGTCTGTGTGGTCGAGGATCTGGTGCCCTTCCTGCCCGGTCACGTCACGACCGATGGCCTGCAGAGCGCGGTCGGCGCGGTGTCGGCGGCGCCGCTTGGCAATGCGGGGGTCTTGCCGATCAGCTGGATGTATGTGCGCATGATGGGCAGCGAGGGCCTGACCGACGCCACCGAAGTGGCCATCCTGTCGGCCAACTATGTCGCCGCACGGCTGGCCGATCACTACGCCATCCACTACAGCAGCGAGGTGGCGGGCCTCAAGGGCGGCGGCGTGGCGCACGAGTGCATCCTCGATCTGCGCCCGCTCAAGGACGGCTCCGGTGTCAGCGCGGAGGACGTGGCCAAGCGCCTCATCGACTACGGCTTTCACGCCCCGACCCTGAGCTTCCCAGTCGCCGGCACCTTGATGGTGGAGCCCACGGAGAGTGAGCCGCTGCCCGAGCTCGACCGCTTCTGCGACGCCATGATCGCCATCCGCGACGAGATTCGGCAGATCGAGTCCGGCCACTGGTCGCGCGACGACAACCCGCTGAAGAACGCGCCGCACACGGCCGAATCGCTGTTGAAGGCTGACTGGCCGCATGCCTACAGCCGCGAGCAGGCGGCCTACCCCATACCGGTTCAGCGCCGCAACAAGTACTGGGTCCCGGTCGGCCGGGTCGACAACGTCTACGGCGACCGCAACCTCTTCTGCAGTTGCCTGCCCCTCTCGGCGTACGACTGATGGCGGTGTTGGTCTTCGATCTGTTCAAGATCGGCATCGGTCCGAGCAGTTCGCACACGGTCGGTCCGATGCGCGCGGCGCGCCTGTTCGCGCTGCGCCTGGCGCATGACGGCCTGCTGGGGGGCGTGGCCCGCGTGCAGTCACAGCTCTACGGCTCGCTCGGCGCCACGGGCAAGGGCCATGGCAGCGACAAGGCGGTGTTGCTCGGCCTGGCCGGGCACGAGCCCGACACCGTCGACGTCGAGGCCATTCCGGCCCTGCTCGACGCCATGCGCACCCAAGGCCGCCTGGTGCTGCACGGCGGCCGCGATATCGGCTTCGACGAAACAATCGACTTGATCTTCCACCGCCGCGAAGCCCTGCCCTTCCACGCCAACGGCGTGCGCTTCATCGCCTTCGACGCCGCGGGCGCCGAGCTGGCCAACCGCTGCTACTACTCGGTCGGCGGCGGCTTCGTCGTCAGCGACGAGGTCGCCGCCGATGGCTCGAAGCAGAAAGTCATCGCCCCCGACACCACCGTGCTCGCGCACCCCTTCCACAGCGGAGACGACCTGCTGGCGCTGAGCATGCGCACCGGCAAGTCGATCGCGCAGCTGATGCGCGACAACGAACACCATTGGCGCGACGACGCCGAAATCGACGCCGGCCTGCTGCGCATCTGGCGCGTGATGCAGGACTGCGTGCAGCGCGGCTGCGCCACCGACGGCATCCTGCCGGGCGGCTTCAAGGTGCGCCGCCGCGCCGCGCCGCTGTACCGCGACCTGATCGCCAACCCCGAGGCCGCCCTGCGTGATCCGCTGCAGGTGATGGACTGGGTCAACCTCTACGCGCTGGCGGTCAACGAAGAGAACGCTGCCGGTGGCCGCGTCGTCACCGCGCCGACCAATGGCGCGGCCGGCATCATCCCGGCCGTGCTGCACTACTACACGCGCTTCGTGCACAGCGCCAATGACACTGGCGTGATCGACTTCCTGCTCACGGCCGCGGCCATCGGCCTTCTCTACAAGGAAAACGCCAGCATCAGCGGCGCCGAGGTCGGCTGCCAGGGCGAGGTCGGCGTCGCCTGCTCGATGGCCGCCGGCGCGCTGTGCGCCGTGATGGGCGGCAGCACCGCGCAAGTCGAGAACGCGGCCGAGATCGGCATGGAGCACCACCTCGGTCTGACCTGCGACCCGGTCGGCGGCCTGGTGCAGATCCCCTGCATCGAACGCAATGCCATCGCGTCAGTCAAGGCCATCAACGCCGCACGAATGGCCCTGCGCGGCGACGGCACCCACCATGTCTCGCTCGACAAGGTCATCAAGACGATGCGCGAAACCGGCGCCGACATGCAGACCAAGTACAAGGAAACGGCGCGCGGCGGCCTGGCGGTGAACATCGTCGAGTGTTGAGGGCCGCCCCGGGGGGAAACGCTAGATTGCGCGCCAGGCCGCGCGCCGGCACAGTGCGGGGCCCGAACGCCGGCAATCCTGGAGCCTCCCCATGCAACGAACCGTTTCAATCGCCCTCGGCCTCATCGCGACTGCGGCCGCACTGACCTGCGGCGCAGCGCGCGCCGGCGAACTCGAAGTGCTGCACTGGTGGACCAGCGGCGGCGAGGCCAAGGCGGCCGCTGCGCTCAAGGAGAGCATGAAGGCCAAGGGCCACACCTGGAAGGACTTCGCCGTGGCCGGCGGGGGTGGCGACGCGGCGATGACGGTGCTGAAGTCGCGCGTGGTCTCTGGCAACGCACCGGCTGCGGCCCAGATCAAGGGACCGTCGTTGCAGGAGTGGGCCAAGGAGGGGGTGCTGGCCAACATCGACGCCGTCGCCAAGGCCGAGAAGTGGGACGAGCTGCTGCCCAAGGTCGTCTCCGACGGCATGAAATACAAGGGCAACTACATCGCCGTACCGGTCAACGTGCACCGCGTCAATTGGTTGTGGGCCAATCCGGCCGC
>JANNFB010000148.1:0-3642 GCA_031379365.1 Burkholderiales bacterium
GAGAGCGATGCCGACAACCCGCAGCCCGGGCGCGATGTGTTCGATGTGTATTCCCTCTCGCCCAAGCAGAGCCTGGGCGGCCGGCCCTACCGAGAGTGGTGATGCGAGTCGGGATGCGAGTCGGGATGCGATTGGCCACGCCAGTTCAACGCGGGTTCACCCTGATGGAGTTGATGGTGGTGATGGCCATCATCGCCAGCCTGCTGACGCTGGCGCTTCCGCGCTACTTCCACAGCGTGGAGCGCAGCAAGGAAGCGGTGCTGCGCCAAGACCTGGCCATCATGCGCGACGCCATCGACAAGTTCTACGCCGACCGCGGCCGCTACCCCAGCGTGCTCGAGGAGCTGGCCGAGAAGCGTTACCTGCGCAAGGTGCCGGTGGACCCCTTCACCGACAGCGCCAGCAGCTGGGCGGTGGTGATGCCGCCCGATGCCGACGCTGCGGCGGGGGTCTATGACGTGCGCAGCGGTGCGGCGGGGCGTAGCCTCGACGGCGAAGCGTATGAATCTTGGTGACGTCGTGCACAACATCGCCAAACTGTCATCGTCGGCGGGTACCGTCTGTGGCCTCGCGCACATAGGCACAGCCTTTGGTTGCGCCGGTGTGACTGACCTTCTGGAAGTAGCCGTGTGAGTCAAGCCCCCAAACTCAAAGAAATCGACCGCGAGCGCTTCTCCGACGCGGTGGAGGCTTCGTTCAGCGTGGCGAGCCGGCCGCAGTTCTTTGCCTGGAGCCAGAGTTCGCTGCAGGCCCTGATTCCGCACGAGATCTTGATCTGCGGCATCGAGGATGGTTCCCGCCACGGCGTGTCGATGCACCGCTTCAGCGCCAGCCGCTACTTCCGGCAGGAGCACTTCGACATCATCGCCGACCCGATGACGGGCTTAGTGCCCCGGCTCTTGGCGGCCGCCGAGGCCCACCGCGCCACCGTGGTGTTCTCCCCGGCGGTGGGCGCCAACGGCATCGACCTCGACCTGAATGCCATGGTCAGCGGCAACGAGTTGAAGAACATGGCCGCCCACCTGGTGATGGGCACGCGCGGCAAGTTCGAGGCCTTCTATGCCTTCTCACGCGTCACTGCCGAGCTCGATGCGCGCCTGGGCTATGTCATCGAGCTGATGGTGCCGCACCTGCACAACGCCTTCCTGCGCGTGCTGGCCACCGAGCGCGAAGTGGCGGGCTCGCAGAGCCAGCGGGCAGGGCGACTCGTCACGCCGCGCCAGCACGAGATCCTGAGCCTCATCAAGGCTGGCAAGACCAACTCCGAGATCGCCGAAGTGCTGAGCTGCAGCCAGTGGACGATCAAGAACCATGTGCAGGCCATCCTGCGCAAGCTCGACTCCAACACCCGCACCCACGCCATTGCGCGTGCCATGAGCCTGGGCATCCTGCACCCGGACTGATCCGCCTTCGCTGAGCGCGCCACGCGCTCGCAGCGGCCCGACTCTCTCTCACCACACCCCAGCGCCTCCGCGCGGCCTCCCGGCCCCCGGAGGCGCTGCCGCATGGCCGCCCGCAACCTGCCCACGAGCCATGCCGGGACTAGCTATTTCGGGCGGGGTACCACTCTGGTTGCTACGTGATGTATTCACGGTAGCTTCCTACTATCTCGTTGTCGCCGCTGTGGCTCCAAAGAAGTGGGGCTGCGGTGGCTCTTCAGTGCTGTTGCGCAAAGGAGTGCTTTTCGTGGATGTGGATCTGTTCATCAAGAAAATGCCGCAGGTGGTCAAGGAATTGATCAGCCGCGAGGCCTTCGACAACCGCCGCTCCGTCAACCAGGAGGCGATTGCCCTTCTGGAAGAGGCGCTGCTCAGCCGCGTCAGCTCTTCCGTGCCCAAGCGCACCCAGGTCGAGGCCCTGCTCCACGGCTACGCCGATTCGCAATCCGGCGCACTCGACCCCACACCGCAGGCCGGCCCGCCACCGGGCCTGCGCCTGTCATGAAGCACGTGCCCCAGCCCCCTTCACAAGTCCCTCAACGAGGCCCCGTCATGTCCAAGTTCATCCCGACTGTTCTGTTCGCCCTGGCCGCTGCCGGGCTCTGGGCCCCGACCGGGGCGCACGCCGAGTTCGAGTTCGTTTCGCGCGTCAAGCCTTGGCAGGTGGTGGCCGAGCCGGCCGAGCCCACCGAATCCGCGCGCCCGGCGCTCGACTTCCTGAGCCGGATGCTGCCCCGCGATGCCGATTCGATGCAGCGCGGGCGCGAGCCCAGCCTGGTATCGCGCTTCGAGTTCGATGACGGACGCGATGACCGCCGCGCCGTCGCGTTCAACTTCGGCCGGGTGACGCCGCCGCCGACCCGATTGCGCGACGACACCGACCTGTTCCTGTGGAGCCTCTTGCGCATCTTCCAGGCGCAACGCGACGGGCGGGAGTTCGAGCTGGTCGAACGCGGCACCGAGTTCGTGAAGGCGAATCACGCCGAGCAACCGTCGGCCGTGCCTCTGCCGGGCGCGCTGTGGCTGTTCGTGATGGGTCTGCTCGGCCTGGCCGGTACGCGCCTCACCGGCAAGCGTGACGAGAAGACCCAGGCTGCACGGCCGGAGCTATCGCTGCCGATGGGCTCGCCCCTGCCGGCCTGAGGTGAACCCGGCCCGCAGCCCCGGCCGCGCACGCAAGGCGCGGGGCCGGGGCTTCACCTACCTCGGTGTGATGTTCCTGGTGGCCTTGCTCACGCTAACGGCCACGCTTGCCAGCGTCGTCTGGAGCACCGAGCAGCAGCGCGCCAACGAACGCGAGCTGGTGTTTGCCGGGCGCCAGATCCAGGCGGCCATCGAGAGTTACCAGCGCCGCACGCCCAGCAGCGCCGGCAACGCCGCGGCACGCTACCCGCGTGAGCTGGCCGACCTGCTGCGCGACACCCGTGCCGTGCAGATCGAGCGCCACCTGCGCCGGGTGTACGTCGACCCCATGACGCGCCGCGCTGAGTGGGGCCTGATCCGCGGCGCCGATGGCGGCATCGTGGGCGTGCACAGCCTGTCGGAGCGCAAGCCGATGGCGGGCACGCTGCTGGCGGCGTCGTTGCAGGTGCCCGACGAGGCCGGCCCGGCTGTCAGCTACCGCGACTGGCGCTTCATCGCCCCGAGCGCCGGTGCGGCCGCCGGCCCGAGCACGCCCGCCTCGGCGCCGCGGCCTGGCACACGCGTTGGCCCATGAGAGCCAGCCCGATGTCACGCGGCCCTCGTAGAACTGTCATCTTGCGCAGCAAGAATTCAGCCCCTCTGCCAGCTCGGCGGGCGGAGTTGGCTTTGCTGTTCACATTCTGAGAATTCCCGGTCCGATGTTTGCTCGCCGTGTTGTTGCCCGTTGTTTCGCTGTGCTCTGCGTTGCTGCCTTTGGCATCGGCGCCTGGGCGCAAGCGGCTGATGCACCAGCGCCAGCACCGCGCTTCGATGTGTGGGAGTTCCGCGTCGAAGGCAACACCGTGCTGCCCGTCGAGACCATCGAGCGTGCGGTGTACGCGTTCCTCGGCGAGAAAAAGAGCGTTGCCGATGTCGAGAACGCTCGCGTCACCCTCGAAGCCGCTTACCGCGACGCCGGCTATGGCACCGTGGTGGTGGACACGCCCGAGCAGCGCATCGTCGACGGCATCGTCACCCTGCAGGTGATGCAGGCGCCGGTGGCGCGGCTGCGCGTCGTCGG
>JANNFB010000366.1:0-5720 GCA_031379365.1 Burkholderiales bacterium
ATCACATCGCATGGAGCCTGAACACCCGGCCTCGAAAAACGCTGGGCTGGCACACACCCGCCCAGGTGTTCTTCGAGCATTGCTTCAAACACCAGATCGATGTTCAACCCATCGTTGCACTTGGGCTTTGAAACCGCCGTGGCTTTCATTTGGGGCCGCAAATGAAAGTTACCCGGCCGCCGGGCCGGGACCCGGCAGCGTGGCGCTCCGCCAAAAACAGCAAAACCCCCAAAGCAGCAAAAGACCAGCCCGGGCGCAGCTCGAAATCAGAACAAAGCCATGCTCAACTTGCGCCGGTATTGATCGACGACGGGGTCCGTCACCGTGCTCGGTGCCGAGCGGCCGGTCAGCTCCAGCGCGCCTTTGGCGGGCTCGTTGGCGGAAGGCTTGGGTGCCGGCTTGCTCATCAGGGTCAGGATGGCGACATAGGTCTTGCGTGCGGCTTCCTGACTCCAGGCCTTGTCGCGCATCACGATCTCGAGCAACTCGTCCATCGCCTTCGTGAAGCGGCCCGCAGCGAAGTCGCTCTGCGCCAGCTCGAAGCGGGCGTCGAAATCCCGCTTGTTCGCGGCGATGGCCGCAGCCAGAACATCCGCGCTGCGGGCGGAGGCTGCCGCCCGGTGTGCCGCCAGCCAGCGGCCGAGCGCGTCGAAGCGGGCGTCGCCGATCGCCTTGCTGGCCACCGGAGCGTAGGCTTGTTCGGCTTGCGCCAGCTGGCCTTGCTCGAGCAACAGCTTCACGTAGTCGTAGCGCGCCACGTCATTGGCGGGGTCGATGGCCACGGCCTGCTGCAGCTTGGCCAGGGCCGCGGCCGGGTCGCCTTCGGCCGCCAGCGCCTCGGCCTCGTCGATCTCGGCCTCGGCCTCGAGTTCGTCCGGGCTCGGCACATGCTTGTCGAGGAAGGCGCGAATCTGCGCCTCGGGCAGCGCGCCGACGAAACCGTCGACCGGGTTGCCGCCGACGAACATGACGCAGAAGGGGATGGAGCGCACACCGAAGGCCTGGCTCAGCTGGGCGGCGATCTCGGGCTGGTCGTCGCTGTTGAGCTTGGCCAGTTTGAAGCGGCCGGCATAGGCCACCTCGAGCTTCTCCAGCACCGGGCCGAGCTGCTTGCACGGGCCGCACCAGGGCGCCCAGATGTCGAGCAGCACGGGTTGTTGGACCGAGCCGTTGATGAGGTCGGTTTCGAAATTGGCGAGCGTGATGTCTTGCATAGGTGGGTGAGTAGCTAGGGGCGCGCCGCCTACAATTCAAGGCTTCTGCAGCAGCAACCGGAGCGAGCCCTTGAACGAGCCCCGCCCCTTGGTCGGCGTGGTGATGGGTTCGGCCAGCGATTGGCAGACCCTGCAGCACGCGGCCACTATTCTCGCCGAGTTCGGTGTAGCCCATGAGTGCCGGGTGATCTCTGCCCATCGCATGCCTGACGACCTGTTCGCCTACGCCGAGCAGGCCCGCGGCCGTGGCCTGGTGGCCCTCATCGCCGGCGCCGGCGGCGCAGCGCACCTGCCGGGCATGCTCGCGGCCAAGACGACCCTGCCTGTGCTCGGCGTGCCGGTGGCCAGCAAGCACCTGAACGGCGTCGATTCGCTGCACTCCATCGTGCAGATGCCCAAAGGCGTGCCGGTTGCCACCTTTGCCATCGGTGATGCCGGCGCGGCCAATGCGGCCTTGTTCGCGGTAGCGCTGCTGGCCGGCACCGACGCCGGGCTGCTGGCCCGACTCGAAGCCTTCCGGGTGCGGCAGACCGAAGCGGCCCGGGCCATGAGCGCCGAGCTGAAATGAGACCCCCTAGCTCTCTGCGTTCGCGGCCCCCAGGGCCCGTCAAGGGCCCCTTCGTGGCCCTTGGGGCGCTCGGGGCCCTTCGGGCGGCCTGGCAGGCCCCGAAGTGAAGCCCATCCTTCCAGGCGCCCTCGGCGCCGACGGCCGCCCCGCCACCCTGGGCGTGATGGGCGGCGGCCAGCTTGGCCGCATGTTCGTGCAGGCGGCGCAGGCCATGGGCTACTTCACGGCCGTGCTCGACCCGGATCCGACCAGCCCGGCCGGCCTGGTGGCGCACTATCACATCGAGGCCGATTACCTGGGCGAGGCCGGGCTGGCGCAGCTGATGCAGCGCAGCTCGGCCATCACCACCGAGTTCGAGAACGTGCCGGCAACGGCGCTCTACACGCTTGGCGCGCACCGGCCGGTGGCGCCCTCGGCCGAGTGCGTCGCGGTGTGCCAGGACCGCGGCGTCGAGAAGCAGCATTTCGTGGACATCTGGGTTGACTGTGCGCCGTTCGCGTTGATCGACAGCGGGGAGCAGCTTACGGCAGTGGCAGCGTCGCTGTTGCGGGGCTTCCTGTAGACGGAGCGCATGGGCTACGACGGCAAGGGCCAGATCCGCGTCGCCGACCGGGCGGCCCTGGCCGCCGCCTGGGCCGAACTGAAGCAGGTGCCTTGCGTGCTCGAGCAGCGCCTGGCGCTGGCCCAGGAGCTCAGCGTCATCGTGGCGCGCCATGCCGACGGCAGCTGCGTGCACCTGCCGGTGCAGCAAAACCTGCACCGCGACGGCATCCTGGCCGTCACCCAGGTGCCGGCACCCGACGTGGCGCCGGCTCTGCAGCAAGAGGCGATCACCGCCGCCACGGCGCTGGCGGCGGCGATGCACTACATCGGCGTGCTCTGCGTCGAGTTCTTCGTGCTGGAGGATGGCGCGCTGGTGGCCAACGAGATGGCGCCGCGGCCGCACAACTCCGGCCACTACAGCCTGGACGCCTGCGACGTTTCGCAATTCGAGTTGCAGGTGCGCTGCCTCGCCGGCTTGCCGCTGGTGGCGCCGCGTTTGCACTCACCGGCGGTCATGCTCAATCTGCTCGGCGACCTCTGGTTCGATCCGACCGGTCGCGAGCGCTCGCCGCCCTGGGCCGAGGTGCTGGCCTTGCCCGGCGCCCACCTTCACCTCTACGGCAAGGCCAGCCCGCGACGCGGTCGCAAGATGGGCCACCTGACCCTGACTGCGGCCGACGCCGCCGCGGCGCGCAACCTGGCCCGGCAAGCGGCAACGCTGCTGGGCCTGCCAACGTTCTGAACGGCCATGAGCGCCCTCGGCTCGATGCGCACGCCGCCCGCAAGCGGGTCAGTGGCGGCTTGCGGCGGCCCGGCGCTGACCTGATGCTGCTGAACGGTGCCGACCCGCGGGCCGTCGGCGAGGCGGCCGACCGACTGACCGCGGGCGAACTGCTGGCCTTCCCGACCGAGACGGTCTACGGTTTGGGCGCCCGGGCCGATGACGACGCTTCGGTGGCCAAGATCTTCGCAGCCAAGGGGCGCCCGGTCGATCACCCGCTGATCGTGCATGTCAGCGACGTGACCCAGGCGCGCCACTTCGCCGCCACCTGGCCGCCACTGGCAGCCCGCCTGGCGGCCGCTTTCTGGCCCGGCCCGCTGACCCTCATCGTGCCGCGCCGGCCGGGCCTGGCAGGCGCCGCGGCCGGTGGCCAGGACACCATCGGCCTGCGCTGCCCCGGCCATCCGCTGGCGCATGCCTTGCTGCTGGCCGCGGCGGCACGCGGCGTGCCCGGCGTCGCGGGGCCCAGCGCCAACCGCTTCGGCCGCATCAGCCCCACCAGCGCCGCCCATGTGGTGGCAGAGTTCGGCGATGGCCTGAGCGTGCTCGACGGCGGTGCCTGCAGCGACGGCATCGAATCAGCGATCGTCGATTGCTCGCGCGGCCGACCGGTGCTGTTGCGCCCGGGCAGCTTGACGCGCGAGGCCCTGGCGGCCGCGGCCGGCGAGGCGCTGGCTGAGCGCGATGCCGATGCACCGCGCGCCTCCGGCACCCTCGAAGCCCACTACGCGCCACGCGCCCGGCTGCGCCTGATGCCGAGCGCGGCCCTGGCCGACGCCCTCACGCTGTGGGCCGACGCCCAGGCGTCGGCGGCGGCCAAGTCACCTGCCGCAACCGTCCCGCCGAGGCTGGCGGTATATTCCCGCACCGTTCGTGTGCCCAAGGCCGCCGGCCTCGTGGCCCGGACCATGCCCGGCGTGGCCCGGGCAGCGGCATTCGAACTCTTTGCGGTATTGCGGGAACTCGACGCCTTGGGTGTGGCACTGATCTGGGTCGAGCACCCGCCGTCCGGTGCCGAGTGGGACGGTGTACGCGACCGCCTGCAGCGCGCGGCAGCGGCCTGAGGCGTTGTGATTGTTTGAGTCTTGATCTGATCCGGCTGGAGATTGCATGAGTTCCAAGTTCTTTGCCCGCCTGGGCGCCCGATGCGGCTTGCCGATAGCTGCACTGCTGGGCCTGGGCCTGCTGGCCTCGTGCGGCGGCGGTGACCCGATCACGCCCTTCAAGCCCACGCGCATCCTGGCCTTCGGCGACGAGTTGAGCGTGATCGAGGCCGACGGCCGCAAATACAGCATCAATGCGTTCAAGCAGATCACCGTCAACGGCGTCCTGACGGATGACCCGACCACGCTCGATTGCACGCGCAGCCCGATCTGGATTCAAACCGTCGCCACGGGTTTTGGCCTGGCTTTTGACCGCTGCCTGGGCAGCGCCACCACCGCCACGGGGCAGATCCGGGCCCAGGCCGGGCACAAGGTCGCCGACCTCTCCGCCCAACTGGCCGGCGTGCAGGGCAATGCCCCAGGTGAGAAAGACCTGGCCCTGGTGATGATCGGCATGAACGACATCCTGGAGCTGTATGCCCAGTACCCGGGTGTGGGCCGCGCGACCCTGATCGACCAGGCTCGCGCACGGGGCCGCGCGCTCGGCGCCTTCGTCAACCAGCTGGCCACCAGCGGCCCTGCCGTCGTGGTGCTCACGGTGCCCGACATCGGCCAGTCGCCCTATGCTTTGGCACAGAACACCAGCACCGGCGACAACACGCGCGCCGCGCTGATCTCGGAAATGGTGTCCGTGTTCAACAACCGCATGAGCGTGGAGTTGATCAACGACGGGCGTCTGATCGGCCTCGTGTATGCCGACATCGATTTGCAGAACCTGGTCAAGTTTCCGACGTCCTTCGGCCTGGTGAATGTGACGGCGCCGGCCTGCCTGAGCTCGGCCGCGTTGCCGGGCTGCACCACCGCCACGCTGGCGCCTGCCGATGCCACCACGGGCGCCGCGGCCGCCACCGCCACCACGTGGTTGTGGGCCGACAACCTGCGCATCTCGCCGGCCGGCCAATCCAGGCTCGGGGCCTTGGCAGAATCGCGGGCGCGCAGCAACCCCTTCTAGGGCACTGCGGCAAGGCAGCAACTGGGTGGGTTAACCCGGCTCGGGCGCGCCCTCTGCCGCCCGTATAGTCATTGGCGTTCCTGCGAAAGCGCGCGCTGTCGGCGCGCCGCCACCTCTCAAATATCAAGGAGACCCCCATGACCTCACGACGTCAATGGCATCTGTCAACCCTCGCGGCCCTCGTCGGTGCGGTTCTGCTCGCTGCCTGCGGCGGCGGCGGTGGCGACGGACCGTCGGTTTCGCGTGTGATTTCGTTTGGCGACAGCCTGTCCGATCTCGGCACGTATGCACCGGCGACGTCGATCGCGGGCACCGGTGCCGGGCCTTTCTTCGGTGGCCGCTTCACGACCAACACGCACACCGGTTACACCGCGACCAGCAACACCAACAACGCCACGATCTGGGTTGAATGGGTCGCCGCCAAGGTGGGCGCGCCCATCACCCAGGCCTCGGCCGGCTTCGCAACGACCGAGGTGCAGTGCCCGGCCGCCGCCAACCC
>JANNFB010000008.1:0-4196 GCA_031379365.1 Burkholderiales bacterium
TGGATGATCCGCGCCTATGCCATCGGCATGGGACAGGGAACCGTCGCGCTGGTCATGTTCCCCATCTACCTGATCACCGGCGAGCCGCCCATGGGGCTGGCCTCTGACATCGTGGTTGTCGGCATGTGGCTGCTCAACATCGCTCTGGCCGAATGGGTTGTCCGCAGGCTGGCGTTGCCCAGACTACGGCAGCCCGACATCACCGTGACCCCACCCGTTCAGCGTCGGGGGGAAAGCCTATGAACAGCGCCAAGGCAGACACTCCCCGTCGTCTCCGGCAGCCTCGCGGTGTTCTTCTTCACCAACGCTTTTTTTGGCGCCGCTGGTCGAAGAAACGCTCTATCGTGGCATCGCACTGTCGGTATTGGCGGCCAGCCTGTGACCCCCGCGGCGGTCGCCCTCTCCTGCGTTGCCTTTGGCATACCTCATTGGCCAGGCGGGCGCTGGTACCTGCTGTTGACGGGCAAGGTTGCAGGTGGCGGCTCTTGTGACCTGTATGACTTGCGCGGCGGCGTGCTGGCGCCGTTCGCCGCACATCTGATGCTGAACCGTGTGGAATTCGCCTATGCCCACTCATTGCAGCGCGACGCCCCCTGGCAGCGCGCCTCGGTGGTCCACCGCTCCAGCGGGGGCCTATCGTCGAGCTTGATCGCCAACCTGGAGAACCCATGGACGGAGGCAACTGGAAAGAAATGTTCAACGCCGCTTGCGAAGGCGATCTCGACCTCGTCCGTTATCACGTTTCGAACGGCGTCGATGTCAACTACGCTCATCCGGAGTTCCTTTCAACGCCCTTGGTCGCCAGCATTCTGGCGCGCCAGGAAGAGGCGGCGCTCCTGCTGC
The DNA here is from genome assembly GCA_031379365.1 of Burkholderiales bacterium. GTDB lineage: Bacteria > Pseudomonadota > Gammaproteobacteria > Burkholderiales > Burkholderiaceae_C > CADEEN01. The sequence goes on from JANNFB010000008.1 coordinate 844, forward strand.
TCGAATCCGGGGCCAATCCACTGCTGCCTTCGGAGTTCGATGCGCTGACGCCGATTCAAGCCGCAAGCCGAATGGGTCTTCCGGCACTGGTGACGCGCCTGCAGGCATTGGGCGCCACACCCCCACTGGCGCCCGAGGATCGTGCACTCGGCTGGTTCAGTCAGCTCATGCGCCGCCGTGCTTCCAAACCCTAGGTCGGTCGAGCAGAATGCCTTCCTCGTTGCGTCAGTGTTCGACCACAGCCCCCGGGGGGCTATCTCAATGCCGTGGCGCTTGAATCCTCAGTGACTTCCCAACGATCGAACCGAAGGCCGCCTTCATGAACACGCTCCGTACCGCGGCCGTCGCGCTCCTTTTCGGCTTGGCTGCGCTGGCATCTTCAGCGGCCGAGAAAGGGAGTTTCGGCTTCTCGCTCGCGATCGAATCCGATGGGTTTTCGTTGAATCCAATGAATCCGACGCTGAAGTCGGTGTTCATTTCAAAGGTCGTCGACGGCTCTTCGGCTCAGCTTGCAGGTCTCTTGAAGGGCGATCAAATTGTGGAGATCGAAGGCCGGCCGGTTGCCGGCGCAAAGGCAAACGACCTCAAGCCGCACCTCTCGAAGAGTGTGGGCGAAACCGTGAGCCTCAAGGTCAGGAAGGCAGCCGGGGATGTGGTGGCGGTGACGCTGGCGGCTGGAAAGAGCGCAGAGCCGAGGTAGTTCGCCCCCTGTCAACAGGCAGCGTGCGTCGGCGCCCCCTTTCGGCCGACCGCGCCGTGTGCCTGGCAAACGCCGGGTGCGGCCCACCGGGCTGAGGATCTCTATGCCGGCAGCAAGGTCACCGCCACCCCGCTCAACACCGCGTTGCCCGACAGCGGATCGCGCGCGTCGATGTCGAGCAGGGCGTTGAGGTTGGCGCCCGGCCGCTCGGCGGCCACACCGAGTTGCGCGCCCGGCAGGTCGTGGCCCCAGCCATGCGGCAGGCTGATCACGCCGGGCATCAGGCTGTCGCTCAGCTCCACGGTGACCTGCACGCTGCCGCCGGGGCCGGCCAGGCGCGCGGGCGCGCCGTCGGCCACGCCGCAGCGCGCGGCATCGTCCGGGTGAACCAGGGCCGTGCCGCGGAACGGGCCCTTGGCCAGCAGAGGCAGGTTGTGCATCCAGCTGTTGTTGCTGCGCACGTCGCGGCGGCCGATCACGGCCAGTGGCGGCGCCGCGGCGTCGAGGTCGGCCCAGGCGCGCGGCAGGTCGGCCAGCAGCGCCGGCGGCGCCAATTCGATCTTGCCGCTGGGCGTGCGCAGCACTTCGGGCACGCGCGGCTGCAGCGGGCCGAGGTCGATGCCGCGGCCGGATGCCGACGCGGCCTGCACCTTGTCGAGAGTCAGACCGTCGGGCTTCATGCCGAACAGGTCGCCGTAGGGCCCACTGCGCAGCGCCAGGTCTAGCAGGCGCTCCGGGCCCTTGCGCGGGCCCAATGCCTGCAGCACCTGCGCTGCGTTGTCGCCGGCTTGCTTGCGCACATCGTCGGCCACCAGCGCGTCATCCAGCGCCAGTACATCGGCCTGCGCGCCCAGGCCCTTGGCGATGGCCGTGAGCCGCAGCAAGGTCTGCCACTCGGGCGGCAGGGTCGGCTCGAACACCGGGCCGCTGAAGCGTGCGTGGTTGCGGAACGAGAACTGCGGAAACGCGACGTCGTAGTGGCTGTCCTCCAGCGCGCTCAGCCCGGGCAGGATGACATCGGCGTGACGCGTCGTCTCATTGCGGTAGATGTCCAGGCTGACCATGAAGTCCAGGCTGTCGAGCGCGGCGGCCAGGCGCGCGCCGCCGGGCGCTGACAACACCGGGTTGCCGGCCACCGTGATCAGCGCGCGCACCTGGCCCGGCCCGGGGGTGTCGATCTCCTCGGCCAGGCAGGTCATCGGCAGCTCGCCGAAGACCTCGGGCGCACCGCTGACGCGGCTGTGGTGGCGCGCCGTGGTGATGCCGCGCCCGCGGCCTGCGGCACCGGCCGTGTTGGCGGCAAAGGCCGCCGCCTTGGGGAACATCGCGCCACCCGGTTCGTCGAGGTGGCCTGTCAGCACATTGAGCACATCCACCAACCACGAGGCCAGCGTGCCGTAGCTCTGCGTGCAGGTGCCGATGCGGCCATAGACGCAGCCGGCCTCGGCCGCGGCCAGGTCGCGCGCCAGCTGGCGGATGGTGGCACAGGGATGCCGCAGCGCGCGGCCACGCTCTCGGGCGTGAAGGCCTGCACCGCCTGGCCCACGGCTTCTACACCGAGCACATGCTCGGCCAGGCGGCCCAGCTGCACCCGTTGCTCGCTGAACAACACCTGCACCATCGCCGCCAGCAGGTAGACGTCGGCGCCGGGGCGGATGAAGTGATGGGCATCGGCCACCAGCGCGGTCTCGCTGCGCCGCGGGTCGACGACCACCAGCTTGCCGCCGCGTGCGCGCATCGCCTTGGCCTTGCCGCGGAAATCGGGCACCGTCCACAGGCTGCCGTTACTGGCCACCGGGTTGGCGCCGATCACCAGCAGGTACTGGCTGCGCTCGATGTCGGGCACGGCCGCGCTCAGCCAGTGGCCGTACATCCAGCCATTGCTCAGCTGCTTGGGCATCTGATCCAGCGTGCTGGCCGAGAACACGTTCTTGGTGCCGAGCGCCTTGGCCAGGCGGCTGAAATAGAGCAACAGGCTCATCTTGTGCGCCGACGGGTTGCCCACCGCCACCGCCACGGCGTCGCAGCCGTGCGTTTGCAGGATCGGCACCAGCCGCGCTTCGATCTCGGCGAAAGCCTCGTCCCAGCTCGCCTCGACGAAGCGGCCGTCGCGCTTGATCAGCGGCGTGCGAACGCGGTCGGGGTCTTCATGCAAGTCCTTCAGCGCCACGCCCTTGGGGCAGATATAGCCGGCGCTGAAGACATCGTTCTCGGCGCCGCGAATGCTGGTGACCTTGCTGCCTTCGGTGCGCACCTCGAGGCCGCAGCAGGCTTCGCACAATGGGCAGATACGGTAGTGGCGGGTTTCGCTCATCGGCGGTCTCCGGTAGATTGGCGCACGATACCCCGGCGCGGTGCGCAGCGCCGCCCAAGCCGACCGGTGGAGGTATCGGCCTGGCTCATATCGAATCGCGTTCGACCGCATAAGAACGAGCGGCGGCTCGCGGCCCGTTGCGGACATTGGCTTATGTCCGCCGTTTCGTGCTGGCATGGGCGCGAGCAAGGCGCCGGGCGCGGCCTGGGCGGGGCTCAAACGGCTGGCCCTTCGCTGCGCTGCGGGTGCCCTGCGATGCTCGGCTGGCCGGCCCCGTTGCAGAACTCCCGCCGTTCGCTGCGCTCACTGTGGTCGGACAGCTGCAACGAGTCAGAGCAC
>JANNFB010000160.1:0-4613 GCA_031379365.1 Burkholderiales bacterium
CGCCGTCACCGAGACCACGGCCGGGAAGCGGCTGCCGTCCTTGCGGATGTAGGTCAGCTCATAGATGTCTTCGATGCCACGCGAGGCCTTGAACACCAGGGCCTCGAAGCCGGGCGTGATCGAGGTGCGCAACTCGGCGCTCAAGGCGGCGGCGCGCGCGATGACCTCCTGCGGGTCGGAGATGTCGGCCGGGGTGATCTTGTTCACCACTTCGGCGGCGGCGTAGCCCAGCATGCGTTCCGCGCCGACGTTGAAGATCTGGATCACGCCCTTGGCGTCGGTGGCGATGCTGGAGAAGTTGGCGCTGTTGAAGATGGCGCTTTGCAGGGCGCCGGCCTTGAGCAAGGCTTCCTTGCGCCGCCCTTTGGTGCGCAGCGCTTTGGCCGCAGTGCTGGTGGCGCTTGTTTCGACCATGGCAGGTGGGGTGGAGATCAGGGCAAGAAGGCAGAGACAGGCGCACGCCTGCGAAGGCGGCAACTGGGTGTGCCACCGGAACGGCCATGGCCGAGGGAACCCCGGGCCACGTCTGGCGACGGTGAACGGTGCCCTACAACGCGGCCGGCGTCTGTGCGCTGGCGAACTTAAGGCGCCGGCGCCGCGCCAGAATCGACCTCGACAGCCCTGTGGGCATCGGCATTGCCGCGGCCTGCGTCGATTTGAGCCATGCCAGCCCGCAGCACAGGCGAGAGCGCGAGTTGCAACTGGTCGAGCGCGTCGACGCAATCGAGTACCGTGGCCCGCACCGGCGCTGCCGAGCCGTTCAGCGGCGCCGTCATCGCTGCACTGACGGCCAGGCGCAGGCGGTCCTTGACGGCGCAAAACATGGCATCCCAGTCGTCGACAGTGATGTCAGAACGTCGGCTTCGCACCGTGCTGCCCTCCAGCGCTGGCTCTGGCCGTGTTTCGCGCAAATCAGCGCGTCCCGGACGGTGGCGACTCAGCCCGATCAGCCGCGGGCACCGGCACGGCCGGCGGCGTCTGCGTCGCATGGCCCGCCGGCGGCGCGCCTTCGGCAGTGAAATCGCTCTGCTGCTGCGCCAAGGTCTTGGGCTTCAGCTTGAGCGTGGTTTTCGGCTTGGGCTCACCGGTAAATGCGTTCTGGATCATGTTCGCGCCTCATGCGGGTGGCGATGGCCACGGGTCAGTTTGAGCGTGAATTTTTCACCGAACACGGCCCAGGGGTCTGTACGCCAGCGCACGAAAACCCACGAAAGAGCGGATCCGAACCCCGTCAAATGGTGCCAAAGTGCTCCAGCGCCGCTCGACCGGCCAGCGCGGCCACCGCACTGATGCCGGTGCCCCAGGCCATGTCCAGCAAGGCCAGACCCACCGGCCAGCCGCGCAGGGTGGCGAGGTTAGTCAGGTCATAGGTGGCATAGGCAAAGAAGCCGAACAGGGCTGCGGTACCGGCCGTCCTGGCCCAGCCCGCGCTCGGGCCGCTCGGGCCGCCGGGGCTCACCGCGAAGATCATGAGGCCGAGCGCGAAGACGGCGTAGAACAGCGCCGCCGCAACGAGGTTCGGCTGCTCGGCCATCAGGTGGCCAATGCCGCGCTGATAGATCGGCTTGGCCACCACCCCCAACCACAGCAGGTCGAGCGCCAGCATCGCGCCGAGCGTGGCCGCATAGGCGGCCAGCGGGCCAGCCAGCCTCACTCCCAGCGCCGCCGCACGCGCAGCAGCGGCGCGGCATCCTGCACGTCGTCAGGGCCGAGCACGATGGGGTCGCGACCGAGCCGATGCGCCTCGCGCTCGGCTGTATCGCGGCGCTCGGTCAGGCGTTCGCCGTCGAACTGCGCCTTGATGGCGTCGAACTCGCGCGTCAACGCCGCCAGCGCGAGATGCTCCCGAAGGGTGACAGCGCGGGCCACGATCAGACGCGGTGCAGTTGGCCACCATTGACGTGCACGCGGTCGCCCACGCGCAGGTCGTCGATGCTTTGGTAGTCGAACTGGGCCGTGCTGCCGTTGTCCAGGCGCACGCTGATGCGGTAGATGTCGCTCTCGTTGCGCTTTTGCAGGTTGTTGCCCACGATGGCGCCGCCCACGGCACCCACGCCGGTGGCCGCCGCGCGCCCGCTGCCGCTGCCGATCTGGTTGCCGATCACGGCGCCGATCACGGCCCCCAGGACGGCACCGCCGGCGCCGCGCGAGGTCGCCGCAACGACTTCGATGCTGCTGACGTTGCCGTACTGGCTGACGCTGCTGACGCTGTTGGTCGGGCTGGCGTAGGGGTAATTGCGCGGCGCGTTGGATGAGCAAGCCGTGATCAAGGTCAGGGCCGCGGCGGAGCAGACAAGGGCGAGATGGCGGGCGGTCATGAGAGTCCTTCTTCGCGGGGGGCGAGGTGGGTTGGCACCCAGGACAGGCGCCTATCAGTCACTGTGGCGGCTGGGCGCTGCGGCGTGAATCGGTGCAACGGTGGTTTGAGCGTCGCCGCGCAGGCCTTGCTGGCGTAGGACCCCGCCTACAACCAGTACTCCCAGAGCCGCGCGAATTGCTCCTTGATGCGCAGATCGAGCGAGCGCTGGCGCCACGCCGTCAGCGTGATCGGATCGGAGGCCGCCAGGTCACGCTCGAACATGGCCTGCACCTGGCCGCCGAACTCGGCGCCGAGCACCACGGCATTCAACTCGTGGTTGTGCAGGAAGCTGCGCCAATCGAGGTTGGTCGAGCCGACGGTGGCCCACACGCCGTCGATCAGCGCTGTCTTCGAGTGCAGGACCACACCGCGCCGCTCGTAGAGCTTGACACCGGCGCGCAGCAGGCGCTCGTAGTTGCGCCGGCCGGCATGGAAGGTCAGCCAGGAATCGGTCTGGCCGGGCAGGATCAGGCTCACATCCACGCCACGCGCCGCCGCGGCTTCGAGCGCGTCGAGCAACTGGAGGTCGGGCACGAAATAGGCATTCGTGATGCGCACGCTGGTCTCGGCGCTGCCGATGGCCGACAACAGGGTGGCATAGATCAGGCTGAAGGGCTCGTCGGGCGCGCTGCCGATGGCGCGCACCACCTGGCGGCCGGCCACTTGCAGCGGCGGGAAGTAGTTCTTCGAGGCCAGCGGCGGGCCTTTCTGCTTCTCCCAGGCCTCGATGAAGAGCTTCTGCAACTCGGCCACCACGGGGCCCTTGAGTTGCAGGTCGGTGTCGCGCCAGGCGGGGTTGGCAGCGCCAGGGGTCTTCGGGGCACCCTGCGAGCCGCGCTTGAACGAGCCGCCGGAATAGACGCTGCTGATGTTGATGCCGCCGAGAAAGGCGGTGCGGCCATCGACGATGAGCAGCTTGCGGTGGTCGCGCTGGTTCCACTGCCAGCTCTCGCGCGCGGCCAACGGGTTGACGGGATTGAACTCGAGCACCCGGATGCCGCTGGCGGCGAGTTGGGTGAAGAAGGCCTTCGGGGTGCCGAAGGTGCCGGCGCTGTCGCGCAGCAGATTCACCTGCACGCCCTTGGCCTGCTTGGCCATCAGGGCCTGGGCGAAGCGTTGGCCGACCTCATCGTCGTCGAGGATGTAGGTCTCCAGGTTGATGTGGTCTTGCGCGCCAGCAATGGCAGCGAACATGGCCTGGTAGGTCGCCGGCCCATCCTGCAGCAAGAGCACCTGATTGCCCGTCGTCAGCGGGCTGCCCACGAGGGCTTCTTCGAGTGCCAGGTGGCGCTCGAAAATGTCGGTGTTGGGGCTGCGGCTGGCCAGCGCCGCGAGGATCGCTTTGCTCTGCGCTGCCGAGAGCGGGCCGCGCGCACCTGCCAGTTGGACCGGCGCGCCAGGCCTGCTGGCCAGATCGGGCACGATTCTCGGCAGGCTGCTGCAGCCGACGCAACTGGCCACGGCCAGCACAGCCACCACGAGGCCGCCGCGCATACCCAGGGTTCGAAACAGCGGCGACATGGTGGCCCGCCGGTGTCAGCGCCGTGCGCCCACGCGCCAGACCGTGTTGCCGACATCGTCGGCCACCAGCAGCGCACCGGTCTTGTCCAGCGCCACGCCGACCGGGCGGCCCTGGGCCTTGCCATCGCTGTCGAGGAAGCCGGTCAAGACATCCTGCGGCAGGCCGGCCGGCTTGCCGCCGGCAAAAGGCACGAAGACGACCTTGTAGCCGCTGTGCGGGCGCCGGTTCCAGGAACCGTGCAGGCCGACAAACATCCCGCTGGCGAAAGGTGCGGGCAGCGACGTCCCCACCGAAGACACCAGGCCGAGCGGTGCCACGTGCGGCCCGAGCGCGTAGTCGGGCACCACGGCGCTGGCCACCAGGTCGGGGCGCGGCGGCTTGACGCGCGCATCCACATGCGTGCCGAAGTAGCTGTAAGGCCAGCCGTAGAAGGCACCGTCGCGCACCGAGGTGAGGTAGTCGGGCACCAGATCGCTGCCGAGTTCGTCGCGCTCGTTGACCACCGTCCACAGCGCGCCGCCGCCCGGCTCCCAGGCCAGGCCGTTGGGGTTGCGCAGGCCGGTGGCGAACAGGCGGTGGGCACCGTTCTTCACGTCGACCTCCCAGATCGCGGCGCGCTCGGCCTCGGCTTCGATGCCGCGCTCGGCCACGTTGCTGTTCGAGCCCACGGTGACGTAGAGCTTGCTGCCGTCGGCATTGGCGATCAGGTTCTTGGTCCAGTGGTGGTTGATC
>JANNFB010000103.1:0-2069 GCA_031379365.1 Burkholderiales bacterium
AGGTAAGGCTTGATCGAGTTGTACTGCTTGAAGAACTGCGTCATGTCGACGATGAGGTCGCGCACCACGGGCAGGCCGGGCAGCGGCTTGAGCACGATGGTGCCGGGCAGCGTGCGCATGTTGGTCAGGCAGGCCAGGCCGTTCTTGCCGTTGATGTTCATCGCGTCGGAGCCACACACGCCCTCGCGGCAGGAGCGGCGGAACGACAGCGACGGATCGACCGCCTTCAACTTCATCAAGGCGTCGAGCAACATGCGCTCGGAGCCGTCGAGCTCAACCTCGAGCGTCTGCATGCGCGGCTTGGCGTCGGTGTCGGGGTCGTAGCGGTAAATCTGAAACGTCTTCTTGGTCATGGTCAAAAGCGCTCTCAGAACGTGCGGATCTTGGGCGGGATCGAGGCGGTGGTCAGCGGCTTCAACTGCACCGGCTTGTAGTCGAGCCGCCCGCCCTGGCTGTACCAGAGGGTGTGTTTCATCCACACCGCATCGTTGCGTCCGTTAGGGCACTCGGGCGTGTCGGCGTAGTCGTCAACCGAGTGTGCACCGCGGCTTTCCTTGCGTGCGGCCGCAGAGTCGATCGTCGCTCGCGCGGACTCGATCAGGTTCTCGACCTCCAGGGCCTCGATGCGCGCGGTGTTGAAGACCTGGCTCTTGTCCTTGAGGGTGATGTTCTTCACCCGCTCGGCCAGGGCGGCGATCTTGCTCACTCCTTCGTCGAGCATGGCCTGGGTGCGGAACACGCCGGCGTGCTGCTGCATGGCCGTGCGGATGTCGTTGGCGACGTCTTGCGCGTACTCGCCCGAAACGCTGTTGTCCAAGCGTGCCAGGCGGGCCAGCGAGCGGTCGGCGGCATCGCCGGGCAAGGCCTTGTGGCTGCGCTGCTTCAGGCCGGCGTCGACGATGTGCATGCCGGCCGCGCGGCCGAACACCAGCAGGTCGAGCAGTGAATTGGTGCCCAGGCGGTTGGCGCCGTGCACGCTGACGCAGGCGCACTCGCCCACGGCGTAGAAACCGTTGATGACGGCGTTCGGATTGCCGTCCTTGGGCGCCACGACCTGGCCGTGAATGTTGGTCGGGATGCCGCCCATCTGGTAGTGGATCGTCGGCACCACCGGGATCGGCTCCTTGGTGATGTCGACGTTGGCGAAGTTGTGCCCGATCTCGAACACGCTGGGCAGGCGCTTCAAAATGGTCTCGCCGCCCAGGTGGGTCATGTCCAGATTGATGTAGTCCTTGTTCGGGCCGCAGCCGCGCCCTTCCTTGATCTCCTGGTCCATGCAGCGCGAGATGAAGTCGCGCGGCGCCAGGTCTTTCAGGGTCGGTGCGTAACGCTCCATGAAGCGCTCGCCGGATGAGTTGCGCAGAATCGCGCCTTCACCGCGGCAACCTTCTGTCAGCAACACCCCGGCGTTGTGCACGCCGGTGGGGTGGAACTGCCAGAACTCCATGTCTTCCAGCGGCACGCCAGCGCGCGCGGCCATGCCCAGACCATCGCCGGTGTTGATGAAGGCGTTGGTGGAGGCGGCATAAATGCGCCCGGCGCCGCCGGTGGCAAACAGGGTGATCTTGGCCTCGAGAATGTGGACCTCGCCGGTCTCCATTTCGAGTGCAGTGATGCCGAGCACATCGCCGTCGACGTCGCGGATCAGGTCCAGCGCCATCCACTCGACGAAGAAGGTGGTGCGCGCCTTGACGTTCTGCTGGTACAGCGTGTGCAGCATCGCGTGGCCGGTGCGGTCGGCCGCGGCGCAGGCGCGCTGGACCGGCTTCTCGCCGTAGTTGGCGGTGTGGCCGCCAAAGGGGCGCTGGTAGATCGTGCCGTCGGGGTTGCGGTCAAACGGCATGCCCATGTGCTCGAGCTCGTACACCACCTTGGGCGCTTCGCGGCACATGTACTCGATGGCATCCTGGTCACCCAGCCAGTCCGACCCCTTGACGGTGTCGAAGAAGTGGTAGTGCCAGTTGTCTTCGCTCATGTTGCCGAGCGAGGCGCCGATGCCGCCCTGCGCTGCCACGGTGTGGGAGCGCGTCGGGAACACCTTGGACACCACGGCGACATTCAGGCCGGCC
>JANNFB010000166.1:0-4373 GCA_031379365.1 Burkholderiales bacterium
CTGTTCTGCTTCCTGGTGCCCTACTGGGGCATCTTCTATTTCCGCTTTTCGATCATCAACGGCTTCATCGTGGTGAACTTGGCTTTCATCTTGGGTGTGTCCTTACTGCAGCGGATTGCGCCTGCAAGACGAAGCCCGCGCCGTTCCAACACAGAGGTGAGTTCGGCATCGCCGGTGCATGTGGCCTCGGCAGACGACAAAACCCTGATGGGCGCCGGGCCATCCGAAGCATGATCCTCGTTCAAGCTGTAGCTGCGCGGCCATGACCTCTTCACCCTTGATGTCTGCGCGTAGACCTCACCTGCTGCTCAACTGCTCCAACCTCCACGTTGGAGGCGCAGTCGCGGTGGCATCGTCCTTTGTCAACATCCTGAGCCGCGCACCCGATCCCCGCCTCAAGATCAGTTTGCTGCTGTCGAGCACCGTGCACGCCAACCTTCTGTCGCTGGGCGCCGATCTGAGCAGCTTTGCGCACTGCAAGGTCGTCGATTACCACGGCTTGCGTTCGCTCTGGCAGGGTCTGGGAAGGCACTTCGTAGGGTTCGACGTGGTTTTCACCGTCTTCGGCCCGGCCTACGCCATCGCCACGGGGCGCCGCCATGTCTGCGGCTTCGCGCAGCCGCTGATCGTCTACCCCCGCAATCCGGTCGAACAGCGCATGAAGCCGGGCGCTCGCGTGCTGCAGCGCCTGAAGTACATCGTGCAGGAGATCTTCTTTGCGCGTGCCGACGAACTCGTCGTGGAACTCGAGCACGTGAAGGTGGCGCTGACGCGCAAGCACCTGTTCCGCGACACACCCATCCACATCGTCTACAACACGGTGGACGCGGTGTTCAAGGAGCCCTCGCGTTGGGCGCCACTGAGCTTTCCGCCCGCGTCACCTGCCCTGCGGCTGGGCGTAGTCTCGCGAAACTACGTCCACAAGAACCTGGCTTGCCTGCCGGCCCTCCAGCGTCAATTGCAGCAACTTCATGGCCTGGCGGTGACGTTCTTCGTGACCTTCACCGACGCCGAGTGGCAGGCCTGCGACGAGGACTTTCGCCGCGTGATACACAACGTCGGCGCACTCGTGCTGCCACAGTGTCCCAGTTTCTACTCGGCCATGGACGGCATCATCTTCCCCAGCCTGCTGGAGTGCTTCTCGGCCGTGCCGCTGGAGGCGATGACCATGGGCAAGCCGCTGTTCGCTTCCGACCTGCCTTTCATCCGCGACTGTTGCCACGAACATGCGCAGTACTTCGACCCTTTGGACGTGGCCTCGATGGCCCGGTGCATCGCCGGCTACTACCAGGAACAGCCCGAAGCCCAGCGGCAGGATCAATTGCGGCGCGCCAGGGCCTTTGTGCGGCGCTACCCGAGCCCGGCTGAACGGGCCCGGTCCTACTTGGACATTGCCCTTGCCGCCGCACCGCGGGCCCCTGCATGAGCGCCAACCCCGCCAGGCCGATGGATCGGCTCCGCAAGCTGCTGCGTTTCGTGGCGATCTACGGCCCTTCTCGAACCTTCTTCAAGGTTGCCGGTCGCCTGCGTTTCCGTCCTCCAGGGTGGTCACGTGCGCGTACGCGAGACATCGGCCTGATCGGCTGCGGGCAGTTTGCTTTCGCGACCATCGGCTACTTTCTGCAGCGCAGTTTCGGGGCACGCATCGCAGCCTGCTTTGACACCCATGAACAGGCGGCCCGCTCACTCGCGGAGGCGTTGCGCGTGCCGCATGTCGCAAGCGACGCCGGCGCGGTGCTGGCCACGCCTGGCCTGCGCACCGTTTACATCGCATCGAACCACGCTTCACATGCCGACTACGCCGTACGCGCCCTGGCCCAAGGCCTGGACGTCTACGTAGAGAAGCCCATCGCCGTGACCCACGCGCAGCTGGTCGGCCTGCTGCGCGCACAGCGCAGCGCCCGTGGCCGCCTCTTCGCTGGCTACAACCGCCCCTTTTCTGCGGCGGTGCGCCGCCTGCGCGCGCTGACGCGCGTCGACCCTGCAGGCGGCATCACCTTGCAGTGTTTCGTCGTCGGTCATCAACTTGGTCCGGACCACTGGTACCGCCGGCCCGATGAGGGCACACGCGTGTGCGGCAACGTCGGTCACTGGCTGGATCTGCTGGTGCACATGATGGCCTGGCGTGGCCTGCCCGATCGGCTGCAGATCAGCATCACGGCCGCTTCCGACAGCGAGCCTGACGACAACGTCTGCATATCCATACGCAGCGACCGCGCCGACCTCTTCTCGGTCATGCTGACCTCGCGCAGCGAACCCTTCGAGGGCATCAACGAGACCATCAACTTCCAGCACGGCGAGACGATCTGCAAGATCGACGACTTCCGGCGCATGACGGTCTGGCAGGGTGTGGCTGTTTCCACGTCCCGCTTCTGGCCCAAGGACGTCGGCCATCGGCGTGCCATCCTCCAGCCCTTCGCGTCCGACGAGGGCCGCGACTGGCACGAGGTGGAGTTGTCGACCCTGCTGATGCTGCACGTCACCGAGATGGTTCGCCGCGGCGAGCAGCAGTCGACTTTCTCCTTTGCCACGCAGTGGGAGCAGCTCCAGCATGCGATTGCTGCCTTGCCTCCGACCACACCCCCGCCGCAAGGCTTCACTGTCCAATGAAACAAGTCCTGCAGAACCTCAAAGACGGCTCCACCGAAGTCGCCGACGTCCCCTGCCCACGCGTCGGCGCTGGCCAGTTGCTCATCCGCACCACACGCACATTGGTGTCCGCCGGCACCGAACGCATGCTCGTCGACTTCGGCAAGGCCAGCTTCATCGACAAGGCGCGCCAGCAGCCCGACAAGGTGCGCATGGTGCTGGACAAGGTGCGCACAGACGGCCTCATGCCCACGATCGAGGCCGTGCGCAACAAGCTCGGCCAGCCTCTGCCGATGGGCTACTGCAACGTCGGCGAGGTGGTTGAGGTTGGCGCTGGCGTCAGCGGCTATGCCGTCGGCGACCGAGTGGCCTCCAACGGCAAGCATGCTGAAGTGGTGGCCGTGCCAGTCAATCTCTGCGCCAAGGTGCCGGATGTCGTCGACGACGAAGCCGCTGCCTTCACGGTGTTGGGCGCCATCGCGCTGCAAGGCATTCGGCTCGTGCAGCCGACGTTGGGCGAAACCGTGGTCGTCACCGGCCTGGGTCTCATCGGCCTGGTCACCGTGCAGTTGCTGAAGGCCCAGGGTTGCCGCGTGCTGGGCCTGGACTTCGACGCCGACAAGCTGGTGCTGGCGCAACGCTTCGGCGCCGAGGTGGTCGATCTGAAGAGCGGCGCCGACCCGGTGGCTGCGGCCATGGACTACACGCGCGGCCGCGGTGTCGACGCGGTCATCATCACGGCCAGCAGCAAGAGCAACGAACCCGTGCACCAGGCCGCGCAGATGAGCCGCAAGCGCGGCCGCATCGTGCTGGTGGGGGTGGTCGGCCTCGAACTGTCGCGCGCCGATTTCTTCGAGAAGGAACTCAGCTTCCAGGTCAGTTGTTCCTACGGCCCCGGCCGCTATGACCCGAACTACGAAGACAAGGGCCAGGACTACCCGCTGGGCTTCGTGCGCTGGACCGAACAGCGCAACTTCGAGGCCGTGCTCGACACGATGGCCGACGGCCGGTTGGCGATTGCACCGCTGATTTCGCACCGCTTCGACATTGCCCAGGCGCCCGACGCCTACGCGGTGGTCGGTGGCAGCGAACAGTCACTGGGCATCCTGCTGAAGTTTGCAAACGCCACACCGCGCGGCACTGCGCCGGCGCCGTCCGCAGCACTCGCCCGCACCGTGGTCCTTCCGGCGCCAGCCGGCGACAGCGCGAGCGCCGCAGCCGGCGCCGCCCGAATCAGCGTCATCGGCGCTGGCAACTATGCCGGTGCCGTGCTGATCCCCGCGTTCAAGGCCGCGGGCGCAAGGCTCATGCGCATCGCCTCAGCCGGTGGTGCCAGCAGCGTGCACCTGGGTCGAAAGTTCGGCTTCGCCGAAGCCACCACCGACACCGCTGCGCTGTTGGCCGACCCCAACGTGGACGCGGTGGTTGTCAGCACGCGCCACGACACCCACGCAGACTACGTGCTGCGCGCGCTGGCCGCCGGCAAACATGTCTTCGTCGAAAAGCCGCTTGCCCTGACATTGGACGACCTGGCGCGCATTGAGGTCGCAGCTCGGGCGCGGCCCGAATTGCGGGTGATGGTCGGCTTCAACCGCCGCTTCGCACCGCAGGTGGTGAAGATCAAGCAGCTGCTGGCTGGCACACCTGGCGCCAAGGTCTTCGTGATGACGGTCAACGCCGGCGCGATCCCGGCGCAACATTGGACCCAAGACGTCACCGTCGGCGGTGGCCGACTGGTCGGTGAGGGCTGCCACTTCATCGACCTGCTGCGCTTCCTGGCAGGC
>JANNFB010000163.1:0-1738 GCA_031379365.1 Burkholderiales bacterium
ATCGTGCGCGCCGACGGCTCGGCCATCGACGCCACGTTGACGGGGCTGCCCGCCGTCAACAGCCGCGGCCAGGGTGGCCTGCTCGACGTGGCCCTGGACCCTGACTTCGCCACCGATCCCTGGGTTTACTTCAGCTATTCGGAGAACGGCCCCGGTGGCGTGGGCACCGCCCTGGCGCGCGGCCGCCTGGCCGGCAGCGCACTCAGCAACGTGACCGTCATCTGGCGCCAGACACCGAAGGTGAACGGCGGCGTGCACTTCGGCTCGCGCATCGTCTTTCGCAGCGACAAGACCCTGTTCTTGACGACCGGCGATCGCGGCCAGGACAGCCCGAGCGAGCCGACCGCATTGCACGCACAGAACCTCGCCACCACGCTGGGCAAGGTGCTGCGCCTGAACCGCGACGGCAGCATTCCTGCCGACAACCCCGTTTTCGCTGCCACCGGCGCACAGCCCGGCATCTGGAGCCTGGGCCACCGCAACGCCCAGGGCGCCACCCTGAAACCGGGCACCGACGAGCTGTGGGTCACCGAGCATGGCCCGCGCGGCGGCGATGAACTCAACCGCGTACAGGCCGGCAAGAACTACGGCTGGCCCTTGGCCAGCTACGGCTGCGCCTACAGCGAGTTCCAGTCCGCGCCGTCATGCCGGCCGGGTGGCGGCACCCATGCGCCGCGCTTCGAGGAGCCCATGACCACCTGGCTGCTGCGCTCGACCGCGCCCTCCGGACTGGCCTTCTACACCGGCGACAAGCTGCCGGAGTGGAACGGCCAGCTGTTCGCGGGTGCGCTGGCCGGCACCACGCTGTGGCGCATCGCGCTCGGCGCAGACAACACCGTGACGCTGCGTGAAGAGGTGCCCGCGGTGAGCGCGCTCGGCAAACGCATTCGCGCCGTCAAGCAGGGCCCCGACGGCTGGCTCTACCTGCTGAGTGACGACGGCAAGTTGATTCGCCTGCATCGCTAGCGGGGAAGGCCCGAACACGTGGGGCTCGACAAGCCGTGCCGACGATGGGGGCGCAGCCGATCCCTCGGTGCGGGCAGTGGCAGTTTGAGTAATGGTTCCAGCAACCGATTGACGCGACAAGTGCGGCGACCCGCTGTTTGCGCGCGCGGCTCTCGATGCTGTTGTGGGGCATCGCTTTCATAGGGGCGCCCCCATGCCCGGATCGTGTCGAGGGGTTGCCGCGGACGAAGGACTCATGCGCAGTGGCGTTCAACAGCATCCATCTGACCGTTGCCGATCGGCCCATTGCGGAATGTCCATGTCCGCTCTCGTTGCCTTGGCGCGGCAACGCGGCAGCCGGGCAGGGCCCGGCTCGCAACCTCGGCGGTCTGCGCTTCGCTGCGACTGCCCTGCGCTGCTCGGGTCCAGGGCCCCGTTGCAGAACTCGCTGCGTTCGCTTCGCTCTCTCCACTCAGACACCTGCAACGAGTCAGCGCACGAAGCGCGCGAGTACGCGCGCGGGCCCCGGCCCCTGTGCTGCTCGGCGCCTCCCATGCACGCCGGGCCTTGCCCGGCTGCCCCGTTGCGGATCCTAGGGTGGTGTGCGGGGTTGCGAACGCCAGCGCTCTTGCCCGCAAGGCGGCGGGCGGGGCCTGGGCGGGGCGAATCGGCGCCGCCGAGAAGCGCAGGCTGGCCGGCCGCGCGCGTACCCGCGCGCTTCGTGCTCTGACTCGTTGCAGCTGTCCGACCACAGTGAGCGCAGCGAACGGCGGGAGTTCTGCAACGGGGCCGG
>JANNFB010000181.1:0-7646 GCA_031379365.1 Burkholderiales bacterium
CTGGAATCCGTGTTCTGGAACAGCACGTCGGCACCGGCGTTGATCAGGCTCTGGGCGGCTTCGCTTTCCTTGGGCGGATCGAACCACTTGCCGATCCAGACCACCTTGGTCTTGATCTTCGGGTTGACGCTCTGCGCACCCAGGGTGAAGGTGTTGATGTTGCGGATGACCTCGGGGATGGGGATCGAGCCGACCACGCCCAGCGTGTTGCTCTTGGTCATGGCGCCTGCAATGACGCCCGCCATGTAGGCGCCTTCGTAGGTGCGGCTGTCGTACGTGCGCATGTTCTCGGCGGTCTTGAAGCCGGTGCCATGCTCGAACTTGACGCCCTTCTCGTCGGCGGCCACCTTCATCATCGGGTCCATGTAGCCGAAGGTGGTGCCGAAGATCAGCTTGTTGCCTTCACTGACCATCTGCCGGATCACGCGCTCGGCATCGGCCGCCTCGGGCACGTTCTCGACATAGCTGGTCTTGACCTTGTCGCCGAACTCGGCCTCGACCGCCTTGCGGCCGAGGTCATGGGCGAAGGTCCAGCCACCGTCGCCCACCGGGCCGACGTACGCGAAGGCGATCTTCAGCGGTTCGGGCTTGGGCGCCGCCGCAGACGCGGCGGTCGGAGTGGCAGCGGGCGCCGCAGCGGCCGGCGCCTCCTTCTTGCCGCAGCCGATCAGGGCAGCGCTGGTGGCAGCAACCGCGGCGATCCGCAGCAGGTTGCGCTTGTTCATGTCGATCATCGGTTCTCCTCTAGGTGGGCCAAGAAAGCAGAAGCAGGTGCAAGCAATTATGGGGCCATCAATCACGCATGAGCGCCAACGCAGCGGAGTGAAACTCGCGCTGATAAAGGATCCAGACCACGCCGGCGGTGCCCACGGCAAAGGCACCGGGAGAGAACAGCCAGGCTGCCGCGGCGAAGGCAAAGTAGTAGGCGCGCAGGCCGTCATTGAAGGTCTCGGCGGCCAGGCCGACGACACCGCCGGCGCGATCGGCAAACCGCTCCCGCGCCGACTCACCCAGGCTGGCAAATTCGTCGCGCTCCGGCGCCGAGGCGATCATCAGCGCACCAAAGCTGTACTGGCGCAGGCTCCAGGTGAAGCGAAAGAAGGCATAGACAAACACCCCCGCCAACAAGACCAGCTTGAAGTCGATCACCAGGGTCGAGGTGCGGGCAGCGAACGGCAACTCGGCCACGAGGGAGTTGGCATGATCGCTGCTGCCCAGGATGGCCAGCAGGCCGCCGATGATCAGGATCGTGGTCGAGGCAAAGAAGCTTGGGCTGGTCGAGAGGTTCTGCACCACCACGCCGTCGACGACCCTGACGTCGCGCTTGGTGGCCTGCAGCATCCACTGCCGACGCACCCGGTTACTGGCCGCCAGCAGCGAGGGTTGCACCGTGGCGCGGCGCCGTGCGAACTCGGCATAGCCGACCCAGGCAGCGAAGAACCAGACCAGCGCGGCCCAGTCCCACCACGGCAGCACCGCCACCAATTTGTTCAGCGCTTCCAGCATCGCTGCACTGTAGCGTGCAGCGCCTGCGAGGCTCAGCCCGGCGTGCGCAGCGCGTCGCCCACCCGCAGCAAGCCCTGCACAACCGCCGCCACCGCCTGCTCAGCCTTCTCGTCCTTGAAGGCGCCCTGCGCATCGAGCACATCGTTGGCATGACCGACGGCATGCTGGCGCGGCACGACCAGCATGCCAAAGGCCATCTGCAGGTACTGGCGCAGGAAGTTCATGGCGCGCAGCCCGCCGATGGCGCCGGGTGAGATCGACAGCAGCGCCGTCGGCTTGTTGGCGGTGACCGCCACCCCCGAAGGCAGGCCATCGCCCGCAGGCAGGCGCGACAGCCAATCAAAGGCGTTGAGCACCAGAGGCGTCGGGAAGCCGTTGTACTCCGGCGTGACGATCAGCACGGCGTCGTGGCTGGCGAAGGCGTTGCGCAGCTGATGGGCCCCTGCGGGCACCCCCTGGCTGGCTTCGATGTCACCGTCGTACAGCGGCAGGCCTAGCGCGCGCAGGTCCAGCACGCTGGTGCTGGCGCCCGCGGCCTCGGCCAGACGCGCAGCAGCGTCACGCAGCCGAACACTAAACGCACCTTGGCGTGCGCTGCCCGCCAGCAGCAGGAGGCGCAGGGGTGTGGCGGCCATGCTCTCAACCCGCCTTGTTGCGTTGGTCGAGGCTGAGTGCCCCGGCACCGAGGGCGAAGACCAGCAGCAGACCCCCGCTCACCGCCAGGTTCTTCATGAACATCAATTGCTGGGTGAACTGCTGCTCGGCGGGCATGGCCCAGTAGTTGTGGAACAGCACCGTGGCCAGCAAGGTGAAGGCGGCCAAAGCCAGTGCCGCCCAGCGCGCCTGCCAGCCGACGATCAACATCACGGCGGCGACCACTTCGAGCGCCGCGGTGGCGATCGCCAGCAGCATGGGCATGGGCAGTCCGGCGCTGCCGATGTAGCCCGCGGTGCCGTCGAGGCCGCTGAACTTCGAGATGCCGGCACCGAGAAACATCAGGGCGAGCAGGATGCGGCCGATCAGGGCTGCGACGGATTGGGGGTTCATGTGAAAGCTCCTCGAGAGGGGTGAAAGAAAAGTACAGGCAGGGTCAGTTGAAGGCGCCCGAAGCGTTGCCGCGAAAGCTGTGCCAGACCGTGGTGAAGGTGTCGACGACGGGCCGAAGAGATTCGGAAGCTCTCATGGGCAGCTCAGGGTTGCAGATCGAAAACGATGACTTCGGCGCCGCGGCCTTGGTCGATCACCAGGCGGGTTTCGCCGTCCAGCCGGGCGGCATCGCCCGCTTGCAAGGCCTGGCCGTTGACGCTGGCTGCCCCACGCACGAGGTGCACATAGGCCAGACGCTGAGGGTCGAGGGCCAGATCGGCGCTTTCGCTGCCGTCGATCAGTCCCGCGTACATCGCAGCGTCGGCGTTGATCGGGACGGACCCGTCACGACCGTCGTTTGATGCCACCAGGCGCAGGCGGCCACGCTTGTCGGCTTCAGGGAAGGCCTTCTGCTCGTAACCCGGTGCGATGCCACGCTGCTTCGGCAGCAACCAGATCTGCAGGAAGTGCGTGGTCTGGTCGGCGGCGTGGTTGAACTCGCTGTGGGCAATGCCGCTGCCCGCGCTCATGCGCTGAACTTCCCCGGGCACGATCGACGCGCCGTTGCCGATGCTGTCCTTGTGGCCGAGCGCACCTTCGAGCACATAGCTGACGATCTCCATGTCGCGGTGGCTGTGCGTGCCGAAGCCGGTGCCGGGGGCGATGCGGTCCTCGTTGATGACGCGCAGGTTGCCCACGCCCATGTGGGCCGGGTCGTGATAGTCGGCGAAGGAAAAACTGTGAAAACTCTTCAGCCAGCCGTGGTTGGCGTAGCCGCGGTCCTGGCTCTTGCGCAGTGTCAACATGGTCAGAAACTCCTTTCGATGGCTTCAATGTAGGACTGGGCCGAGCGTCACGGGCGCTGCCCCGGTGAAGACCGCATTCAAATAAGATGAACAGCCAACCGGACCCCGCCATGACCGAACGCCGCAATGCCCTGACCCCCGATGCGCTGACCATGATGGACAGCATTGCCCGCAACGGCAGCTTTGCCGCCGCAGCACGTGAGCTCGGCAAAGTGCCCTCGGCGCTGACCTACAGCGTGCGCCAGCTCGAGGAAGCGCTCGACGTCCTCTTGTTCGACCGCCGCTCCGGGCAGGCCAAGCTCACGGCCGCGGGCGAAGAGTTGCTCAACGAAGGCCGCCGCCTTCTAGTGGAGATGGACGCGGTGGCCAACCGGGTGCGACGCGTCGCCTGCGGCTGGGAGACCCAGCTTACCGTGGCGGCCGACGGCGTGATTTCGCGCCTGACCCTGTTCGAGCTCAGCGAGGCCTTCTTCGCCCTGCGCCCCGACAGTGAGCGGCCTACAGCCGGCCCCGGCACGCGTCTGCGTCTGCGCACCGAAGTGCTGGCGGGCACCTGGGAGGCCTTGTTGTCGGGCGAAGCCGACCTGGCCATCGGCGTCGGCATGGACGGCATCACCGTGCCCACCGGCATCGAGATGCGCCCGCTCGGCGAGATGGACTTCGTGTTCGCCGTCGCCCCCCACCACGCGCTGGCAGCGCACGAAGGTGCGATTCCCGACCACGTGCTGTTGCAGCACCGTGCGGTGGCCGTGGCCGACTCGGCACGGCGCCACGAACCGCGCAGCTTCAACCTCTTGCCCGGCCAGGAGGTGTTCACCGTGGCCTCGGTGCAAGCGAAAGTCGAAGCCCAGGTGCGCTGCCTGGGCTGCGGCTTCCTGGCTGAACCCTTGGCGCGCGAGCACATCCGTGCCGGCCGGCTGGTCGTGAAGGCGGTGGCTCGCGAGCGCCACCGCGCCCGCCTGGGCTACGCCTGGCGCAGCAGCGCCGCGCCGCAACCGAAGAAGGCGCCCCAGGGGCTGGCCCTGGGCTGGTGGCTGGAGCAGCTCGGCCATGCCGCGACGCGCACGGCGCTGCTCGAGCGCCACACCGGTCTGATGCAGATGGTGGATTGATGGCGCCAGCGCTGCCAGCGCCGAGCCCCGCCTACGTCGGGCGCTTCGCACCGACGCCCAGCGGCCCGCTGCATGCCGGCTCGCTGGTGACGGCGCTGGCCAGCTGGCTCGACGCCCGCGCTCACCACGGTCGCTGGTTGCTGCGCTTCGAAGACGTGGATGGGCCGCGCTCGGTGCCGGGCGTCGAACGGCTGATCCTGCAGCAACTCGCCGCCGTCGGACTGCAGCCCGACGCGCCACCGCTCTGGCAATCGCAGCGCGGACCGCTCTACGCGCAGGCCCTCGAGCGCCTGCGACAAGGCGGCCTGGCCTACGCCTGCGCCTGCACGCGGCGCGACATCGACGATCGACTGGCCGCCCTGGGCCTGGCGGCCGTTGCCGGCACCGAGCGCGTCTACCCCGGGACCTGCCGCTCCGGCCTGGCCGGCAAGCCGGCCCGGGCCTGGCGCCTGGCCTCCGGCAGCGACAACGCGCCGGTCTTCATCGACTGGACCGATCGCCGCCTCGGTGCCCAACACCAGGACGTGACCCATGCCGTCGGTGACTTCGTGCTGCAGCGCGCCGACGGGCCGTGGGCCTACCAGCTCGCAGTGGTGGTCGACGATGCCGAGCAGGGCGTGACCGACATCGTCCGCGGCGAGGACCTGGCCGACAACACGGCGCGCCAGATCCACCTGCAACAACTGCTGGGCCTACCGACACCCCGCTACCTGCACACGCCGCTGGTGCGTGACGACAGCGGCGAGAAGCTGTCGAAGAGCCGCGGCGCGGCACCGCTCGACCTGCGCGACCCCCTGGAGGCCTTGCGCGCCGCGGCCATGGTGCTGACGCTGGTCGTGCCCGACAGTGCGCACGTCGACGACTACCTCGCGCACGCCACTGTCGCCTGGCGGCAGCGTTGGGGCACGGCCGCCGAGCGGCCTGTGTAGCATGCGGGTTTTGAACTCTCCCAAGGCGATCGCCCATGACCACCACCCCGAGCGGCCTGCACTACGAAGACACCACGGTCGGCACCGGCGCTACGGCCCGAGCCGGCCGCAAGGTCACCGTCCACTACACCGGCTGGCTCTATGACCCGTCGACCGACAGCGGCCGCGGCCGCAAGTTCGACTCGAGCAAAGACCGTGGCGATCCCTTCAAGTTCGATCTGGACGCCGGCTCGGTGATCCGCGGTTGGGACGAAGGCGTGCAAGGCATGCAGGTCGGCGGCACGCGCGTCCTGCGCATCCCGCCCGAGCTGGGCTACGGCGCGCGCGGCGCCGGCGGTGTGATACCACCGAACGCGACGCTGGTGTTCGAAGTCGAGCTGCTGGCCGCCTGAGCCTCGGCAAGCCCTGCACTGGGCGCCGCTAGACGCGCTGCAGATTGGCCAGCATGTCGTCGACCATGGCCTGCAGGTCGTATTGCGGGCGCCAGCCCCAGTCGCGCTGGGCCACGCTGTCGTCGAGCGAGCGCGGCCATGACGCGGCGATGGCCTGGCGGAAGTCGGGCTGCACATCCATCGTGAAGTGCGGCAGGCGCTTGCGAATGGCCGCGGCAATCTGCAAGGGTGTGAAGCTGATACCGGCCAGGTTGTAGGCGCCACGCTCGCGCAACTGCGCGGCCGGCGTCTCCATCAGCTGCAGCGTGGCGCGGATGGCGTCGGGCATGTACATCATCGGCAGCGCCTGGTCCGCCTCGAGGAAGCAGGTGTAGCGGCCCTGCTGCAGGGCGGCATGGAAGATCTCGACGGCGTAATCGGTGGTGCCGCCGCCGGGCGGCGTTTTCCAGCTGATCAGGCCGGGGTAGCGCAGACTGCGCACGTCGACGCCATGGTGCTGCTGGTACCAGGCACACCAGCCCTCCCCGGCCAGCTTGCTGATGCCGTAGACCGTGCTGGGGTCCATCACCGTCTTCTGCGGCGTGTGGTCTTGCGGCGTGCTGGGGCCGAACGCAGCGATGGAACTGGGCCAGAAGATGCGTTCGAGCTGGTGCGAACGCGCGACCTCGAGCACGCCGAGCAGGCCCTTCATGTTCAGGTCCCAGGCCCACATCGGGTGCTTCTCGCCGCGCGCCGACAGCGCCGCGGCCAGGTGGTAGATCTGGGTGATGCCGTGGCGCTCGACGACGCCCGTCAGGGCGCCGATGTCGGTGCAGTCCAGTGCCTCGTGGGCCAGGCCCGGAACACGTCCCTGAGGCGCGAGGTCACTCGTGACCACGGCCGCGGGGCTATGGCGCCGCGCCAGTTCGCCGGCCAGTTCGGTGCCGATCTGGCCATTGGCACCAATCAGCAGAATCTTGGGCACAGCCCGATGCTCGCTGCGCGTCACTTGATCAGGCCCAGTTCGCGGCCGGCCTGGCTGAAGGCAAGCACCGCCGCCTCGAGCTGGGCGCGGCTGTGCACCGCGCTCATCTGCACGCGGATGCGCGCCTGGCCCTTGGGCACCACCGGAAAGAAGAAGCCGACGACATAAATGCCCAGCTCGAGCAGGCGCGTGGCCAATTGCTGCGCCAGTGCCGCGTCGTAGACCATGATGGGAACGATGGGGTGATTGCCCGGCTTGATGTCGAAGCCGGCCGCCGTGACGGCCTGGCGGAAGTAGCGCGTGTTGTCTTCGAGCTGGTCGCGCAGGGCCGTGCTGGCTTCGAGCAGATCGAGCACCGCAATCGAGGCGCCGGCAATCGCCGGCATCAGGGTGTTGGAGAAAAGGTAGGGCCGCGACCGCTGACGCAGCAAGTCGACCACTTCCTTGCGCGCCGCGGTGAAGCCGCCCGAGGCACCGCCCAAGGCCTTGCCCAGCGTGCCCGTGATGATGTCAACGCAGCCGAACACGCCGCGCAGCTCGTGCGTGCCCCGCCCGCGCGCGCCGAGGAATCCCGTGGCGTGGCACTCGTCGATGCCGAGCAAGGCGTCGAAGCGATCGCACAGGGCGCGCATGACATCCAGCTGAGCCACCGTGCCGTCCATCGAGAACACACCGTCGCTGAAGACGAGCTTGAAGCGGGCGCCGGCCGCGGCCGCCTCGGCCAGGCAGCGCTCCAGGTCGGCCATGTCGTTGTGCTTGTAGCGCCAGCGGCGGGCCTTGCACAGGCGGATGCCGTCGATGATGGAGGCGTGATTCAGCTCGTCGCTGATGATGGCGTCGTCTTCGCCCAG
>JANNFB010000180.1:0-10375 GCA_031379365.1 Burkholderiales bacterium
CACCATGATGCCGCGTTGTGGCGCCGGATCGGCACGAACCAGCAGCGCCAACGCCGTGACGGCAAGAATGCCGACGACGAACTGAAACGGCCGCAGGTTGCTGCCGTCGGGCTTCACCATCACCGGGATCACCGAGGACCACGCGTTGACGGCGGTGTGCAGCACCAACGCCGGCCACACGCTGCCGCTGCTGCGGTTGTAGAGCCACCCGAACACGACCGACGACGCGACGGCGCTCAGTGCATACCAGCCCATCGGCAGGTGACTTTGCACTGTGCCCGGGCTGTAGAACAAAGGCAGATGCCACAACGCCCAGGCGGCACCGAGCACCAGGCTGGCGCCACGCCAGCCCCAGCGATCCTGCAAGGCAGGCTGCGCATAGCCGCGCCAACCGAACTCCTCGCCCAGCGGGCCGCCGATCAGAAACACCAGCAGGACATTCACCGCCGCCACCAGGGCGTGACCCGAGGCCGGCGAGGCCGGCAAGGCGCCACCCAGAGCGACATGGGCGACCGCGGCCAGCCCCATGAATCCGACCGGGAAGAAGACGGCCAGCGCCATCCAGCGCCAGCCCACCCGCCACTGCCAACAGCGCTTCATCCAGCGCCGCAGCCCGCTGCACCCGCCATGGCGCGCGACGACAGCAACCGCTGCGAGGCTGGGGCCGAAACCACCGAGCATGAACAGGGCCGTCGCGGTAATGGGCGAGGCCGCCTTCAGTAGCGGTGACAGCAGCCAGAACGCCCATGACCAGGCAAACGCCAATCCGAAGAACGCCAGCAGGGCGTGAGCGGCGCCCGTAGCGTCACGATGAAGCGTCAGGTCAGCCATGCCGATCACGCTGCCGGAAGACCGCGGCCAGCGCGAGCGCCATGGCCGGAAAGGTGACGATCCAGAGTGCGCCCACATAGACCATCCAGGGCCAGAAGATGGCCGCGATGACGATAGGCCCCATGGCGCCGTGAGCCCACAGGGCGCGGCGCACGAAGCGTTGCTCGCGACCTGGGAACGCAAAGGCAGCCAGGAACGCCGACGCGCTCATCAAGCCATAGGCCAGGCCATTCAACGACAGCATGAAGGAGCGTGGCCCAAACGCCAGCACGCCTGCCAGTTCCGCGTTGCCCTGAAAGACCAGCGGCGTCACGACGACCAACTGCACGAAGTACACGATGCTGTTGATGGTTGCGTAGAGCACGGCAAAACACAGCGCCAGCACGGCCCAGACCCTGTGTGCAGGCGCTGCGGCGTCCAGCACGCAGGCCATGAGCACCAGGTAACTCCAGGCCAACAGCAGCGACGGCGCAAAGCTCAAGGGATTGACCCAGAGGTCCGGTATCACCGTCGTGAAGTTTGCGGCCAGCGCCACGATGCTGAAACACGCGGCGAACAGCAGCGACAGCATGGCGGCCCAGAACCCGAGCCTCGGTGTGCAGAGGCTCATGGCAACACCGTCACGGCAACGCGAAGCGGTCGCCGCGCACGGGGAATCGGCCGTCGAAGAGGATCGGCAGCGGATCGCCGCCCAGCGGCGCTCCGACAGGACCCTGTCGCTGTGCATGCACGTGCAGGTGCGGCTCGCCGGTGTTGCCCGAATTCCCCACCAAGCCCAGCCAGTCGCCGATGGCGACGGTGGCCGCAGTGCGAACCTGAACGCTGCCAGGGCTCAAGTGGCCCAGCAGCACATCCGCCTGGCTGCATCGAAGCAACACATGGTTGCCGGCCAAGTGATCGCGGTCGACTTCTGGCACGGGCATGTCAGGCAGGCCGTCCACCGCGGCCACCACCTGGCCTGCGCATGGCGCCAGCACGCGGCTGCCGTAGATCCGATAGGCGTGGGGATTGGTGGGCTGCAGTCCCTTCGCGCGCAACCCGAGCGTATCCACCTGCACGAGATCCACGCCGTACGATTGCCCGCGCCAAGCGCGAAACCGAGGCACGGTGGCGTCGAGCGTGAGGAGGTGGACGTTGGTGCTGAAGCCGCTGCCGCCATTGACGACGAGGTAGCGGCCAGGCCCCAGCGGAAACGCCAGGTTCACCGCAGCCAGCGGCGGCGCAGTGCGGCTGTGCAGCGCAACAACCAGGCCATAGGCAGAGGCGAGGCCCAGGCCAAGGAAGAGTTCTGCAAAGACCCACGCGACCCAGGCCGAAGGCAGTGCAGAAACGAAGGGCAGGCGTCGGCGCAGCCCCAGCCCGGCCGCTGCGACCAGCGCCACACCAAACGCACAGGGTGCCCACCACGGCGGCACCAGCCAGATGCCAAGCAAGGCCGCGGCCGACAGTGCCGCCCCCGTCGCGAACAACTGAAGCCAAAAGGCGAACAAGGTACGCGGTGGTGCGAGGGCCATCCATGCGATCAGGAGCAGCGGCAAGACGAGTTGAAGCAGGAAGAGCGTGGTCATGCGCTGGTGATCGATGAGACCCAGACATGAAGCACGCCGAAGCACAACGCGGCGGAGAACATCCACCAGGAATTCATCAGGTACGACGAAAGCACAAGAAGAGCCACCGGGGCGAGTGCAAGCGGTGAAGGAATGCCAAGGAGGGGCGCGCTGAGAAGCGCGACAGACCCGCCGCCAATGAAAAACCTGCCCCAAGCCACGTAGTAGACCGTCAATGCAGCCACCATGCCGAGCAATGCCAGTGTCGAATGGTCACGCTTCAGGTGCAGCGGATAAAAGCACGGCAAAGCCAACACAGCGACCCGCGCCACGTTCTCCGCCAAGGACAGGGCGAGGGGAACGGCGACCGTCTGACCCGCACGCGCGCTGTAGAACAGCATCCAGGGCAGGTTCGGAAGCATCAAGACCAGCGGGATGATGGCGCCCGATTTGAAGATCATCCTCACCGCGCGACCTCGTAGCGCAGGCTGGTGATCGCGCCCTTGAAGTAGGTCGTGCGCCCCTCGGGCTGAATCCACGCTGCTTCACCCGCCATCGGAATCAACATGCCGTCTTGAAGCTGATAGTCAGACAAGCCGCACTCCCACGGCCTCATCAACATCTCTTTGCCGACCATGCCGCCGCGGGCCTCGGCACGCACCGAGTCGATCAAGCCGGCGTCGTTGAAATGGAACAGCAGGGTCAGCGTGACGGCACCGTCGTTGATGCTGGCATTCGCCGACGCACCGTCCACCGCCGCCCACTGCACGCCCTGGCTGGGCAGCAGCGCGGTCGGGTACCACGGCGTCTCCGCGAAGAAGCGCATGAACTCGCCGCGCGCCATTTCGCCGCCACCGCTCATGTCAGCCACTGTGAACAGGCCCAGCATTGCCGCGCGCAGCAAGCCCTTGCCAGCGATGTAGGCGTCGAGCACATGCACCTCCATGCCCGGCAGCATAGATATCCGGGCGTCCCACATGAAGCCCGACCGGAACCCGGCCGTCGACGTAACCACTCGTTGCTTGGACGAGAACGCCTTCCACTGCTCGGCCGTGGACGACATGTTGATGCTGCCGGCCATCTCGATCGTGACCGCAGACACGATGGCCTGGCCATCCTTCAGCACCGCGCGGAAGTAGCGCTGCACGGGCGCTGGCAGTCCTTCGAGTTCACGCGCGTCGTAGTGCGTTGTGGGGTGCGCCGGGTGCGGCGGCGTCTCCGTTCCGTCATTTCGGGCCGCTTCGAGCCCGCGGGCCAACACCGCCATGCGGTTGGTCCACCATTTGGCGCCGAGCGCCGTCAGGCCGGCCGCAGCGACTGCCAAGAGCGACAGCACCAGACCGATCCACAGCAGCCATGTCATGCGAGCGCCTCTGCTCTTGGCGGCCAGATCATGGCGATCAAACGGCTGCTCCGAACAATGAGCCCACGCCAGCCGTGATGGCCATCGCCAGTGCGCCCCAGAAGGTGACTCGCGCCGCGCTGGCCACAACATTCGCGCCGCCCGCCCGTGCCGCCACCACGCCCAGCAGGGCCAGGAAGGCCAGCGACATGGCCGAGACCCATGCAATCAGCCCCGGACCCGGCGCCAGCCATACGACGGCCAGCGGCTGCGCGGCGCCGACGGCAAAGCTGGCAGCCGAGGCCAGCGCGGCCTGCACTGGCCGCGCACTCAGCGTCGTCGAGATGCCGAGCTCGTCGCGTGCATGCGCGCCCAAGGCGTCGTGTGCCATCAACTGCGCGGCCACCTGCTTTGCCAGCGGGGGCGCGAGGCCACGGGTGACGTAGATCGCCGCGAGTTCACGCTGCTCGGCGGGCCGATCTCTCTCCAGCTCAGCGCGCTCACGTGCCAGATCCGCCTGCTCGGTGTCGGCCTGCGAATGCACCGAAACATACTCGCCGGCCGCCATCGACATCGCGCCGGCCACCAGCCCGGCCACACCGGTCATCAACACCGTGCGCGTGTCGGCACCGGCCGCCGCCACGCCAACCACCAGGCTGGCAGTGGAGACGATGCCGTCGTTGGCGCCCAGCACAGCCGCGCGCAGCCAGCCGATGCGGTCGCTACGGTGCCATTCCTTGTGGTGGGGGCGGGTCACTTGGGGTTCTCGACCTTGTGGTCTTCTTCCTTGGCCGCGGCGAGTGCCTCCGGCTCGAGCTCTTCGGCGCCGAGGTTCATACGGATGAAGATGCCCCAGCCGGCCAGCAAGGCCGCCGCCATCAGGCCGATGGCCGCTGCGTAGGGCAGCTTGGAGGGGTCGTCGCGGCTGAAGCGGAACACGGCGACCAGGGCCTCGATCGACAGGGCCACCACCAGCACCACCAGAAAG
This sequence comes from Burkholderiales bacterium, assembly GCA_031379365.1. Taxonomy (GTDB): domain Bacteria; phylum Pseudomonadota; class Gammaproteobacteria; order Burkholderiales; family Burkholderiaceae_C; genus CADEEN01. Next base: position 4,709 of record JANNFB010000180.1, read on the forward strand.
CGCGACAGGAAGCGGCGCACGCGGGACGGCGAGCTCATGTGCGAAGCGCGTTGAATCTCTTCCTCGACGATGGTCTGCCCGAGTTCGAGTGACGCCACCGCGATAGTCAGCAGCGCAATGCAGTCAAGCAGGCCATCGATGCGCGCCGGGGCGCTGCGGCCGTTGAAAGGCAGCACGGCATGCACCAGCTCGATCCCCGCAAACGCCAGCAAGGCGAACGCGCTGACGATGAACATCACGCTGATCACCAGGTGACCGGCGGGAAACAGCAGCAGCATCCACTTCATCACCCGTCAGGCCTCGATGATGACCTTCAAGGCCTGCGTCTCGGCCGCTCTGGAGAAGGTTTCGTAGGCCTGCAGGATGTCGGCGAGCTTGAAATGGTGCGTGATCAGTTTGGCCGCGTCGATGCGCTTGGCCTGCACGGTGTCCAGCAGCATCGGTATGGAGACCGTGTCCACCAGGCGCGTGGTGATCGTGATGTTGTGCGACCACAGCCGCTCCAGGTGCAGATCGACCTTGCTGCCGTGCACGCCGACGTTGGCGATGGTGCCGCCCGCCGCCACCACGTCTTCGCACAGCTTGAAGGTGGCGGGGATACCGACGGCTTCGATCGCAGTGTCGACGCCACGCCCGCCGGTCAAGGCCATCACCTGTGCTGCCGCATCGCCGGCTTGGCTGTTGACGGTCGCGGTGGCGCCGAAGCGCCTGGCCACGGCGAGGCGGTTGTCGTCCAGGTCGATCACGATGATCTGTGCCGGTGAGTAGAGCTGCGCCGTCAGCAACGCCGCCAGGCCGATCGGCCCCGAGCCGACGATGGCCACGCTGCTGCCGGGTTGCACCTTGCCGTTCAGCACACCGCACTCGAAGCCGGTGGGCAGGATGTCGGAAAGCATCACCAGCTCCTCGTCGGCACCAGGCGGGATCGGGTACAGGCTGGTGTCGGCATGCGGGATGCGCACGAACTCGGCCTGCGTGCCGTCAATCTTGTGGCCAAGGATCCAGCCGCCCGTGCTGCAGTGGGAGGTCATGCCCTTGCGGCAGGGCGGGCAACGCCCGCAGGCGCTGATGCAGGAGATCAGCACATGGTGGCCGGCTTTGAATGAGGTGACGCCCGTGCCAACGGAGTCGACGATGCCCAGGCCTTCGTGGCCGAGGATGGTGCCCGGCTTGCACGTCGGCACGTCGCCCTTGAGGATGTGCAGGTCGGTGCCGCAGATCGTCGTGCGCGTGATCTGGACGATGGCGTCGCCGGGCTCCTGGAGGGTCGGCTTGGGCCGGTCTTCGAGCTTCTTCTGGCCGGGGCCGTTGTAGACGAGGGCTTGCATGGCGTGTCTTCCTTCAGTGGAGAAACTCGAAATCGATGAAGCCGCGCTCGACGTCGGTCGACACCAGCCTGACCTCGACGCGCTGGCTGATGTCGAGCTCCGGCGCGCGGCCTGTCAACATGCCTTCGACCGGCGGCGCGAGCGTGCGCACCCAGGCGTTGTGCTCATTGCGGCCGGTGACGATGGCGTCGTAACGCTGGCCGACATGCGATTCGAGCAGCAGCGCAGCCTCGCACTTGCGTAACTTGCGCTCGACCTTCTGCGCCGCGTCTTCCTGCTGGCTGCAATGCACCGCCAGCGCCGTCAGCTCAGCCACGCTGTACGGCGGCTCGCGCGACGCGAGCACCGCCTTGAGCAAGCGCAGGGTGATGAGGTCGGGGAAGCGCCGGTTCGGCGCCGTCGAATGGGTGTAGTCGCGCACAGCCAGGCCGAAGTGGCCGATCGGCGCCGCACCGGGCTGTTCGACGACGTACTCGCCCGAGCCCATCAGCTTGACGATGACCAAGGACAGATCCGGGAAGCGCAGCGGATCCGCCTTGCGGCGCTTGGCCAGAAAGCCTTCGAGCGCGCGCGAATCGGGCTGCTTGGGCAAGGTCTCGCCGTACTTGCGCGCTTCCACCACGATGCGCTGCCAACGCTCGGGCGAGCGCACCACGCGGCGCAGTGAGGCGCCACCGTGCGCGGCCAGGAACTGCGCCGTGGCGCGGTTGGTGGCGATCATCAGCTCTTCGATCAACTGGCGCGCACGGTTTTGCACCTGCTGGCGGATCTCGACGACCCGCTCGCCTTCGTACACCGCGCGCGGCTGCAAGGTTTCGAATTCGAGTGCACCCTCAGCGTGGCGGCGCGCGCGCAGGCGCTGGGCCACCTCGTCCTGGGTGCGCAACTGCGACTCCAGCCCCGGCACCGCAGCGGCGGCAGCGGGCAGCTCGCCCTGGCTGTCGATCCATGCCGAGAGCGCGTCTTAGGCCAGCTTGGCCTTGTTGTGCACCCGCGCCCGCTGCACCGTGGCCTGTGTAACCGAGGCGTCGGCAGCGACGAGCACCGTCGTCACGAGGGCCAGCCGCTCCTGACCTGGGTTGAGTGAGGTCAAGTCCGTGGACAAGCGCTCGGGCAGCATCGGGAAGATGCGCGCCGCGGTGTAGACACTGGTGGTGTTGAACTGCGCGTGATCGTCGATCGCCGAGCCTTTGTCGACCAGCGCATCGACATCGGCCACGGCGACGAAGATCTTGATGACGCCGCCCGCGAGCGGCTCACAGGCCGTCAACTGGTCGAGGTCACGCGAGTCGTCGTTGTCGATCGAGCACCAGGGCATGGAACGCAGATCTGCGATGCGCTCATCGGCATCGCTGCCGGGGCCACCGATCATTGCCAACTGCGCGGCTACGGCGGCGCTGAATTCGGGCTCGAGGCCCCGCTCGGTCATGGTTTCCGTGGCAATGCGCACCAGGTCGATGCGGCGTCGGGCGGGCGTGCGATTCATGGGCGAAACCTTGGAAGGCGGGGCAAGACGCACCGTGCCCGCAGCGCTGCGACGCGTCTGTTGGACAGCGCACAGACGCCCTGCCCCGTGTCAACTAACTTGCAGCGCTCATGACAGGCACCGCCGTCGCCAGGATCGCTGCCCAGCCCTGGACCTTCGCGGCCCAGACCTTGAAGGCGTTTCGCGCCAACCAGGGCCTGCTGCTGGCCGGCGCGGTGGCCTACTACGCGCTGCTGTCGCTGGTGCCGCTGATGATCCTGGCGCTGATCGCGCTGTCGCATTGGATCGACCCGCCCGAGTTGCTGGCCACGCTGGCCCGCTACCTCGAATGGCTGGTGCCTGGGCAGTCGAAGGCGGTGGTTGCCGAGCTGGCCAACTTCCTGGCCCACCGCGACGTGGTCAGTTGGATGCTGCTGGCAACGATGCTGTTCTTCAGCTCGCTGGCCTTCACGGTGCTCGAGAGCGCGATGTCGGTGATCTTTCACCACCGCGTGGCCACGCGCCGGCGCCCGCTCCTGGTCTCCTTGTTGATGCCCTACGTCTACATCCTGTGCCTCGGCCTGGGCCTGCTGCTGGTGACCCTGGTGGCCGGCGGCCTGCAGACCCTGGGTGAGGAGCGCCTGGTCTGGCTGGGCCGAAGCTGGTCGCTCGGCGGCGCCTCGCGCGTGCTGCTTTACCTCCTCGGCCTGGCTGGCGAGATCTGCTTGCTGACCTCGATCTACCTGGTGATGCCGGTGGGACGCCTGTCACTGCCGCACGCACTGATCGGCGGGCTGACGGCGGCCGCGCTCTGGGAGGTGTCGCGCCACGCGCTGGTGTGGTACTTCGCCACGCTGTCACAGATCGGCGTCGTCTATGGCTCACTCACCACCGCGATCGCGGTGCTGCTCAGCCTCGAGCTGGCCGCCACTTTGCTGCTGCTCGGGGCGCAGGTGATTGCCGAGTACGAGCGCATCGGACGCGAACCGCTCGAGGCGCCGGTGCAGGCGCTGACGACCGCGCCGCGCTGACCGCAGCGCGTCACACCGCCGCCGGCACATCGCCCGCGGTTCGGATCGCGTCCGGCCGCGACCAGCGCTGAACCAGCGGCCCAGAGCCGGCCTCGATGAACAGGCGCTTGATCATCGGAAAGCGCTCGCGCACCTGGCGCTCGACCGCGGCGATGGTCTGCGCCGCCTCGCTGGCGCTGGTGCCCTCGTCGAAAGCCAGGTCCATCGTCACCAGCGCATCGTCGGGGCCGACGTACATCGACAGCACCCGCCCCGCATCGCGCACTTTGGGCTGCGCCAGGGCGATGCTGCGAATCGTTCGCGCCGTGTCGGGTTGAATGCCTTCGCCGATCAGCAACCCCCGCGACTCCCGCGTCAACAGTGTGGCTACACCGGCCAGCAACAGGCCGATCAGGACCGAGGCCGCGCCGTCGAATTCGGGCCTGTCCAGGCGATGGCTGAGCATGATGCCCACGGCGGCAATGGCCAGGCCGGCGAGCGCTGCAGCGTCTTCGGCCAGCACGGTGTAGGTGGTCGGGTCCTTGCTCCGCCGCACGGCCTCCCAGAACGGCGTGGCGCCGGCCTGCCTGCGGAACTGGCGCAGTGCGATGGCAAAGCTGATGCTTTCGAACACGGCGGCCGCAGCCAGCACGATGTAGTTCCAGGTCGGGTCGCGCATCGGCTCGGGGTGGCGGATGTGCTGCACGCCTTCGTAGAAGGACACGCCGCCGCCCAGGCCGAAGATCAGAACGGCCACGATCAGGCTCCAGAAGTACAGCTCCTTGCCATGCCCGAAGGGGTGCTCGGGCGTGGCCGGGCGCTGGCTGAGGCGGATACCTACCAGCAGGAGCACGCCGTTGAAGGAATCGACCGACGAGTGGATGCCTTCCGAGAGCATCGCCGAGCTGCCGGTGATACCCGCCACCACGAACTTCGTCGCCGCAATCGCGACGTTGGCCGCAATCGCGCCATAGATCGCGAGCTTGGACTCGGCCATCGAATCGACGGGTGTGGCTAGGCGCGCAAGCGCGGCAGATCGTTCTCGCGCAACATCACCGGCTCGATCGAACCGGCGGCAGCGCGGCGCACGACGGCCGCCTCGACTTCGCCGCGATGGGCCTCGTAGACGGCCACGGCGTCGCTGCCATCGATGGCGCCCTGAAATCGGTAATGAAGCACCTGCCGCGACAGAATCGCGCCCATCGGCGGGCCCGCTGGCATCGCCACCCAGAAGCGCAGCACGCCGGAGTCTTCATGGAAAGACGCCGCCGGCAAGTCGCCGCTGTCACCCATGCCCATCGCGATCTCCTGATTGGATTGGCCCGCCGCCCTGGAACAGGTGGCCCGCCATCGTGCACTGACAGGCCGGACGGCGTCTGCGCGCCAACGCACAGACGGGCGCTGAGCGTGGCGCGACCATGCACAGCTCTTACTTCCATTCAAGGACTCCCCCATGAACATCAAACACCTGACCGGACTGGTCGTCGCGGGTGCCCTGTGCGCCCCCCTCCTGTCGCACGCCGCTGAAGGCGCCGTGGACCGCAAGCACCCGGTGGCTTTCGTCAAGGACTCCGTCATCACGACCAAGATCAAGGCCAAGCTGGCGGCGGAAAAGATGAGCAGCCTGGCGAAGATCCGCGTCGACACCGACGCCAACGGCGTGGTGGTGCTGAGCGGCAACGCCCGCAGCCAGGACGCCATCGACAAAGCCGAGGCCATCGCGCGCGGTGTCGAGGGCGTGGTCTCGGTGCAGAACGACGTCAAGGTCAAGAAGGACGACTGACCGCTGGCGTGCGCGCGCGCTGAGACACCTTGCGATGGAGTTCAAGGACTATTACAAGGTGCTCGGTGTCGAGCGCACGGC
>JANNFB010000252.1:0-3386 GCA_031379365.1 Burkholderiales bacterium
CCGAACTGCGCCAGGATCGAGTTGCCGAAGGTCTCGGCGGTGATGCCGGTGCCGTCGGAGACGAAGAAAACGGTTCGATTGGGCATCGTGTGTTCCGTTGGCTGTTTCAATCATGATAGACGCGGCGCCAACCGTAGAATCGAAGCCAACCTGTTCGACGGCCCGCCTGCAATGCGCTCCTCCCGCTGCCTCGCACAACGCCTTTGGCGAGTGGAAGTTCGAGCGCCGGTCCGGCCAGCGAAAGCACTGATTTCCCACCATCACGGAGCTTTCCCATGTCCCCTGCCAATCTGGCGACCGCCCTGGTCGTCCCGTTTGAACACCTGAGAATGACTGACGTCGAGGCGGTTGGCGGCAAGAACGCCAGCCTCGGCGAAATGATCAGCCAGCTGGCCGCCTCGGGCGTCCGCGTGCCGGGTGGATTCGCCACCACGGCGCATGCGTTTCGACGTTTCCTTGCGCACCAAGGCCTGGCTGCGCGGATCGAGACTCGCTTGGCATCGCTTAACACCGACGATGTGCGCGCGCTCGCCGAGGCGGGGGCTCAAATCCGGCAGTGGATCATCGACACTCCGCTGCCTGCCGACCTCGAGGCTGCGGTGCGTGCAGCCTTCGCGACCCTTGTTGCCGGCGATGCGACCGCGACTTTCGCGGTCCGGTCGTCCGCCACCGCAGAAGACCTGCCCGACGCCTCTTTCGCCGGCCAGCAGGAGACCTTCCTGAATGTGCACGGCATCGACGAGGTGTTGCAGCACATGCACGAAGTGTTCGCCTCGCTCTACAACGACCGGGCCATCAGTTACCGGGTGCACAAGGGCTTTGCCCATGCCGACGTCGCGTTGTCGGCCGGCGTGCAGCGCATGGTGCGTTCTGATGTCGGTTCAGCTGGCGTCATGTTCACGATCGACACCGAGAGCGGCTTCAAGGACGTGGTGTTCATTACGTCCAGCTATGGCCTTGGCGAAACGGTGGTCCAGGGTGCCGTCAACCCCGACGAGTTCTATGTCCACAAGCCAGCGCTGATGGCGGGCAAGCTGGCGGTGATTCGGCGCACCCTGGGCTCCAAGTTGATCCGCATGGAGTTCACGACGGCCGCCGAAAAGGCAGCTGGCGGCAAGCTGGTCAAGACCGTCGACAACCCCCCGGAGCTGCGCAATCGTTACTCGCTGACCGACGCCGACGTGACCGAACTGGCCAAGTACGCCTTGGTCATCGAGAAGCACTATGGCCGGCCCATGGACATCGAGTGGGGGCGTGATGGCCACGACGGCAAGCTCTACATCCTGCAGGCCCGGCCCGAGACCGTGAAGAGCCAGTCGGCAGGGCAGGTGGAGCATCGATACAAGCTCAAGGGCTTGAGTGCCGTGTTGGCCGAGGGCCGTGCGATCGGCCAGAAGATCGGCACAGGACCGGTGCGCGTGGTGTCGTCGATTGCCGAGATGGAGCGCGTGCAGCCGGGCGACATCCTGGTGACCGACATGACGGACCCGAACTGGGAGCCGGTGATGAAGCGCGCAGGCGCCATCGTCACGAATCGTGGAGGGCGGACCTGCCACGCTGCCATCATCGCCCGCGAGCTGGGCATCCCTGCCGTGGTGGGTTGCGGTGACGCGACCAGCACGTTGCACGAGGGTGCCCTCGTGACGGTGGTGTGCTCGGAGGGCGATACCGGCCTCATCTATGACGGCTTGCTCGAGACCGAGATCAGCGAGGTTCAGCGCGGCGAGATGCCGTACTGCCCGATCAAGATCACGATGAACGTGGGCAACCCGTCCTTGGCCTTCGAGTTTGCCCAAATCCCGAACGCCGGCGTGGGTCTGGCGCGGCTCGAGTTCATCATCAACAACAACATCGGCGTGCACCCGAAGGCCATCCTCGACTACCCGAATGTCGACCCGGACCTGAAAAAGGCCGTGGAATCGGTGGCGCGTGGCCATGCCAGCCCGCGTGCCTTCTATGTCGACAAGATTGCCGAAGGCGTGGCCACCATCGCAGCTGCGTTCTGGCCCAAGCCCGTGATCGTGCGGCTGTCTGACTTCAAGAGCAACGAGTACCGCAAGCTGATCGGTGGCGCCCGCTACGAGCCGGACGAAGAAAATCCGATGCTCGGCTTCCGGGGTGCATCGCGCTACATCAGCGGCGAGTTCGCCGACGCCTTCGGCATGGAGTGCGAGGCTCTCAAGCGTGTGCGCAATGACATGGGGCTGACCAATGTCGAAGTCATGGTGCCCTTTGTGCGCACCGTGCGCCAGGCCGAGCGCGTGGTGGCCATGCTGGCGGAGCGCGGGCTGGCGCGCGGCGTCGATGGCTTGCGTTTGATCATGATGTGTGAAGTGCCGAGCAATGCCATCCTGGCCGACCAGTTCCTGGAGCACTTCGACGGCATGTCGATAGGATCCAACGATCTGACACAGTTGACCCTCGGCCTGGACCGCGACTCCGGGCTGGAGCAGTTGGCAGGTGACTTCGACGAGCGCGATCCTGCCGTCAAGGCCTTGATTTCTCGCGCCATCACGGCCTGCCGCGCCACCGGCAAATACGTCGGCATCTGCGGGCAGGGCCCCAGCGATCACCCCGACTTTGCCGACTGGCTGGCTCAGGAGGGCATCGTCTCGATCTCACTGAACCCCGACTCGGTGGTCGAGACCTGGCGCCGCCTGGCAGCCAGGCGCTGAGAGACTGGCTTCACACTGCTATACTCGCTGGCTTTTCCCTTGCCGTACCTGCACCATGACGCCGCAGGGCGGCTTCCATCCCTGGAAACCATAAGGAGTCCACAAATGCGTCACTATGAGATCGTTCTGCTGATCCATCCGGATCAAAGCGAACAGGTTCCGGCTATGCTGGAACGCTACAAGGCCCTGCTGACGGCCGCCGGCGGCAAGGTGCACCGGGTCGAGGATTGGGGTCGGCGCCAGCTGGCCTACTTGATCCAGAAACTCGGCAAGGCGCACTATCTGTGCCTCAACATCGAGTGCAGCAATGAAACCCTGGTCGAGTTGGAGACGGGCTTCCGTTTCAACGACGCCGTGCTGCGCCACCTGACGGTGGCCCTGGAGAAGGCCGAAACGGCGCCCTCGGCGATGATGAAGCACGTCGAGCGCGAAGAAGCGCGCAAGACGCCCGCGCCGCAGCAGCACCAGCCAGCCCAGGAGGCGACCGCCTGATTGGCACTCCGGCCGCGCTGACCGGCGCTGCGCCATGAACCGTCTGGTTCTGGCCGCCACGCTGGTCGAACGCGGTGCCGTGCGTTACACCCCTGCCGGATTGCCGGCCCTGGACATGGTGCTCAAGCACGAGTCCGAGGTCAGTGAGGACGGCCTACCGCGCAAAGTCTCCCTGGAGATCAAAGCGGTGGCAATCGGGGTGATTACACGGCCTGTCGG
>JANNFB010000293.1:0-13466 GCA_031379365.1 Burkholderiales bacterium
ATGATCACGCCGCTGAAGAACAGCGACACGAGGAACGCAATGGCCAAGCTGAGCATGGCCAGAAGCCTACACCGGCCCCGATTCAGACACCGAGCTATGCCTCAGTGCTTTGGCTCAGACGAGCACGACGATGTCGCCGTACTGCACCAGCGCTGCGTCCGCCGTCAAAAGCTTGAGCGGTTCGGCCAGCGCTTGCGCCACGAGGAGCCGGTCGAATGGGTCGGTGTGATGCGGCGCAAGCCTCGCGACACCCGCAGCATGCGCAGCGCGCACGCCGAGTTCCAGGAATCCGCTGGCAGCAATGGCATCAGTGAGCGCTTGGGGGTCTGCCTCGATCTTGCCGAGCTTGGCCTTGATGGCCACCTCCCAGATCGACGCGGCCGATACGTACACCTGCTCCGCAGCCTCGATCAGGCGACGGGCCGCCGGCTTCAACCGCGGCGACCCCGCAACGGCCCACAGAAAGATGTGCGTGTCGAGTAGCAGGCGCATCAGCGACCTTCAAAGCCCGCCAGCACCTCGGCTGGTAGCGGCGTGTCGAAATCTGCCGCGACCCGAACCTTGCCTTTCAGCACGCCGAATGTGATGCGGCGCTTCGGCCCCTCAAGCTGCGTGATGCGCACGAGTGGCTTGCCGTTGCGGCTGACGACCACGTCTTCGCCGGCAGCCGCCTTGTCGACGAGCTGAGACAGCCGGGTTTTGGCGTCGTAGATGTTGACGGTTTCCACGTGGGCACCTCCAGCAAGTTGACTAAGTCTAGTCTAGCGCTGGCTGGGTTGCTAACCAATCCGTTTCCACTTCAGCGCGCGGGCCTGTTCATAAAATGACAGGCAGCCAACGCAAGTTCGGAGAAAACCGGCCCGGTGCCGTTTGAACTCGACAAGTTCGTTGGGTGGCCCATTTGGCCCCGCGCGTGAAATTTCTGTATCCCCTACCGCTTCCCGCTACGCCAAGGCGAGGAACGCCCGCTCGAATGCCCGATGATCCACCCCGTGCTCGCAATCCCTGACCCCACCCCCCCGCCCGCCAAGCGCCGCGCCCTCATCTGCGGCGTGGCCGGGCAAGACGGCGCCTACCTGGCCCAGCTGCTGCTGGGCAAGGGCTATGAAGTCATCGGCACCTCGCGCGACGCCACGGTGGCCAACACCGCCGGGCTCGAAGCCCTGGGCATCCGCCCGCAGGTGCGCGTGGTGTCGATGGCGCCGAACGACTTTCGCAGCGTGCTGCAAACCATCACCCGCAGCGCGCCCGACGAGGTTTACAACCTGGCCGGGCAAAGCTCGGTGGGCCTGTCTTTCGAGCAACCGGTGGAAGCCATCGAGAGCATCTCGCTCGGCACGCTGAACCTGCTCGAAGCCATCCGCTTCGTCGACCGGCCAGTGCGCTTTTACAGCGCCGGCTCGAGCGAATGCTTCGGTGACACCGGCACCACCCCCGCCTCGGAGGCCACCGCCTTCCGCCCGCGCAGCCCCTATGCCGTGGCCAAGGCATGCGCCCACAACCTTGTGGCCAACTACCGCGAGGCGTACCGCATGCACGCCTGCACCGGCATTTTGTTCAACCACGAATCGCCCTTGCGCCCAGAGCGCTTCGTGACGCAGAAGATCGTGCGCGGCGCAGCCCGCATTGCCGCGGTCAACGGCGGCAAATTGACGCTCGGCAACCTCGACATCCACCGTGACTGGGGCTGGGCGCCCGAGTACGTGGACGCCATGTGGCGCATGCTGCAGCAGGACGCGCCGACCGATCTGGTCATCGCCACCGGGCGCTCGGTGTCGCTGGAGTACTTCGTCGCCGCGGCCTTCAGCGCCTTTGGGCTGGATTGGCGCCAGCACGTGCAGCAAGACACCGCGCTGCTGCGGCCGTCTGACATCCAGTACGGATCTGCTGACACGGCGCTGGCCAAGCAGCGGCTGGGTTGGGTGGCGACGATGGATGTGGACCGTGTGGTGGCGGAGATGTGCCGGGCGGCAGCGGCCGGATTCCGTAGCGCCGCAGCAGAGCGATAGACGCCTGCTGTACCTATGGCGCATACCGCATTTGCGCCTTCGTGCGCTCTCCCCTGATCAGTAAGAACGGCGGACCGCTGGATCACGTGAGCATTCCTCGAAACCTTGCCTTCGGCCTGACAGCGTCGATCTGGTCCGCGTTGATCGGACTAGCGGTCGTGCCGATCTACCTCAAATCGCTGGGTGTGGAAGCTTATGGCTTGATCGGCGTCTACTCGTCGGCGGCAGCGCTGTTCTCCTTGCTGGACTTTGGTCTAGCCCCGGCGATCAACCGGGAGGTCGCGCGCAGCACAGCACAGGGCAATATGCACCCGGCCCGCGAGCTTCTGCACACCCTTGCTGTTGTGTACTGGTCAATGGCTTTCGCCATCATGGCCTTGATGATGATCGTGGCACCAGTGGTTGCCAAAGCATGGCTGAACACGCGACACCTTCCCGAGACGACGATCACAACCTCGCTCATGTTGATCGGGTTGGCAATAGCGTGCCGATGGCCGCATAGCCTGTACGTTGGTGCTCTGATTGGGGCAGAACGGCTAGCCTTGGTAAGTGTAATTTCGATGTTTATGTCGTTACTGGGCAGTGGCGGCGCCGTTGCAGTACTTGTCTGGATAACGCCAGACATTGAGGCATTCTTTCTTTGGCAGTGTGTCGTCGGAATGGTCCACGTTGTCGTGCTGCGAGCTGCCGCATGGCGGGTGCTTGGCAGAGGGGCCTCGCGCGGATTCTCGACGGATGCGTTGCGAGGAATCTGGCGGTTTTCTGCTGGCTCGAGTGGCGTGGCAGTGACCGCTCTGTTGCTCACCCAGATCGACAAAGTAATCCTATCCGGAGTTTTGAGCCTGGCTGCGTTTGGCGAATACACCCTGGCCACTGTCGTCGTTTCCGCTATTTACCTTGCCGTCAACCCCGTATTCAACGTGATCTACCCGCGCTTTACGATGCTCGTTGCTTCGCGGGACGAAGTCACACTCCAGTCTCTGTATCGAATCGGCACGCAGGTGTTCGCAGCGACGCTGTTCCCTGTGTGCATGGTCATTGCCGTGTTTTCGGAAGAGATCGTGGCTGTCTGGACGGGCAGCCGGGAGATTGCAGGTCGCATTTCCTTGGTTGTTGCGTTGCTCGCGGCGGGCAGCGCCCTTCACAGTGTTATGTACTTCCCTTATGCGTTGCAACTCGCCTACGGCCTACCGCGAATGCCACTCCAAATCAACCTGCTTCTCCTTGCGATCGCCGTGCCGGCAATTGCAGTTCTCTCTTGGCTTCATGGTGCGATTGGCGGCGCGGCGGCGTGGTTCCTGCTATTCACGGTCTATCTTCTGCTGGGGGCTTGGATGACTCATCGCGTGTTGCTAGTTGGTCTCGGCGCAAAGTGGTTGCTAGTCGATGTGGGTAGGCCGCTTGCGATCGCACTTTCCGCAGGCATCGTTGGCCGGATTGCTCTGAATAGCTGGCATCTCAGTAGCTTCGGGGCATGCGCGGTGGCAGTCGTGTTGGTGGTTGCATGCTGGGGCGCGTCATGGTTAATCGCGCCGCGAGGTACGCTAACAGGGCTGCTGCGGCTCTTGCGCACATAGGGAGGGGTTACGTGGACGGGAACCGTTTCCATTCCCAGTTTGGCGAGGATCGCCTACTGGCGAGAGTGTTTGAGGGCGTCGACGATGGTTTATGCGTCGAGGTCGGTGCCAACGATGGCGTCCACGATAGCAATACACTCTATTTTGAGAGGCTGGGATGGGGTTGCATCCTCGTTGAACCCAACCCGCAACTGTGCGCTCAGATTCGCAGGCATCGAACCGGGCGACTGTTTGAGTGCGCCGTGTCGTCCGTTTGTGGGTCTGCCGTGCTCAACATCGCGGAGGGCCCGGGAAGGGCGCACGGCGTATCAGCGCTCGGGGAGGCTGTGTCTGCTGGCAGAAGGATTGCATCCTTCGGATTCGAGTCGCGCCCGATTCGAGTTGCGACTCGAACGCTCGACGATATTCTGGAAGAGGCCAATATCGACAAGCCTTTGAACTTCGTGTCTATCGACGTCGAGGGCCACGAGCTTGCTGTCCTTCAAGCCTTTTCGCTCGAAAGATGGCGACCAACGATATTGCTCATAGAAGACAACTCCAATTTCGAAGATGGAGCGGTGCGCGCGCACCTCAGCAGGTATGGGTACGTGCCATTCATGAGGACAGGCGTGAATGACTGGTATGCCCATCGCGGCAATGCGTACCTAGTAAGTGCGAAGGCAACCACCGCCTGGCGATGGGCATCGTTTAGAGCACGCATCCGATCTCAGGCGCGACGGATTCCCGGCCTGAAGCGCGCTGTCCAGTGGCTGCGGAGTGCGAAATGACGGATACCGCCGCCCTCACTACGCTGAGGGCACCTGTTCTTTCTGTTTGCATCCCAACATACAACTTTGGTCGGTTTATCCGCGAGACGCTGCTTAGCGTGCTTACGCAGAACGCACCGGGGGTGGAGGTCGTCGTACTGGACAGCGCATCGACCGACGACACCGCCTTGATCGTCGCGAGCCTTCAGTCACTCTACCCTGCGCTTCGCTACGAACGCGCTGATCAGCGGCGCGGTATCGATCGAGATATGGCGCGTGTCGTTGACCTAGCGCGTGGTACCTACTGCTGGCTGTTCAGCGCAGACGACGTGATGGTGAGCGGCGCAATCGAACGGGTGCTGGCCGAGTTGGTGACGCAGGACGACCTCTACCTTTGCATGCACAGCAACCACACTTTGTCGATGGATTTGACCGATGTAAGCCACCCTGTTTTGCGAAGCACCGGTCCGGCGCGTTTCGAGCTGTCTGACCCCACCGACCAGTTGGCCTACTTTCGGCTAGCGGAAACCACGGAAGCCTTTTTCAGCTTCATGGGTTCGATCATTGTTAGGCGCGCGAAGTGGCAATCGGTTGTCCTCAATGAGCACTTTGTGGGTAGCTGCTGGGCGCATGTCGCTCGCGTCTTCGAAGTGATGCCACGCGGCCTATCTGTTCGCTTTCTCGCCGTTGTTCTGTTGGGGCGGCGCGGCGGCAACGACTCTTTTGCAGACAACGGTGTGATCCGCAGATACGCATTGGCAATAGACGGCTATCGACGCATCGCAGCCTACTTCTGGGGCGACCAGAGTGAACAGGCAGCCCATGTACGGCGAGTACTGCGCAATGAGTTCCCGTTACGAGTGCTGTTGAGTGCAAAGGCACTTTGCGGTGCACACCAAGCTGTGGAGGACAAGGTCCTGCTTGATGGATTGGTCGACAGCCTATACCTTGGCACTGGACTTTTAGGTGCAGCACATCGGCTGATGTATCGCGCGTTCCCGGTTGGTTTGCACAGGCCCCTGCGGGCCCTATATCGGCTGTCGCAGCTAGGCCGGCGCCCCACGGGTTAATTGACCGGTCAATTGATGCAGGACCCTGCCATGTACGAGACCGGGAACCCGAAGCTTTCCATCTGCATTGCGACCTACAACAGGGGCGCCTTTATTGCCCAGACGCTGGAATCGATCATTTCGCAGCTTGATCCGCAGGTTGAGCTCCTCGTGGTTGACGGGGCTTCTCCCGACAACACGGCGTCTGTGGTGGAGCACTACCTTCTGCCGGGCCGGCCGTTCCGCTATGTGCGGGAGGCCGTGAACTCTGGGGTCGATGGCGACTATGACAAAGCAGTTGGCTACGCGACAGGAGAGTATTGCTGGCTAATGACCGACGATGATGTGCTCGAGCCGGGTGCGGTCGACCGCGTGCTGCAAGCGCTAGCTCATAGCCCTGAGCTGGTGGTAGTAAACGCGCGGACGTGCGACGCAGACCTGAACAAGATGTTGAATGAGCGACTCATCGACATTCACGAGGACCGAGTTTTCAACAACGACACGCCAAGCGTTTTCACCCTGGCTGCCGGTTACCTGTCGTTCATCGGTGGCGTCGTAGTACGCAGAGACCTGTGGATTCGGCGTGAACGCACGCGCTATTACGGCTCACTGTTCATCCACTTGGGTGTGCTGTTCCAGGCACCGCTCCAAGGGCGGGTCGAGGTGATTGCCAAGCCCTTGATCTCGATTCGATATGGCAACGCGATGTGGAGCGCGCGCGGATTTGAGATCTGGATGTTCAAGTGGCCAAATCTGATCTGGGGCTTTGACGTGGTGTCGGATGAGGTGAAGCTAAGAGTCGTTCGCCGCGAGCCCTGGCGGAGCCCGCGGCACCTCTTGTTTGGGCGGGCCATCGGCAGCTATGGTCTCGCTGAGTACAGGCGCTTCATCCCGGCCGGCGTCTCACCTGCAATGCGATTGCTCGCAAGTGCCATTGCAGTCACGCCGGGGCATTTTGTGAATGCCTTGTGCGGCATCTACTGCCTACTGCGCAAGCCCAACAATCCGGCCACGACATTCGATCTGGCTCGAAGCAGATTCGCCACTCCGCCTAGCCGTTGGGCCAACAAGGCTCGCCAAGCGGCGTAGGGCAGGGTCAGATGGCTGCAGTGGCCGCTGCGAGGTCGGCGTCGACCATCTCCGCGACCATCGCCTCGAAACCAACTTCGCGCTTCCACCCCAAGCTCGCTTCGATGGCGACAGGCGAGCCACACAGCGCAGGGCTGCGTTGGTCAGTGTCCATGTCGACGAAGTCTGCCCAGCGCAGGCCGACATGGGTAAAGGCGGCGTCCAGCAACTCGCGAACTGAGTGCAACGCGCCTGACGCCAGTACATGGTCGTGAGCCGAATCGGCACCGCCCATGAGTGCCAGTGCGCTCACCATATCGCGAGCGCTCGACCAGTCAACGCGCGCGCCGATGTTTTGTAGGCGCAGCCTCGGTGTAGTCTCGCCGCGTGCTGCGCGCGCCGCGGCCTGCGAAACACGCCGGGTCACGAAGGCGGGCCCACGGCGAGGTGACTCGTGGTTAAAGAGGATGGCACTGCTTGCGCGCAGCCCATGCTCGCGGCGCAAGAGGGCCAACAGGTCCATGCTCCACGATTTGGTGTAGCCGTAGAAGGTGGCGGGCTGCCTTGGGCTGGCCTCGTCAATAAACAGGTCTTGCGCCCCGGCGCTGTAAATCTGGCTCGTTGATGCGAACACCAGGTGGCTGTCCAGGCTGAGTTCCAGCATGGCCAGTGCCAGCGTCTTGGTGGCCCAGAAGTTGGTGCGGCACATCGTGTCGCGGTCAGCGGGCGTGACCAAGGCTGCACCCTGTTGCGACGAATGGTGGGCCGCGGCAAGGTGGTACAGCTGGCATGGCCGATGCTCGGCCAGGAGTGCACGCACAGCCTCAGCATCGGTGAGGTCGGTCGTCTGCCAGTGCACTGCCGCGAGTGGGCCGGCGACAGGCCGCTTTGATGAAGGGCGGACGACGCCGAGCACTGAGAACCCGCGGGCCAGCAACAGCTCGGCCAGTAGGCTCCCATCCTGTCCGAGGGCGCCGGTGATCAATGCGGTACGGCGGGCCATTGGTGCTTTTGATCAGACGATTTCGATTTCTGGAAAGGGGAAGATGAACTTGCCGCCTTGTCCAAGGAATTGTTTTTCGCGTCGCAAGATGCCGTCCTTGAAGTGCCAGGGAAGTACCAGGAAATAGTCAGGCGACATTGCCTTGGCGTCTGCCTCCGACACGATGGGGATGTGAGTGCCTGGCGTGACGCAGCCGAACTTGTCGGGGTTCACGTCGGCAATGGCCGGAATGTCTTGGGCTGTGAAGCCGCAGAACTGCAGCATCACATTGCCTTTAGTCGACGCACCATAGCCGAGCACCTTCTTGCCGTCGTCGTTGAGTGCGCGGATCAGCCGTACGAGGTCGTCGCGATGGCGGAAGACTCGCTCCTCGAAGTCGCGGTAGGGTTTGGGCGTGTTCAGGCCCATGCGGTCTTCCTGTTCGAGCAGCCAGTCGATCACCGCACGGTTGACGTGCAGTGTGGTGTTGGCCCGGTGAGTGGCCGTAACCGCAAAGCTGCCGCCGTTGATGGCGTTGGTGACAACATCCACAACCTTTAGCCCAGCTGCATCGAGGATCTTCTCGATCACGCTCAGTGAGTAGTACTCAAGGTGCTCATGACAGATCGTGTCGTACGAGTTCATGCGCAGCATCGACGGCATGTAGCTCTGCTCGAAGTGCCAGATACCGTTTGCCGCCAGAACCTCCGCCACTTGCTGCGCAAACGCCACTGGCGAGTCGAGGTCGTAGAGCATCGCAATGGAGGTAACGATGCGCGCAGGGCGCGACTCCAGCGTGCGGTAGGCTGCCGCGGAGAAGAAGTCAGGCACCAGGCGGATCTCGTCCGGGTAGTACTGGCGGAACTTCGCGCCCGTGGGGTCGATGCCGATCCGGTTCAGCCCAGGCGTTGAATACGCCTTGAGCGAAGTAGCGTCGTTGCTGCCAATGTCCAGCACCACGTCGCCTGCACTCGGGCCTACAAGTCGCTCCAGGTACGCGACCTTGTTCGTCAGGTGGTCCACCATGGACTGGTTCAGGCCGGAGCGGTAGCCGTAGTTGTCGCCGTACATCTCTTGCGCGTTGTAGGTGTGCCGCAATTGCAGCAGGCCGCCGTTGGGACACCAAACCAGTTCGAGTGGGCCGCGCGTCACCTGCTCGCTGGCGGAGCGCGGGAACACGCCGGTGAGTACCTGGTGACCCAGATTCAAAACTGGAACGAAGTGGTCACTGCCGCTGACACGGCAATGCGTTAGCTCACGATAGGGGGCCATCAAGGACCTCGCTGTTGGGGACTGATTGAATGTTAGCTGACCAGACAAGCGCGGCGCCCCCTCAGGCACCGGCATCCGAGGCAATGCAAGCCGGCGCCAAAGCCTGGGGCATTGAGCTGGGAAACTACGATGATGTTGAAGACTTAACCCGCTGCCCTGACGTTGCTCTCGTGGTCCTGGACTGGACCGCCGCATGCAACAAGACGGAGGACTTGCACAGTCTTGCGCAGAACAGCACCAGCAGTGCTCCAATGAGTCGCAGGCCGCCAGATTTGATTCACTCATCAGGCGGATGGCGAGTTCACCTCATGTACTGGCCCCAACTTTCGCCGGCATTGGCGCTGTCAGAGTGACTTCGATTCAAGCCTTCGCAAGCACGAAGATCCCCTCGTCGCCGTTTGCGAGGCGGTGAGACACCGATAGCTGGGGCAATTCGTCGAGTGTCAAGCGGTCCATAAAGCTGCCGAATTCCTCAAAGGTCCACACATGGAAGTGGATGCTGTAGCGCTCGGCCATTTGCTTTTCCGCAAGCGCCTCAGCCTGATCCTGCGGCAGAACTTTTGGCGTAGCAGCGAGCTTTGCGAACTCTAGGTAGTGGCCGCGCCGCGACGCGGCACCGCTGTCTTCATGGTCCTCTAGTAGGTGCTCGAACGTAGTTGACGGGCGCGCGCGGTCAAAGGTGTACCGCTTGTCTGGCACCGCCATGTAGATGGTGCCGCCTGGCCGCAACTTGGCCGCGAATGTCTTCAGCGTTCCAATCGGGTCTTCGCAGTGCTCGATGAAGTGGTTGGCGATGATGAAATCTTGCGAGCCATCCGCAATCTTCGTTAGTCGCTCTCCATCGTCGACGATGTCGGGGTCCACCACCGGAAACGCTGCTAGCTCGGGGTAATGCCGGCGCAAATCGGTGCGTGACAGCCGATCCACATACTTCACTTTGGCGGCAGTGGGCAACCGATTGTGCAGGGCACCAATCTCGATGCCTTCGCCGCGCAAGTACTGGTCAGCAAGTCTGCGACGGACGCGTGCGCGCGGGCCAAGACGCTTGATGAGGCTCCAGCCACGCCGGAGTTGCGACATTGAATGGAGCCTCAAGCGACGCAACGCCTCGATAGCGTTCCCGCCCGAGCCTGCCAGCAGTGCAGACAACTTTGGCAGCTTCTCGTCTTCAACCATGAGGATTCCTGCGCTTTCGTAAATGAGTCTGCTTGCGCACAGCGCGGCAAAAGTCGGGTATGTCAGTAGGTAAGCAAACGCCAGCCATGTGGTCGTGCGGCCGATGCTGTGACGGCGTTGCGCACTATGGCCGCCACTCTGCATTTCGCGGCCCAGCAGGCGGTACGCACGGCGCTGGCCGATCGACTGTGCAAACTCGTGATCGCCATGCATGTAGACCTTGAGGCCAAGTTGCTGCGCGCGAATGCAGTACTCAGTATCAACATGGTCGACTCCCAGCCATTCGTTGTGTGGGCCGATCCGTGCCAATGCGTCCACCCGCCACACCGACATGGAGTTGATCACGAAACTCACGCGCTGCAGCCCTCGAACCTCGCGCGGTAGTTGGTGCCACCGGAATCTAGACAGCAGCAGGTGCCTTGCGCGCAGCCCCGTGGCGCGGTCTCGGTGGGCCGGGGCCACTGCCGCTGTCTCCCCGCTCGCCAAGGCGTCGGCCACTACGGGGTCGGAGAGGAAAGCACTGAGTACGCTGGCATCGGAGTCGTCGTCAATGAAGGCGATGTGGCTGGTGCCCGGAGAGTTCTGTTCCAGCCATCGGCGCGCAGCGTTGTAGGCACCGGCCAGCCCGCCGCGGTTCTCGTTCACGACCAACGCCACGCGGGGCTCGCTGCACCACCCCGCCGCCATCGGGTGCCCACCGGGTGCGTTATCAACCAGCACAACCTGCCCAACCACGGGGAGCACTGTGCGCAGGGCGTACGCCGGGTCTACCTCCCGCGCAAACAGCACCAACACGGCAGCCACCTGCGGAAACTGTGGCTGGTCGGTTGCATGATGAACGTCGCTGGGCTGTGTCATCGTCAAGGCGAGAAGAAGATCGGTTAGCCTAGCGTAAGAAGGACATGACAATTCCTGATCCCGTCGCATCAGTCTCTGGCAGCGCGCCATTGCCACATGTTCAAGTGCTGCTGGCCACCTTCAACGGCGAGCGCTGGCTCGATGAGCAGCTGCACAGCATCTTTGCGCAGACTGGCGTGCGCGCTTCCGTGCTTGTGTCCGATCACGGCTCCAGCGACGGCACCCTGGCGCTCATTGAGCGTTTGCGCGTGGGCGGTGCGGCCATTGGAGTCCTTTCGGGCATGCCTGATGGCAAAGGGTCGGCGGCGAATTTTCTGCGGCTTGTGCGCGAGCATGGTGGCCTAGCAGTCGACTATGTGGCCCTGGCTGACCAGGACGATGTGTGGCTGCCCGACCGCTTGAGTCGTGCCATCGCGACCCTGCGGCAACAGGGTGCGGCGGCCTACTCTTCCGATGTACTCGCAATGTGGCCCGATGGACGCAGCCTGCCGATACGCAAGTCGCAGCCGCAGCGCCGTTTCGACTATCTCCTGGAGCCGGCCGGGCCCGGTTGCAGCTACGTGTTCACAGCGGCGTTCGCCGCGTCGCTGCGCGGCGAACTGTTGGCGCAGCCTGAGCGCTTCGAGGGCGTTCAACAGCACGATTGGCTCACCTACAGCTTTGCGCGCACGCACGGCCACCGCTGGGTCATCGACGATTACCTGGGCATCCACTACCGGCAACACGCGGCCAATGAGGTCGGCGCCAATGTTGGGCTGCATGGCATTCGGCGCCGCTGGCACTGGGCGCGCTCGGGGCTTTACCGGCACCAGCTGCTTCAGCTTGGCCGCCTGTGGCCCAAGGCCCATGCCGATACGCTGCGGAGGTTCGAGCGTTTCAGCTGGGCCGACCGCTGCTGGCTGGCCCTGCGGGTGCGCCAACTGCGCCGGCGGCCGAAGGATCAGCTCGCGCTCTTCTTCATGTTGCTGCTGTGCGTGTTGGGTTGACTGGTGCCCGGCGAGTCTTGCGATGCTGGGAACGGGATGCTCGCCAGCCTTGGGTACCGCAGTTGCAGTTCGCGCCATGACTGGCGCCCCTCGTCGCAATGGATCGGCCGCCACATCTTGCAGATCAGCTTCAAGTTCTCTTCTGCGTCTGCTGGCCGGCCATTCAGGCCGGCCGCCAGCGCGTATCGCAGCATCACTGCAGGCGGCATGTAGCGTTGATTGATGCGGTGCATGCGTTCCACGGCTTCGGCAGGCATCGCTTCCCGCGCCTCGGTCAGGCGAAACCAAACGAAGTCTCGCTGGTTGTCTAACAGCAGTACTTTGGGCGGCTGAGGTGTTTGACTGCCGGCCACGTAGCCCGCCTCGAACAAGCTGGTTCTACGCGAGGCCTCTTCCACCTCGAGGTAATCCAGAACGATGACAACCGCCACGGCTCCCGCCAACAAACCGGGGAGGCTGAACAGCCATTTGGGTATCGAGGCACCAGGCCTGTCGTTGCGTTGGGGCCGCAGACCTTCGACGCAACCAACAAGAACTGCCATCGGCAGCAGGAAGAAGGCGTACGCGTGTGGAAACTCGACAAGTGAGTACGCTGTAATGGCGCCGCCGGCGCCCAGCAATGCCCAAGTGGTGCTGTCCTTGCAATTGATGCATCGGCTGGCGGCCCACCATACGATGCCGATGATGACGAGGCTGCCGATGAGCAGGCCATTCCAGACCCAAAGGTCCAGCAACAGGTTGTGGCTGTAGGTCACCCATTCGCCCGAGGCCGGATAGTCGAGAGCCGTGCTGCGTTGCGCCGCGCCGACCTGCATCCAACCCCAACCAGTGAGTGGCTCGCGGGTTGCTGCATCCCAGAGTGCGGGCCAGTGAATGCCTCGCGTGCCGACGGACTGCACCCGCTCGGCGATGGTGGCAACCGAGCTGCCCATCAGCGCCGAGTTGATTGGGCCCCAGGCTAACGCCAAGCTGGCCAAGATTCCGAACGCGCCCAATGCATCCTTGCCGGTGCAGCGAAGTCGGGCCTGTGCCCGACCCACGAACCACCAGGCGAAGTACATGCCCACAATCGCAGCGGCGGCGCGTGACTGCGTCATGACCATGCCCCAACCGATGAACGCGATGGCGACGGCCGAGGTGACCCGCCCGATGCGCTGTGTCTCGAACAGCCATGCAACGGCTGCCAGCGCCAAACCGAGCAAGCAGGCAAACTGGTTGGGCTGAGTCAGGTTTGCGTAGGGCCTCCCGCCGCCCAGGTTCTCCATCATTGCCACGGGCCCGATCTGCAGCCATTGCACGAGAGCAATGCCGTTCGATGCCAGGGCGGCGATCAAGATGGCCCCGAACAGCGCGCCCACAAACTTCTGACCATCGGCGCGAGCCAAGGCCGCTGACGCGACGATCGTCAACGCGAATCCGGATAGGTAAAGACTTGGCAGTACAGCGTCAGCCACGAACGGGAACTTGCCGAAGCTCCATTGCGTAAGTGGCACTGCGGCGAGCGCGAAAGCGCCGACGGCCACCCAAGGAACAGGCAGCCGCCGTACCGTGGGCGAGGCCACTGCCGCCAGGCCCAGCAAAAGAGCGCCGGCTCCTGCTGCTGCCTCCTGCTGAAAGCTGTGCCACGGAAAGTAATGGCCTGGCAGCAACCAGGCAATGACGAATGCGGCGAATGCCAGTACGTAGATCATCGAAGGCGGTGGTTCGGGCGGCGTTCAAAGTCGAAGGCAAAAACAAAACGGG
>JANNFB010000343.1:0-2993 GCA_031379365.1 Burkholderiales bacterium
TCGATGCGAGCTCGAATGGCGGCAGCACGCTGATGTGCGGCGATCCCGCTGAGCTTGGGTTGTGGTCGGGTGTGCACGATCCGGTTGCCCGGATAGAAGAGCCGGTCGCCCCACTGGAGCAGGACGCCGTCGATGTTCTGACCTTGTGTCATGGCCGTGCTCCTGCCCGGGCGCCGCCGCCGCGGTGCGGCTGCATGCCGCTGCGCCGGCGGGGCTGCAAGTCAGCCAGCCCACGTGTGACGTGATCGAGGTGCTCCCGCACGTCATGGCTCAGCGTGGCCAGCATCGGCCGGTACTCCTCGGCAGGCCGGAAGGCACCCTGGCGCAATAGCGACACCAGGTGGCTCAGGTTGCGGCTGAACGTGGACAGCTCGGCACACGCCGCGATCAGCGCCCCGACAATCTCGGCACGGTCGCTGGCCGGCATGGGCGCGGGTTGCTCCGCCAGCAGGTCAGCGACGAAGTCGCCCGGAGGCCGACCTGCCAGGCGGGCCGCGGCCAGTACTGCAGCAGCCTCGGCGCGGGACAGGCGCAGCGTGAGCCGTACGCGACTTGCACCGCGCGCTTCGAGCCGAGGCGGTCTTGCGTCGCGGGCAGGCTCAGCAGAGCCCGCCACAGCCTCCGCAAGCGCCGCCCGGACCCAAGCCGAGGGCGACGTACCGGCAAGCCGAGCGCGCTCGAAGAGCGCGGCTTTAAGACCATGCAGATCGACGCTGAGTCGATCACGTGACGAGGGTGCCATACCCGAGCCTCCTGACATGCGCAGCGTGTCAGACAACGGCGCCACCGCGCCTATCTCTGCACTCACCTACGCATTCAGTATTGGCGTGAATCTGGATCTATTCGTCGATGGTTTAGTGCGATAAACCATCGCGCTCGCAACGCAGACCGGGCGTTGTCAAGCCGCTTGACAACGCGATGCGAGAGACGGTTGACTGCTCAGGCTGCGCCTCGTGTCAAGCGGCTTGACACGCTCCCCGCGCAACTCGATGGGGCCATGCGCTTTCGGCGTCAGACCCGAAGGTGTCAAGCCGCTTGACAACTCATCGGCTCACGAACCCCAGCAGCTTCAATGCCGACGCAGGCGCCACACGCCGCGGCCCGCCCTTGAGCGGGCGCACATACAGGTGCCCCTCCTGCGGGGGCGCGACCGAGACCACGAGCTGGTAGTCCTGTCCGTCCATCTCGACGTGCACGTTGCGGTTGTCCTGCCGGTGCCCCTTCGCGCGCGGCCTGTTTGGCTCAGGCCCGTCACTTGCCATTGCCGGACCCCGTGACCGATCCGTCACCGCCCTCCCCGCTGGGGCAAGCGGCCGGGTGCTGTCAGGCGGCGCCTCTTCCAACTCGGCCCGCAGCGCAGTCAGGCGCTCACGCGTGACAACCGGACCTTCGGACGCCCAGGCCTCGACGACCTTTGGATGCTCCCCATGCAAGCGGCGCAGCTCGTACAACTCGGTCATGCCGTTGCAGCGCTTCTGCCGGTAGGCATCGAGCAGCCAGTCGGGCGCCTCAATCAGCGCAGTGGTCAGCGTCACCCATTGCCTGCTCTTGCCCAGGCGCCTGGCGATCTCAGCCTGGTTGTCGCCCAGGGCCAGGCGCTTTTGCACGAACAAGGCAAGCTCCAGTGGTCGCAGCCCTTCGCGCTGTTCGTTCTCGATCACCTGGTCGTAGCTGTCGGCGGTGGTGTCGATGAAGGCGGGGATCTCCATCAGCCCGGCGAGCTTCGATGCACGCAGCCGCCGCGCCCCGAAGTTGAGCACCCAGCGCCCAGATCGCCGCAGGTCCGGCCGCACCGAGATGGGCTGACGCACGCCGCGCTCGCGGATGGTGTCGGCGAGCTCCTGCAAGGCATTCGAGTCGAACTCATGGCGTGGCTGGTCGACGTCTTCGTCGATGGCCTCCACCGGCAACATCAGCGGCCGTCCGCTGGTCTCGCCGATCGGCGCGTCGAGGGCGGCCAGGTCGTCAAGCTGCAGCGGCATGGCGGGCCTCCTGAATGGGGGTTGCAGGGGCGGGGGCTGGAGCTGGAGCTTGAGCTGGGGGCGCAGCGGTAACGATATCGGCGATGCGGTTGAGGCTGGGCTCGATCTCGCGCCAGGCATCGCGTGCGGCGGTCTTCTTCATCTCCCAGAGCACGGCGCCCGCGGCCTGGGCCTCGGCGATGGAGGAGCGCCGAGGCATCGACGCAAAGGCGCCGGGCCCGTCGCCGATACGGATCATCAGCGGGTGGTACTGCTGGACGATCTGCAGGAAGTTGGCCTTCTGGAACGGTGTCGGCTCGACCATCGTCGGCAACAGGCCGATCAGGCTCAGCTTGGAATTCAGCACCGCCGTGATCTTGCGCAGCCCGACGCGGTCGTGGTTGAGCAGGCCGCTCACGCCGTCCATGGCCTCCTGGTTGAGTTGGATCGGCGAGAGCACGAAGTCGCAGGAGGCCAGCGCGGCGATGACACGGATATCGGGGTTCGGATTGGTGTCGATCACGCAGACATCGAACGCAGCGTCGACCTTGGCCAGGAAGGCACGCAGTTGCCGCGCGAAGGGGGTGTGCCGCTCGGGCTGGCGCTCCAGCCCGAGCAGTGCCCGATCACCAGGGACGAGAACGAAGGGCCGGTCCGGCAGGGGCGGCGCGTTGCCGGTCATCAGCGCGTCGGCGCTGAATCCGGCGAGCGCTGCACGGCCCGACAGCCGCAAGGGCTTGCTCAGGTTGCCCTGGTGGTCGAGGTCGATGGCCAGCACGCGCTGGCCGCGCTGCGCCAACAGGTGCGCGAGCAAGGTGGCGACGGCACTCTTGCCGACGCCGCCCTTCTGGTTGCAAAGGACGAGGGTCTTCATGGGGATCAGCCTTCCACGCGACCCAGGTGGCGAGCACGCCGTGGCAACCCGCCCGGGCCGCCGCGCCTCGATGGCCGGCAGCCCGGGTCACGCGAGCCGGCAGCGGCCGGCGAGCGCGTGCCAGCCGCAAAGGCCAGGTGCGCGCGCCCGCCGATCCC
>JANNFB010000345.1:0-3278 GCA_031379365.1 Burkholderiales bacterium
TTCGCGCCCGGCGGCATCTTCTCGGCCAAGGTGGTCGGCAGCTTTGAGCTGATTGCGTCGCTGCTGCTGCTCGCCGGCGCCGCCCTGACGCGCAACCGTGCAGTGCAGGTCATCGGCGCGGCCATGGGTCTGGGCGTGATCAGCGGGGCCATCTTCTTCCACCTCTTCACGCCACTGGGCGTGGCCGTCGTCAATACCGATGGCAGCAGCGACGGCGGTGAGCTGTTCACCCTGGCCTGCGGGGTCTGGGTGTCGTGCGCCCTGCTGCTGTGGCTGCGGCGCGAACTGTGGCTGGGCTGGCTCAAACGCGTCAGCGGGCGCGGTTGAGCGGCACAACCAGCGGCTCGATGCCCTCATCTTCGCGGTGGACGTCTGGCACCAGAGCGGGCCCGAGCCGACGTCGATCAGGCAGGTGATGGGCCGGTCACGGCCGGACCGCGCGGCCTGCTTCCGGCAGCGGCGTCATGCCAGCGCAGGGCGCGGTGATCGAAACCGCCGGCCAGCGTCGGCTTGACGACTTCGAAGTAGGGTGAGACGTCGAAGTCGCGTGGCACGAACAGGCTGTGGTGGCGCACGTGCAGGATTTCGTCGACACATGCCGGGCAGGCCGGGTCGTCGCGCGGCCGCTGCTCGATGATGGGCAGGATGGGAAAGCGCACGGCCTCGAAGGCCTGGGCGATCAGGGTCGAGCAGATGGCACGTGTCGGGTCGCCACTGCCCAGCACCAGCAGGCGACGGCGCCAGCCCACAGGCACCGGCGGCGTGGGCAACAGGTAACGCACCAGATCGATCACGTTGCGCAAGTCGTAGCGATGGCCCAGGCGCGCCACGACGTGTGCAACAACCCGCGCCACCTCGTCCGCCGTCAACCCGACCGGGCGGCACACCCGCGCGTGCAGGCCACTGAACTGAGACAGCGGCACTGCGCGCACACCATCGACCATGTCGGCCTCGACGAAACAGGGCGCGGCGGCGCCGGCATCCGACAGCGGCCCGGTGTAGAGGGCGGCGTGCGACCAGGTGGACTGCGTCAGGTACTTGATCGCGGTACTGACACGGCTGTGACCTTCCACCAGCAACACATCGCCGGGCCGCAGGCAGGCTTGCAAGCGCTGCAGGTCGGCCGGCGCCGAGGTGCTGTGCACATGGCGTGGCCGGGCGAGGAAGCGCGCCAGACGCTGACCCAGGGATGCGCGTGGGGCGCTCACCTGGGCACCTGTTGCGGCGGCCTCGCCGCGTCACCGTTCAGGCTGCTCCACCCGCTGGCTGGCACTCGCATCGATGTCTCCTGTCTTGAGCCGCGACGCCGGCGTCGCCAACGTCATACTCAGCAGTCGCACTCGCGCTCACCGCATTACAACGGGCTACAACGGGCAGGGGCGTCAGGGCACAGGCCAGTGCAGCCAGTGGGCCAGGAAGTCGAAGAACAGGCAGTAGAGCAGGATCGGCAAGGGCAGGCCCGCCAGCGTGCCGAGCAGGTAGTGGCGGAACTTCAGGCCCGACATCGCCAGTGCATAGTTCAGCGCCGGCACGGTCTGGAACAACAGGCGCAACACAAACACGCTTTGCAGCGGGTGGGCATCTAGGCGCGCCAACAAGCGCGCGCCGAGCCGACCACCGAAACCACGCAAGGCATCGCCACCGGCCCAACGGATGACCCAGAAGGTGGTGACACAGGAGATGCTGGCGGCGAAGTAGGTGGCCAGGCCGCCCCAGAGCGGGCCCAGCGCCACCACGGCAGCCACCAGGAACAACCAGCCAGGGACCTGGATCAGGTTGCCGAGCACGAACAGGGCCGCGAACAGCAACAGGCCGGTGAACCGGTGGCGCTCGAACTCGTCATGCAGCAGTTGCACGCTGATCTGCGACTTCAGGCCGCTGAAATGCACCACGGCCCAGACCAGCACCAACACAGCAACCACGCAGGCCAGCCGCTGGCCGCGGGTCAGCCCCATCGCTACCCCCCACCGGCCAGCCCCGCGATCCGCACGGGCGCGAGGGCCATCGGCGCGCGACGCACCCGGCCTGCCCGGCTTGGGCACAATCGAGGCACTTGGAGTTGAGGGTTCACCATGACAGACGACCCGCGCTGCTGCGGCAGTGGCACTTGCATCATCGACAGCGCCGGCCGTTGTTGGTGTGGCCAGCAGTGGAACGGCGAACGGATGTGCCACGTACCGCTGGCGCCCCTGGCGGCCCAGCCCGACCCTGGTGAGGCCGCCGCACCTCCCGGTTCAACAGCCGCCGGCGCGCCAGAGACCGGTCGCTGAAGCGGCGCCACGGCCAGTCTGCCGGGCGCCTCGCGCTCAGGCGGCGACCCGCTCGCCCGCGCCCAGGCGCAATACGTGGCGCAGCGCCGTCTCCAGATTGGCGACACTGCGATCGGGATGGTGCAACTTGTCGAGCCCGAACAGGCCGATGCGAAAGGTCTTGAAGTCCGCCGGCTCGTCGCACATCAAGGGCACGCCGGCAGCCGTCTGCAGGCCCTGGGCCAGAAAGGCTTTGGAACTCTGCAAGCCGTCGTCCTCGGTGTAGCTGACGACCACACCCGCCGCCTGGAAGCCCTCGGCGGCGACGCTGCGCAGGCCGAGCGACACCATCAGGGCGCGCACGCGGCGGCCGAGTTCGAGCTGCTCGTCACGCAGGCGCGCGAAGCCGTAGCTGCGGGTCTCGAGCATGACGTCGCGGGTGCGCGTCAAGGCATCGGTGGGCAGGGTGGTGTGGTAAGCGTGACCACCGCCTTCGTAGGTTTCCATGATCTGCAGCCACTTCTTCAGATCGGCCGCATAGGTCGTGCTGGTGGTGGCATCGATGGCCGCGCGGGCGCGCTCGCTGAGCATCACGAAGGCGCAGCAGGGTGAGCCGCTCCAGCCCTTCTGCGGGGCGCTGATCAGCACATCGACGCCGGTGGCCTGCATGTCCACCCAGAGGGCACCCGAGGCGATGCAGTCGAGCACGAACAAGCCGCCGACCTCGTGCACCGCATCCGACACGGCGCGCAGGTAGGCATCGGGCAACACCATGCCAGCCGAGGTTTCAACGTGGGGGGCAAACACCACCGCCGGGCGCTGCGCCCGGATGGCGGCGACGACCTCTTCGATCGGTGCCGGCGCATAGGCGGCCTGGCGACCCGGCGTCAGCGGACGGGCCTTGAGCACCGTGTGCGACGAAGGGATCTGGCCCATGTCGAAAATCTGGGTCCAGCGGTAGCTGAACCAGCCATTGCGGATCACCAGCGCCGGACGGCCGCTGGCGAACTGCCGCGCCACGGCTTCCAT
>JANNFB010000360.1:0-2667 GCA_031379365.1 Burkholderiales bacterium
AGGATCGGAAAGCTCTGATGCCGCCTGGGCCCGTCAAGCCGGGACGGCATCAGAACTTCCCAGACACTGGCAGGCGACTTGCTTGCGGGTGCCGCGTCCTTACCAGGAGATCCGCACATGGATGTCATCAGCAGTTTCACCGCGCGCTTCGAACGCACCCGCGAAGAAGAGCTCTCGCTCGAGGACTACCTTGCCGAGTGCAAGCGCAACCCTCTCGCCTATGCAACCGCTGCCGAGCGCATGCTCAAGGCCATCGGCGAGCCGCAGACAGTCGACACGCGCAATGACCAGCGTCTGTCCAGGCTGTTCGCCAACAAGCTGATCAAGCGTTACCCCGCCTTCGCCGAGTTCTATGGCATGGAAGACGCCATCGAGCAGGTGGTGTCCTACTTCCGCCATGCCGCGCAGGGCCTGGAAGAGAAAAAGCAGATCCTTTATTTGTTGGGCCCTGTGGGCGGCGGCAAGAGCTCGATCGCCGAGCGCCTGAAGCTGCTGATGCAGGACGTGCCCTTCTACGCCATCAAGGGCTCGCCGGTGAACGAGTCGCCGCTGGGTTTGTTCGACGCCGCCGAGGACGGGCCGATCCTGGAGAAGGAGTACGGCATCCCGCGGCGCTACTTGCACCGCATCCTGTCGCCCTGGGCCGTCAAGCGCCTGGAAGAGTACGGCGGCGACATCCGCAAGT
This sequence comes from Burkholderiales bacterium, assembly GCA_031379365.1. Lineage (GTDB taxonomy): Bacteria > Pseudomonadota > Gammaproteobacteria > Burkholderiales > Burkholderiaceae_C > CADEEN01. The sequence continues at coordinate 686 of JANNFB010000360.1, forward strand.
TCAAGGTGGTCAAGCGCCACCCGTCGATCTTGAAGCAGGTGGGCATCAGCAAGACGGAGCCGGGCGACGAGAACAACCAGGACATTTCCTCGCTGGTCGGCAAGGTCGACATCCGCAAGCTGGAAACCTACGCCCAGGACGACCCCGACGCCTACAGCTACTCGGGCGGCCTGTGCCTGTCCAACCAGGGTCTGCTGGAGTTCGTGGAGATGTTCAAGGCGCCGATCAAGGTGCTGCACCCGCTGCTCACGGCCACCCAGGAAGGCAACTTCAAGGGCACCGAAGGCTTCGGCGCCATCCCCTTCGACGGCGTGGTGCTGGCGCACAGCAACGAGAGCGAATGGAAGGCTTTCCGCAACAACAAGAACAACGAGGCCTTCCTCGACCGCATCTACATCGTGAAGGTGCCGTATTGCCTGCGCGTCAGCGAAGAAGTGAAGATCTACGAGAAGCTGATCCGCAACTCGTCGCTGGCCGAGGCCAAGTGCGCCCCCGGCACGCTCAAGATGATGAGCCAGTTCGCGGTGTTGACGCGCCTGAAGGAGCCGGAAAACTCCTCGCTGTACTCGAAGATGCAGGTTTATGACGGCGAGAACCTGAAGGACACCGACCCGCGCGCCAAGAGCTACCAGGAGTACCGCGACTACGCCGGGGTCGACGAAGGCATGAGCGGCGTGTCGACCCGCTTTGCTTTCAAGATCATCTCCAAGGTCTTCAACTTCGACTCGACCGAGGTGGCGGCCAACCCCGTGCACCTGATGTACGTGCTGGAGCAGCAGATCGAGCGCGAGCAGTTCCCGAAGGACATCGAGGACAAGTACCTCGGCTTCATCAAGGAGCACCTGGGGGTGCGCTACGCCGAGTTCATCGGCAAGGAGATCCAGACCGCCTACCTCGAGAGCTACAGCGAGTACGGCCAGAACATCTTCGACCGCTACGTCACCTACGCCGACTACTGGATCCAGGACCACGAGTACCGCGACACCGACACCGGCGAGGTCTTCGACCGGGCCTCGCTGAACGGCGAGCTCGAGAAGATCGAGAAACCGGCTGGCATTGCCAACCCGAAGGACTTCCGCAACGAGATCGTCAACTTCGTGCTGCGCGCGCGCGCCAACAACCAGGGCAACAACCCGGTCTGGACCAGCTACGAAAAGCTGCGCACCGTGATCGAGAAGAAGATGTTCTCCAACACGGAAGAGCTGCTGCCCGTCATCAGCTTCAACGCCAAGGCCAGTGCCGACGAAGCCAAGAAGCACGAAGACTTCGTCACCCGCATGGTCGCCAAGGGCTACACCTCCAAGCAGGTGCGCCTGCTCTGCGAGTGGTACCTGCGCGTGCGCAAGTCGAGCTGAAGGACAGCACGTGTTGCAGCAGATCATTGATCGCCGCCTGTCGGGCAAGAACAAGTCGATCGGCAACCGCGAGCGCTTCTTGCGCCGCTACAAGGGGCAGATCCGCGAGGCGGTCAAGCGCGCGATCGACGGCCGTGGCATCCGCGACATCGAGCGCGCCGAAGACATCACGATCCCGAAGAAGGACATCTCCGAGCCGGTGTTCCACCATGGTGCCGGTGGCAGCCGCGAGATGGTGCATCCGGGCAACAAGGAATACGTTCGCGGAGACCGCATCGAGCGGCCCAAGGACGGCCAGGGCGGCAAGGGCAAGGGCCAGGCCAGCGATTCCGGCGAAGGCGAGGACGATTTCACCTTCACCCTGTCCAAGGAAGAGTTCATGCAGGTCTTCTTCGAAGACCTGGCGTTGCCGCACCTGGTGCGCACCCAGCTGGCCGAGATGCCGGAGTGGAAGAGCCACCGGGCCGGCTTTACCAGCGACGGCACCCCCACCAACCTGCATGTGGTGCGCTCGATGCGCGGCGCCATCGGCCGGCGCCTGGCCGTCGGCTCTGGGTCGCGGCGCGAGCTGCGTGAACTCGAAGAAGAACTAGAGGCCGTGCTGCGCGACGCACCCATCGGCGACAA
>JANNFB010000045.1:0-33835 GCA_031379365.1 Burkholderiales bacterium
AGCATCGACAGGCTGAAGCAGATCACGAAGTAAACGACGGCCGCGACCAGATAGGTCTCGACCGGACGGTTGAAGTTCTTGCCCGCGACCTCGAAGCCCTTGAGCAGGTCGTAGGCGCCGATGGCATAGACCAGCGAAGTGTCCTGGAACAGGATGATGGTCTGGGTCAGCAGCACCGGCAGCATGTTGCGGAAGGCCTGCGGCAGAACCACCAACTGCATGCACTGCGGGTAGGTCATGCCCACCGCATAGCCGGCATAGACCTGGCCCTTGGGCACGCTCTGGATGCCGGCACGCATGATCTCGGAGTAGTAGGCCGCCTCGAACACCGTGAAGGTGATGATGGCCGACAGCTCGGCGCCCATCGGCCGCCCGATCAGCAGCGGGATCAGCAGGAAGAACCACAGGATCACCATCACCAATGGGATCGAGCGCAGCGTGTTGACGTAGAAGGCCGCGGGCGCCACCAGCCACTTCTTGCCCGACAGGCGCATCAGCGCCAACACGGTGCCCAGGGCGATGCCGCCGATCATCGCGATGACCGTCAACTGCACCGAGAAGATCAGGCCCTTGGCGACGAAGCTGGAGATGACACCCCAGTTGAGGAAGCTGAAGTCGAGGTTGAGATTCATTTCCCGCCCCCGATCATGCCGGGCACCTGGACTCGGTGCTCGATGAAGAGCGCCAGGCGGTTGACGCTGAAGGCCGAGACGAAGTAGAGCGCCGTGACTGCCAAGTAGATCTCAATGCCACGCGAGGTTTCTTCCTGCGCCTGCATCGCGAACATCGTCAACTCCGTGATGCTCACGGCGAAGGCCACCGACGAGTTCTTGATGATGTTCATCGACTCCGAGGTCAGCGGCGGGATGACGATGCGAAAGGCCATCGGCAGGATCACGTAGCGGTAGGTCTGCGGCAACGTCAGGCCCATCGCCAGGCCGGCGTAGGTCTGGCCCTTGGGCAGCGTCTGGATGCCGGCCTTGACCTGCTCGGCGATGCGCGCCGAGGTGAAGAAACCCAACGCCAGCACCACCAGCACAAAGCTCGGCACCTCGCGCAGCACCAGAAACATCGACGGGATGACGTGGTACCAAAGGAAGAGCTGCACCAGCAGCGGGATGTTGCGAAACAACTCCGTCCAGGTGTTGCCCAAGGCCACGAACCACTTGTTCGGCGTGGTGCGCAAGATGCCCATCAGCGAGCCCATCGTCAGTGCCACCACCAGCGCGCAAACCGCCACCGAGAGCGTCCAGCCCCAGGCGCTGAGCATCCAGTTGAGGTAGGTCTGCCCTCCTCCGGTGTCTTGCAGGAAAACCTGCCAGTCCCACGTCATTGCGCAGCCTCCGGTCAACGGGTGCCGGCGGCACCCCCAAGAAAAAAGCGCGACGCCGGGGTTCCGACGCCGCGCCAGCGCAGCATAAGCAAGCCCCGCGCCATCCGGGCTCAGGGCTTGCCTGGGGGGCTGGGCCTTACTTCTTGGCGTAGTCCTCGACCGGCTTGTCGTTCAGGTTGGCCCACGCAGCCTTGGTGGCGTCGCTGGCAGCCAGGCCGACCTTGGTATTGGCCGGCGGGATCGCCTGCATGAACCACTTGTCATAGGCCTTGGCCAGGGCGCCGCTCTTGACCTGGGCGGCAATGCTGGCGTCGACCGCCTTCTTGAAGGCCGGATCGTCCTTGCGCATCATGATGGCGATGGGTTCGACCGACAGCACTTCACCGACGATCCGGAAGTCGGCAGGCACCTTGGCCCGGGCGATATTGCCGGCCAGAATCTGGCCGTCCATCACGAAGGCATCGGCGCGGCCGCTCTCGAGCAGCAGGAAGCTGTCGGCGTGGTCCTTGCCGAAGACTTCCTTGAAGTCGATGCCATTGGCCCGCTCGTGCTTGCGCAGCAGTTGCACCGAGGTGGTGCCGGTGGTGGTGGCGACGTTCTTGTCCTTCAACTGGGCGATCGAGGTGATGCCGGAGTTGGCCTTGACGGCGATGCGCACTTCCTCGACGTAAGTGGTGACGGCGAAAGTCACGTCTTTCTGCCGCGTCGCGTTGTTGGTGGTCGAGCCGCACTCAATATCGACGGTGCCGTTCTGCACCAGCGGGATGCGGTTCTGCGACGTGACGGCCTGATACTTGACATCCAGCTTGGCCAGGCCAAGCGACTTCTGCACGTCGGCGAGCACTTGGGTGCAAACGTCGACGTGGAAGCCGACGTACTTGCCGTCGCCGAGCGTATAGCTCAGGGCGCCAGACGACTCTCGCACGCCCATCGTCACGCTGCCGCTGTCCTTGATCTTCTTCAGTGTGTCGGCTGCTTGCGCAAAGGCGACGCCGGTGGCCATCAGGGCCGCAACAGCGAAAAGTGACTTTTTCATGGGCTGGAACTCCTACGGGAGGGTTTGGGGTAAAGAGGAAACGCGGATTGTAGGAATTCAGATGACCCTAAAGTTGCCTACAACATCCATTGACGGGTTAACCCGTAGGCGACTCACCCACCCCGTTGCCCGCTTGCTGCAGGCGCCACATCTCGGCATAGCGCCCCTCCAGCGCCAGCAGCTCGGCATGCGAGCCGCGCTCGACGATGCGGCCCTGGGCCATCACCAGGATCTGGTGCGCATCGGCCACGGTCGAAAGCCGGTGGGCGATGACCAGGGTGGTCTTGTTGTGCGCGGCGCTCTTCAGCTCTTCCTGGATCGCGCGCTCGTTGGCCGAATCCAGCGCCGAGGTGGCTTCGTCGAAGATCATCAGCGGCGGGTTCTTCAGCAGCGTGCGGGCAATCGCCACGCGCTGCTTCTCGCCGCCGGAGAGCTTCAGGCCGCGCTCGCCGACCATCGTGGCGTAGCCCGTCGGCGTCGAAACGATGAAGTCGTGGATGTGCGCGGCCTTGGCTGCGGCCTGCACTTCGTCGGTGCCGGCGCCAGCGCGGCCGTAGGCGATGTTGTATTCCACCGTGTCGTTGAACAGCACGGTGTCCTGCGGCACGATGCCGATGGCCGCGCGCAGGCTGGTCTGCGTCACGCTGCGGATGTCCTGGCCGTCGATGCTGATGCGCCCGCTGCCCCGGGCGTCGACGTCGTAGAAGCGGTACAGCAGGCGCGCCAGCGTCGACTTGCCGGCACCGGAGGAGCCGACCACCGCCACCGTCTTGCCGGCCGGGATCTCGAAGCTGATGTCGTCCAGGATCTGCCGCGCCGGGTCGTACGAGAAGCTGACATGCTCGAAACGCACCGTGCCTTGGGGCACGTGCAGCGGTGGCGCTCCGGGCGCATCGGCGATCTCGCGGTGCGTGGACAGCAGCGTGAACATCTTCTCCATGTCTACCGTCGACTGCTTGATCTCGCGGTAGATCACGCCGAGGAAGTTCAGCGGGATGTAGAGCTGGATCATCAGCGCGTTGACCAGCACCAGATCGCCCAGGGTCAGGCTGCCGTCGACGACGCCCAGCGTGGCGCGCCAGATCAGCAGTGTGACGGTCACCGCGATGATCAGGCTCTGGCCCAGGTTGAGCAGCGACAGCGAGGTCTGCGACTTGATCGAGGCCTTCTCCAGGCGCTGCAGGTTCTCGTCGTAGCGCGCCTGCTCGAAGCGCTCGTTGCCGAAGTACTTGACGGTCTCGTAATTGATCAGCGCGTCGACCGCGCGCGTGTTGGCCTTGCTGTCCTGCTCGTTCATGGCGCGGCGGAAATGCGTGCGCCACTCCGTCACCGTCACGGTGTAGGCGATGTAGGCCACCAGGGCGCCAAAGGTGATGGCCGCGAACCAGCCGTCGAAGCGGCTGGCCAGCAGAATGATGACCAGGGTGATCTCGACCAGGGTCGGGATGATGTTGTAGATGAAGTAGTTCAGCAGCGAGTGGATCGCGCGTGAGCCACGTTCGATATCCCGCGACACGCCGCCGGTCTGGCGCTCGAGGTGAAAGCGCAGCGACAAACTGAGCAGGTGGTCGAAGGTCTGCAAGGCCACCTGGCGAGCAATGCGCGCAGCCACGGGGTAGAAGAGGAACTCGCGCAGCTCGGTGAACAGCGTCACCGACACGCGCAAGGCCCCGTAGGCCAGCAGCAGCGCCACTGGCACGGCGAGCACGGCGCGCGGGTCGCCTGGTTTCAGATCGAGGGCATCAACCAACTGCTTGAGCACCAGCGGCACGCCGATGTTGGCCATCTTGGCCGCCACCAGGCAGGCCAGCGCCAGCAACACGCGCCAGCGCCACTGCCAGACGTAGGGCAACAGTTTGCGCACGGTGGACAAGCCGGCACTGGGCAAGGGTGGGCTCGTGGCGGAAACAGGCAAGCTGGCAGGGGCTAGGGAACGCATGCCTCAAGTGTCGTGGAAGAATGGTCGCACCGTCCTGGAAGCGCACGAAGCCATGATTCATGCCCAACACCCCGCCTCCGTGATGGCGCCGCCTCGCCTGGCTGACGGCAGCGAACTGGTGATGCGGGTGATGCCCCTGCCCGCCGACACCAACAGCAACGGCGACATCTTCGGCGGCTGGATCATGGCCCAGGTGGACATGGCCGGCGCCGTCCTGCCCTCACGCGTGGCCAAGGGCCGCATCGCCACCGTGGCAGTGAACCAGTTCCTCTTCAAGCAGACGGTGTCGGTCGGCGACCTGCTCAGCTTCTATGCCCGCATCGAGCGCATCGGCACCACCTCGGTCACCGTGCACGTCGAGGTTTATGCCGAACGCGACCCAGCCAACCTGCAAGTGGTGAAGGTGACCGAGGCCAACCTCACCTATGTCGCGATCGACAAGAATGGCCGACCGCGACCCCTTCCGCGCGAGTGACCAAATTCAAGCGGCAGCGCATCCAGCCGTGCTGTTTTTCGCAGCCGATACCCCATGAAGCTCTACTTCCACCCCGCCTGCACCACCAGTCGCCCCGGCGTGCTACTTGCCAGCGAACCCCGCATGCCACTCGACATGCAAGTGGTCGACCGGTTCACTGGCTACGCGGCGTCTTTTGTTGCCCTGGGCGAGATCACCGGTAGCGACTATGCCGCCTACCCCAAGGTCCAGGCCTGGCTCGGCCGGATGAAGGCGCTGCCGAGTTGGAAGGACGTCAATGCGGCCATCGACGGCTATGCCGCCAGTCTCAAGGGCAACCCCATGCTGGCCGTCTGAACATGATCCGCAAGCTGCATCACAGCGCCTACCGCTGTCGCAACTCTGAGCAGACCCGGCGCTTCTACGAAGACTTCCTGGGCCTGCCCTTGTCGGGAACCCTCGAGATCAACGAGACGAAGAGTGGTCGGGCCACCGAGACCCTGCACACCTTCTATCGCCTAGACGACGGCTCCTTCGTCGCTTTCTTCGAGTCTGCGGACATGCCGTTCGACTTCAAGCCCCAACACGACTACGACTTGCACCTCGCACTCGAGGTCGAGCCGGCGGTCCTTCCAGCGATGCTGGCCCGAGGCAAAGCACAGGGCATCGAAACACGCGGCGTGTCCCATCACGGCTTCATCGACTCGATTTACTTCCGCGACCCGAACGGCTATGTCGTCGAGTTGTGCGCCAAGGCGCCGGACCACGACAGCGCAATGGACCCGGCGCACAACGGCGCGCGCGCCAAGCTGGATCGCTGGGCCGTCAGGCGCACCCGCGCGTCTGACTGAGACTCAGCGGCTCGCGGGCCGCAGACCAGGCCACACCTGGTGCGCGATGTGCTCCGCCAAGGCCACGCCGCAGACACGGTAGACGGGCTCACCCGGGTGAAAACCGTCGGCCGCCATCACGCCCCGGTTCAGGGGCAGGTCGATCGCGACATGCGACACATCGTCGCGCGAGTCGGCCCAGTCGGCAACCGCCCTGTCGTGACGCCTGGCGTCGCTGCCCGCCACCCAGCGCAGCGGTTGCGGCAGGCCCGGAAACCGACCCACCGGTGGCAGGGGTGCGAAGACCACATGAGCGACGCCATGCGCGTTGCGCAGCCGGTTGGCAATCGACTGTCGGGCGTGCACGGCCTCGCGCGACGGCACCTGCTCGACGACATCGTTGACACCGAGCACGACAACGGCGATGTCGGCGCCGCCGCGGTACTCGTTCTGCAGCATTTTCAAGCAGGCCTTGCTCGACACGCCCGAGCGCGCCAACAGCTCCCAGCGAACGCGGGCGGCGCACTGTTTGGCCAGTGCGCGCGTCAGGTGCCCCGCCAGGGCATCCTGCTGCCGAGCGACGCCGACACCGACCGCCGACGAGTCGCCCAGGATCAGCAGGCGCAGCAGCGGGCCGCGTCCCACTTCGCCGTCACGCGCGCCCTCGGCCTCCGGCAGGCGCGGCATGCGCACGCGCGTGGCCAGGGCTTGTGCCACCAGCAAGGGCGAGAGCAAGAGCTTCGCGGTCAGGCTCATCGCGTCGGCTAGAACTTGGAGAAGTCAGGCTTGCGCTTCTGGAAGAAGGCCTGGAAGGCTTCCATCGCTTCAGGGCTGCGCAGACGCTTGGCAAACAAGGCGCCTTCGACGCGGATGGCGGCCTCGATCTGCTCGCGCTGCGGGCCACGCAGCAATTGCTTGGACTCGCGCACGGCGCCCGGCGGCAGGGCATTGAAGCGCTCGGCGACGCGGCGGGCATGGTTGACCACCTCGGCGGCGGGCAACACGGCATTGGCGATGCCGCACTCCATCGCCTGCTCGGCCGTGAATGGATCGCCCAACAACAATTTCTCGGCGGCGCGGCGATGGCCCATCAATTGCGGCACCAGCAGGCTGGAGGCGAACTCCGGTACCAGACCGAGACTGACGAAGGGCATGGCCAGACGCGCATCGTCGGCGACATAAACCAGGTCGCAATGCAGCAGCAGCGTGGTGCCGATGCCGATGGCCGCACCGGTGACGGCGGCGACGACAGGCTTGTCGCAGGCCAGCAGCGCCTTCATGAAGCGAAACACGGGAGAGTCGAGGCCCTCGCTGCCTTGCCCGGGCGGGCGCGACATGAAGTCCTCGATGTCGTTGCCCGAGGTGAAGACACCTGGCTGCCCGGTGATGAGCACGGCGCGCACGCTGGCGTCGGCGCCGGCGGCGTCGAGGGCCGTGGCCATCGCCTGGTACATCGCCATCGTGAGCGCGTTCTTTTTCTCCGGGCGCGCGATCTCGATCGTTGCAACGCCGTTGAGGATGCCCGCCTTGATGTTCATGGCGCCTCTCCTTACACGCGCTCGAGGATGCCGGCGGCGCCTTGGCCCATGCCCACGCACATCGTGACCATGCCGTACTTCAGCTGGTGCCTGTGCAGCGCGTGCACCACGGTGGCGGCGCGTATGGCACCGGTGGCACCGAGCGGGTGACCCAGCGCGATCGCGCCGCCCATCGGGTTGACCCGGCTGGGGTCCAGGCCCACGGTGTTGATGACGGCCAGCGCTTGCGCGGCGAAGGCCTCGTTCAACTCGACCCAGCCGATGTCGGCCAGCGACAGGCCGGCGTACTTCAGCGCCGCCGGAATCGCTTCGATCGGACCGATGCCCATGATCTCTGGCGCCACGCCGCGGGCTGCGTAGCTGACGAAGCGCGCCAGCGGCTTCAGGTTGAACTGTTTGATCGCCCGCTCGCTGGCAAGAACCAGTGCGCCAGCACCGTCGCTGGTTTGCGAGCTGTTGCCGGCGGTGACGCTGCCCTTGGCGGCGAACACCGGCTTCAGCTTGGCCAGGCCTTCGAGCGAGGTGTCGGGTCGGGCGCCTTCGTCGAGATTGACGCGACGTGTCTTCGTGCCGACTTCGCCGGTGCTCAGGTTCGGGAAACGATCGACGATGTCGATCGGCGTCATCTCGGCGGAAAACTCGCCCGCGGCCATGGCCTTGAGCGCCTTCTGGTGCGAAGCCAGGGCGAACGCGTCCTGCGCCTCGCGCGACACTTTCCACTGCGTCGCCACCTTCTCCGCCGTCAAGCCCATGCCGTAGGCGATGCCGACGTTCTCGTCGCGCGCAAACACCTCCGGGTTGAACGAGGGCTTGTTGCCGCCCATGGGCACCATGCTCATGCTCTCGGCCCCGCCGGCGATCATCACATCGGCTTCGCCGACGCGGATGCGGTCGGCCGCCATCTGCAAGGCGGTCAGGCCCGAGGCGCAGAAGCGATTGACGGTGACGCCGCCGACCGAGTGCGGCAGGCCCGCCAGCACCATCGCGGCGCGCGCCATGTTCATGCCCTGCTCGCCCTCGGGAAAGCTGCACCCGATGATGGCGTCTTCAATCGCCTTGGGATCCAGGTTGGGCACCTGGGCCAAGGCGCTGCGCACAGCGGCGACCAACAAGTCGTCGGGCCGCGTGTTGCGGAAGTAGCCACGCCCCGAGCGGCCGATCGGCGTGCGCGTGGCGGCAACGATGTAGGCGTCTTGCACTTGTTTGCTCATGATCAGTTCCTCACCGGCTTGCCGGTCGACAGCATTCCCATGATCCGTTCCTGGCTCTTCGGATGTTCCAGCAAGGCGCAGAAGTGTTTTCGCTCGAGCGCCATCAGGTACTCCTCGCTGACCATGGCTCCGGCATCGACTTCGCCGCCACACACCACGTCGGCGATCAGGGCGGAGATGTGGAAGTCGTGGGCGCTGATGAAGCCGCCGTCGCGCATGTTGGCCAACTGGCCCTTGATGGTGGCGATGCCGCTGCGGCCGGCCACGGGGAACAAACGCTTGACGGGCGGCCGGTAGCCGGCGCTGAAGAGGGCCTTGGCCTGCTGGGTGGCGACGTACAAAAGTTCGTCCTTGTGCGGCACGATCAGGTCGCCTTCGACCAGGTAGCCGAGTTTCTTCGACTCGATCGCACTGGTCCCGACCTTGGCCATTGCGGCGTTGGTGAAGCCGTCCTTGACGAAAGCAAAGATGTCGGCATTGGCGTTGCCGGCCGCCGCCATCTCGGCGGCGCGCCGTGCGATGTAGGTCAGGCCGCCAGCGCCCGGCACCAGGCCGACGCCGACCTCGACCAAGCCGACATAGCTCTCCATGGCGGCCACGCGCCGGGTCGAGTACACCGCGAGTTCGCAGCCGCCCCCCAGTGCGATGCCGCGGATCGCGCTGATCACCGGCACCTGGGCGTAGCGCAGGCGCAGCATGAAGTCCTGGAACTTCTTCAGCTCAGGGTCGATGCCCTTGGCACCCGACTTCATGAACACCGGCATCAGGGCTTCGAGGTTCGCGCCGGCCGAGAACACGTCGTCGGGTGACCAGATCACGAGGCCCTGGTAGCCGCCTTCGGCGATGTCCAAGGCCTGTTGCAGCCCCTCGGCCACGGTCGGGCTGATGAGGTGCAGCTTGGCGGTGATGCTGGCAATGACCACCTCGCCGTCGAGTGTCCAGACCCGTACCTCCGCGTTCTTGAACAGCTCAGTACCACTCTGCAGCGGCACCGCCGCACCGGCACCAAGCACGGCTTCGGGGAAATGCTGGCGCTGGTAGACCGGCAGCGACGACGGCGCCACATACGCCTGCCGGCCTGGCGACCAGGAGCCCTCCGCCGTGTGCACGCCTGTGCGTCCGTCGAAGACCCAGGCTGGCAACGGCGCCTTGGACAAGGCTTTGCCGGCCTCGATGTCTTCCTTCACCCAGCCGGCCACCTGCTGCCAGCCGGCCTCTTGCCACAGCTCGAACGGGCCTTGTTTGGTGCCGAAGCCCCAACGCATCGCGAAGTCGACGTCGCGCGCACTCTCCGCGATGTCCTCAAGGTGCACCGCAGCGTAGTGGAACGAGTCCCGCAGGATCGCCCAGACGAATTGGGCCTGCGGATTGCTCGACTCGCGCAGCAGCTTCAGGCGCTCTGCCGGCGGCTTCTTCAGAATTCTGTCGACGATCGGATCAGCCTTGCCGCCGCCAGCCACATAGGCCTGCGTCGCCGGGTCGAGGCGCAGGATGTCCTTGCCGACCTTCTTGTAGAAACCTGCGCCGGTTTTCTGGCCCAGCGCGCCGGCCTGGATCAGGCCCGACAACACGGCCGGTGTGGCGTAGCTCGGGAAGAAGGGGTCGTCGGCAAGGTTGTCCTGCAACGTCTTGATGACATGGGCCATCGTGTCCAGGCCGACCACGTCGGCGGTACGGAAGGTGCCACTGCTGGCGCGACCAAGCTTCTTGCCAGTAAGGTCGTCAACCACGTCGACGCTGAGGCCGAAGGTCTCGGCCTCCTTGATCGTGGCCAGCATGCCGGCAATGCCGACGCGGTTGGCGATGAAGTTGGGCGTGTCCTTGGCCCGCACCACGCTCTTGCCGAGGTAGGTGGTCACGAATGCCTCGAGTTCGTCCAGCACCCGCGTCTCGGTGGTCGGCGTGTTGATCAGCTCCACCAGCGCCATGTAACGCGGCGGGTTGAAGAAGTGGATGCCGCAGAAGCGCGGTTTGATGGCCTCGGGCAGCGCGGCCGACAGTTGGGTGATCGACAGACCCGAGGTGTTCGACGCCAGCAGGGCGTGCGCAGGCACGTGCGGCGCGATCTTCGTGTAGAGGTCGAGCTTCCAGTCCATGCGCTCGGCAATCGCCTCGATCACCAGATCGCACTCGCCCAGCAAGGCCAGATGCTCCTCGTAATTCGCCGCTTGAATCAGCGCGGCGTCCTCGGGCAGGCCCAGCGGCGCCGGCTTCAACTTCTTCAAGTTGTCGATGGCCTTCAGGGCGATGGCGCTCTTTGGCCCTTCCTTCGCGGCCAGATCGAACAACACCACCGGCACCTTGCAATTGACGAGGTGGGCGGCGATCTGGGCGCCCATCACGCCAGCGCCGAGCACGGCCACTTTGCGAACTTGGAATCGGGTCATCGTTTTCTCCTGTCAGTACCGTAGGGCCGTCCCAAGGTACTGAGCTCCCCCTGGGGGGCGCGAGCGCAGCGAGCTTGGGGTTGTCATTTCTAGAACAGCGCTTCGTCCATCGCCATCAGCGGCGCCACGCCGGCGCGCGCACTGCGAATCAGCCCGGACGTCTCGGGCAAGAGTTTGGCGAAGTAGAAGCGTGCCGTGGCCAGCTTGGCGGTGTAGAAGGGGTCGCCCGACCCCTGTTTCTCCAGCGCAATCTTGGCCATGCGGGCAAAGAGGTAGGCAAACGTCAGGTGGCCGACGACGCGCAGGTAGTCCACCGCGGCGGCGCCAACTTCGTCGGCATTGGCGAAGGCCTTCAGTCCCAGTTCGGTCGTCAGCTTGGTCACCTTGTCACCCAGGTCCGCCAAGGGGTTGATGAACTCCTGCATCGCCTCGTTGGTGCCCTCCTCCTCGATGAAGTCGGCAATCCGCTTGCCGAAGGTCTTCAGGCGTTTGCCGTTGTCGGCCAGCACCTTGCGTCCAAGCAGGTCGAGCGACTGGATGGTGTTGGTGCCCTCGTAGATCATGTTGATGCGGGCGTCGCGCACGTACTGCTCCATGCCCCACTCGGCGATGTAGCCGTGGCCACCATAGACCTGCATGCAGTGCGAAGTGGCCAGCCACGCGTTGTCCGTGAAGAAGGCCTTGATGATGGGCGTCAGCAAGGCGACCTCATCGGCGCAGGCCTGACGAACCGCGTGGTCCGGGTGCTTGAGTTCGCGGTCGAGCAGCAGCACGGTGTGCATGGAGAGCGCCCGCGCGCCCTCGGCGTAAGCCCGCGCGGTGAGCAGCATCTTGCGCACATCGGGATGCACGATGATGGGGTCGGCGGCTTTCTCGGGGGCCTTCGGACCGCTCAGCGAGCGCATCTGCAGGCGGTCCTTGGCATAGCTCACCGCGTTCTGGTAGGCCACCTCGGTCAGGCCGAGTGACTGGTTGCCCACGCCGATGCGTGCTGCGTTCATCATCACGAACATCGCCGCCAAGCCTTTGTTCGGCGCACCGACCAGGCTGCCTTGGGCGCCGTCCAGGTTCATCTGGCAGGTCGAGTTGCCGTGGATGCCCATCTTCTCTTCCAGTGCGCCGCAGGTGATGCCGTTGCGGCTGCCGAGCGAGCCGTCCGCATTGACGTTGAACTTCGGTACGGCAAACAGCGAGATGCCTTTGCTGCCGGCCGGCGCCTCGGGCAAGCGTGCCAACACCAGGTGGATGATGTTCTCGGCCAGATCGTGCTCACCCGAGGAGATGAAGATCTTGCCGCCGCTGATGCGGTAGTTGCCGTCGGGCTGCGGTTCGGCCTTGCTGCGAAGCATGCCCAGATCGGTGCCGCAATGCGGCTCGGTCAGGCACATGGTGCCGGTCCAGACGCCAGACGACAGCTTGGGCAGGTAGAGCGCCTTTTGCTCGGGCGTGCCGTGCACGTGAAGGCACTCGTAGGCGCCATGCGAGAGGCCGGGGTACATCGTCCAGGCCTGGCTGGCCGAATTCAGCATCTCGTAGAAGCACTGGTTGACCAGGTGCGGCAGGCCCTGGCCACCGAAGGCCGGGTCGGTCGAGAGGGCCGGCCAGCCGCCCTCGACATACTGCGCATAGGCTGCCTTGAAGCCCGTCGGCGTCTTCACCGCATGGCTCGCCTTGTCCAGGCTGCAGCCCTCGCGGTCACCGCTGTGATTGATTGGCATCAACACTTCCGCCGCGAACTTGCCGCCCTCTTCAAGCACGGCATTGATGGTGTCGGCGTCGAGGTCGGCGTAAGCCGGGATCTCCTTGAGCTGCGGCAGCGCGTCGAGCAACTCGTGCATGACGAATTGCATGTCGCGCAGCGGTGGGGTGTAGTGGGCCATGGCGTACTCCGGGGTTTCTTGGAAGCTTGAAAAACTCAGCGCTGCCGCGCGGATTGGCGTCTCGGTGTGACGTAAGTCGGGGCAACGACCTGCGCCCTTACGTAATGCGACAGCACGTGGTCAAAGGCCCGAGTCGCCCGCTCGACCGCACCCGGCAGGCGCAGGAAGCGGGCATCGTGATGAAGGGCCAAGATCAGGCCGTGCAGCTCGAACAGCATCTGCGTGGCGTCGGTCGCCTCTGCCAGGTGGCCCGCGTCGACCGCTTGGCGGATGGCCCGCGCCAGCGCGGCATGCCAAGCCACGACCATGGAAGCCAGGGCGTCGCGCACGGGCCCGGGCCGGTCGTCGAACTCGACCGCGCCGCTGATGTAGATGCAGCCGGAATCGACCTCGATCGATACCCGTTTGACCCAGCGCTCGAACAGCGAGCGCAGTCGCGGCAGGCCACGCGCTTCCTGCATGGCGGGGTAGAAGACCTCTTCTTCGAAGCGCGCGTGGTACTCGCGGATCACGGAAATCTGCAGTTCTTCGCGCGAGCCGAAATGCGCAAACACACCCGACTTGCTCATCTGCGTGACTTCTGCCAGCGCGCCGATCGACAACCCCTCCAGGCCCATGTGCGAGGCCAGACCCAGGGCCGCATCAAGAATCGTTGCCCGCGTCTGCTGCCCCTTCTGCAGGGCGCCGCGCCGCGGGGTGGGGTCGAGGGAGTCGATCTCGGCAGTCACGTGGGGCGGGTTTGGTATTGAAAATCGAACGATCGTTCTATTTTGCAGACCTGCGCGCGCCCTGCGCACCCGAAGGGTCTCTTTTTCTAGGCTTGCGCGCCTAGTTGGTCACGCCAATGGCCGGCGCGAAGCCGTCCGCATCCGCGCCCTCAGCGCGAACCTGCCGGGCGCTGAATGTGACGCCGTCGTGACCCTCTTGTCGCGCCCACGCCGCGCTCCGACCGGACCCCGCTGGAGGCGCGGGCCAGGATTGGTTTACTCTTCGGGTCAGGAGCAACACTGAAGTGGACGTTCTGCAGCTCGATGTGTCTGGCCGACCGCAGGCCTGGATCACCGCCAAGGAAGCGGCGGTGATCTATGCCAGTGACGGCGTGGCGTGGACGCTCGGCGAGACGATCAAGGTCTTGCGCGGCGGCGTCCAACGCAGCACCGGCCGCCAGTCGCGCATCGAGGTTCAGCCCATCATCGCCGTGCGCGGCGCCGTGCCGAGCCGCGCCTGGCGCCAGGCGCCTGCGCTGGCCAACCACAAACTGTTCTCGCGCGATCGGCAGATCTGCGCCTACTGCGGGCACCGCTTCGCGCTCGACGATTTGACGCGCGAACACATCGTGCCGACCTCGCGTGGCGGGCACGACAGCTGGATGAATTGCATCACCGCCTGCCGCAGCTGCAACGGACGCAAGGGCAACCGCCTGCCCGAGGAAGCGCGCATGACCCTGATGTACCTGCCCTACGTGCCCAGCCTGCATGAGGACATGATCCTGCGCGGTCGCCGCATCTTGGCCGACCAGATGGAGTTCCTGCTCGCCAGCGTGCCGCGTTCGTCAAGACTTCACGCTTGAGCGCTCGGCGCGGCGCCGGCAACACTTCGTTACGCCGTCACGGGAACCCGCCCGAGGCGTGCCCGTCAACCGAGCCGGGGCCGCGGCCGTTGGCCCAGGGCCAACTTCTTTGAAAGCGCAACGACCATGATGACCAAGACCCTGATCGCTGCCGCCATGGCAGCCCTGCTGTCAGCCTGCACCACCACCAGCCCGGACGTCGTCCAACGCGGTGACGCGCAACGGCTGGCCAATGTGCAGGAAGCCACCGTGCTGTCGGTTCGGCCTGTCAGCGTCGAAGGCAACCAGAGCGGCGTGGGCGGCGCCACCGGCGCGGTGATCGGCGGCGTCGCCGGCTCGACCCGCTCGTCTGGCAAGGAGCAGGCCGTGATCGGCGTGATTGGCGCCGTGGCCGGTGCCGTCGTCGGCAACGCCATCGAGCGCAGTGCCACCCGTGAAGACGCGGTTGAAATCCTGCTGCAACTGCGCAACGGCGAGCGCCGCGCCATCGTCCAGGCCAAAGCCGGCGAGAACTTCAACGCCGGCGACCCCGTCGTGCTGGTGACCACGGGCGGCAAGACGCGCGTCACGCGCGCACCCGCCGGCACCCAGCCGGTGCAGACCCTGCCGGCGCCGGTGCAGTCAACGCCGCGCGTCTGACACGACGCGCAGGCTCGCGCCCGCCGACGGCGGGCGCGTGAGCCTCAAGCGCCGACCATGCCCTTCTTCAGATCGGCATCGGCCGGCTTGTCTCCCAGCCAGATCCTCAGCACCGCGGTGTAGAAGTCTTCACCGGCAATGGCACTGCCCTGCGGCTTGCCGTTGACGACCACGCGCGTGCCCGTGTCCGGCGCGAAGTCGAGGTGGATCACGTCCCCCTTCTTGGCCTCGCCCGCAGCCTTCAAGCTGGCTGACAAGGCATCGATTTGCGCCTTGAAACCGGCCAGCTGCGCGTCCGTGTGGTTCTTCTGCAGGCCTTCGATCAAGGCGCCGGCAAAGGTATCGGCGTCGACGTTGCGCAGCATCGTGATGGCCACACGGCGCGGACCCTTCTGCCCGAGCAGGGCCGCGGCACTGTTGGACTTGGCCGGCACATACAGCCCGGCCACATAGACCTTGAAGATGGCGCGCGTGCGCACGCCGGCGCCATTGAGCGTGAGCGCCGCGCCACCCACCTGGGCCGTCGGCTCGAGCTTCACGCCCTCGAGCTCGGCTGGCTGCGCGCTGGCGCCCATGGCCGCAAAGGCCAGCGTGGTCGCGGCGAGCAGCCGCATCAGAACAGGGTGCATCGAATGTCTCCTTGGGTTGGAAATCCGGCGTCTGTCGGCACCGGTCGGGGGCAGTTTGCCAGATCGTGCAAACCGCCAGCGATTGAACGCCACCCACGCGCCGGGGTTGACGCAGGCGCCTCGCGACTACTTGACCAAGCGGTTCAGGCGCTCGGCATCGAAGTGTTCACCCGTCTGAGCGTCCTGGGGCACACAAGCCTCACCAGGCAACTCGCGCGAGCGCTGCGACAGCTTCTCGATCGCCTGCCACAGCAAGGCTATCTGGTGCTCATGGCCACTGGCGTTGTCGATCAGCCCTTTCATGGCCTGCGCAACCGGGTCGTCGCCCTGTGTCACGCCATAGGCCGAGAAACCCATGCGCGAAGCGGCTTCTTCGCGCGCCGCTTCAACCTCGGCTTGCAGGATCCGCGCCGGATTGCCGACCGCCGTGGCGCCCGGCGGCACCGCCTTGACCACCACCGCGCCGGAGCCAATGCGCGCGCCGTCACCGACGGTGAAGCCCCCCAGCACTTGCGAGTTGGCCCCGACGATGACACCCCGGCCCAAAGTCGGGTGACGTTTGGCCCCCTTCTCCAGCCGCGTGCCGCCCAGGGTCACGCCTTGATAGATGGTGCACTCGTCGCCGATTTCGGCGGTCTCGCCGACCACGATGCCCATGCCGTGATCGATGAACACCCGGCGGCCGATGGTGGCGCCGGGATGGATCTCGATACCGGTGAAAAAGCGTGCCAGGTGCGAGATGAACCGGCCGAGCCAAAGCAGGCCAACGCCCAAGCAGGCATGCGCCCAGCGGTGCAGAACCAGCGCATGCAGACCGGGGTAACAGGTGAGCACCTCCCACGTCGAACGCGCGGCGGGGTCGCGTTCGCGGATGCAGGCAATGTCTTCACGCAGGCGGCTGAGCATGTCGGTGGGCTTTGGAGTGCCGGGCCAGTGTAGGCGCGGCCGCTATTTCTTGCAGGCCACGAGGTTGCGTGCAATGCCACGCAGGATGTGCACTTCCTCCTCGGTCAACTGAGCCCGGTTCAGGACCTGGTTCAGGCGGGGCAGCAGCTTCTTCGGCGCCGCCGGATCGAGATAGCCGATCGCCACCAACGCCTCGCCCAGGTGCGTCAGCAGGCCTTGCACCGCCTGGGCGTCGGCGATCACCGGCGCCGCCCTGCGCTCAACCACGGCATAGCCGCCCAGCGCCTGGCGCCATTCGTAGGCGATCAACTGCACCGCCTGGGCCAGATTCAAGGAGCCGTAGCCGGGCGCGGCGGGAATGGAAAGGCATTGGTGACAACGGTAGACATCGTCATTGGCCAGGCCGAAGCGCTCGCTGCCGAAGACAAAAGCGACCGCCTGCGGGCCGCCTGGACCCAGGCGCGTCAGCGCCTCGAAGTGAGCCCGCGGCGCGGCGGTCGGTGGACCGAAATCCCGCGGCGTCATCGCCGTGGCGCAGACGTGGTCGATGCCGTCGAGAGCCTCGGTCAGGCTGGCCACCACGCGCGCGCTGGCCAAGACATCCGTGGCGCCGCTGGCCATGGCGACGGTCTCGTCGTGGTCCAGCACATCGTCGTAACGCGGCGCCACCAGCACCAGATCGCCAAAGCCCATCACCTTGATGGCACGCGCGGCAGCGCCCACGTTGCCGGCATGGCTGGTCTTGCAGAGAACGAAACGGGTGGTCGGTGCGGGGGCGAGAGTCATGGCCGGCTAAAATCGCGCTGCCCTGAACGCTGTTGCGTCAGGCGCGGCGCCGATTGTCGCCGCCCGCTCTTTCTCCCCGCCGATCGATCCCCGCCCCGCCCGCCCTAGGTTGCCCCATGACGCAGACCCTCCATCCGATGCTCAACATCGCCGTCAAGGCGGCGCGCGCAGCCGGCTCGATCATCAACCGCGCCGCCCTCGACGTGGAGCGCCTGCAGGTCACCTCCAAGGGCGTCAACGATTTCGTCACCGAGGTCGACCAGGCAGCCGAACAGGCCGTCATCGAAGTCCTCCTCACGGCCTACCCCGGCCACGGCATCCTGGCCGAAGAGTCGGGCCGCCAACATGGCGCAAAGCACAGCGAGTACCTGTGGATCATCGATCCGCTCGACGGCACCACCAACTTTATCCATGGATTGCCGGTGTATGCCGTGTCGATCGCCCTGGCGTTTCGCGGCAAGGTCGAGCAGGCCGTCGTCTACGACCCGTCGCGCAACGACCTGTTTTTCGCCAGCAAGGGCCGCGGCGCCTTTCTCAACGACCGGCGGCTGCGGGTGTCCAAGCGCCTGCGCATGGCCGACGCCCTGATCGGCACCGGCTTTCCCTTCCGCAAGGGCGACAACCTGGCGCGCTACCTGAAGATGATGGAAACGGTGATGTCGCAGTGCGCTGGCTTGCGCCGCCCCGGCGCAGCGGCACTCGACCTCTGCTACGTCGCCGCCGGTTGGTACGACGGCTTCTTCGAGACCGGCCTGAGCCCCTGGGACGTCGCTGCCGGCTCGCTGATGATCACCGAGGCCGGCGGCCTGATCGGCAATTTCACCGGCGAGTCGGACTATCTTTACCAGCGCGAAGTCGTGGCCGGCTGCCCCAAGATCTACGGCCAGCTGGTGCAGATGCTCACGCCCTTCAGCCGGGTCATCAAGGACGCCAAGGACGGCAGCGAGCCTGTGCCGGAAGTGGCCGGCGTCACGCCGGAGACCGTTCTCGCCGCCAGCCTGGTGGAAAGCGCCGACGTTGCTGCCCCGGTCAAACGCACCGCCGTGCGCCTGAAGAAGGCCGACAGCACGCCGTCCTGAAGCCGCCGCGGAAACGGCGGTGGACCTCGCCGCCCACACGCCCGTGATGGCGCAGTGCCTGCTCCATAGAGTTGGTACCCGCTGATCGAGAGAGACTGCCAAAAAGGATCACTGCCAGCCGCCGTTGGCAGCTGACAGCGCACTGCAATGGATGCGCGTCATTTGGGGCCCGCCGGGTCGGCGACGTTCGACTGCGGGCTGGCGCCAGCAGGTTGAAACCAGCCAAACAGCGCCATGGCTGAAACCGCCAGCAGCGTCGACAGGCCAAAGACCCAGCGCGGATCGACGGTCCACAGCGCACCGGCCACCAGCGACGCCGGCAGGTAGAGCACGCCGGTGACGAAGTTGTAGGCACCGACCGCCGTCGCCCGCCGCTCGGGTTCCAGGTCGGCAATGAAGGCCTTGCTCTGCGACTCTTCGACGGCATAGAAGACGCCATACAGCGCGAACAGCGCAATCACCTGCCAGCCCTGGTCGGCCCAAAAGAGCGCGAGATTGATGACAGCAAACAGGCCGTACCCGAGCAGCACGACGCGGCTGCGGCCGATCGTGTCGCCCAGACGTCCCACCAGCGGCGCCGCGACGACGCACACCGCGTTGAACAGCGCGTACAGCAGGACCGTATCGGTCAGGCTGAAACCCACCGCATGCGCCTTCAGCAGCAGAAAACCCAGGCTGTAATAGGCCAGCGCGAACACACCCGCCGGCACGAGAAAGCGCTTGAAGCCGGGGCTGAGCGCGTGCCAATTGGCGCCGACGCTTTCACGCTCGTGGGGCGTGCCAGGCTGGTCCTTCATCAGCCCCAGCACCACGACGCTGAGCACGGCTGGAACGAACGCGACCCAGAACAGCGCCTGATAGGCCCCAGCCGATTCGCCCAGCCACCTCAGCAGGCCATACGCCATCAAAGGGCCGAACACGGCGCCGGCCTTGTCCAAGGCCTTGTGCACGCCGAACGAATAGCCCCGGGTGGCGGGGTCGGCCAGCGACGACAGCCAGGCGTCCCGCGGCGGCCCGCGAAACCCCTTGCCCAGCCGCTCGATGACGCGGAACGCGCCCAGGCCGACGATAGAGGTCGACACCAGCAGGATGGTCTTGGCCAGTGTCGAGAAGCCGTAGCCCGCGATGGCGAACACCTTGCGTTTGCCGCTGCGATCCGAAAGCCAGCCGGCCAGGTAGTTGAGCGACGATGCCGAGAAGTCCGCCAAGCCCTCGATCAGGCCCAGCAAGGCGGCGGGTGCCCCGGCGACCGTGGTGAAGAACACCGCGAACACCGAGAAGATGGCTTCCGAGCTGAGGTCGGTCAGGAAACTGACGAGGCCGAGCTTGAGGACTTCGGGGTTCACCTTGGTCTTCATGTCGGTGACCTCGCCATCATTGCCAGCCGTAGCGCCGGATGTAGTGGCGCTTCATCCCGGTGGTCAGCAGGCAGTAGCCCAGCAGAATGGCCATCAGCCAGCCGTAGTACGCTGCTGGCAAGGCCTGCAGCTTGAAGTACCCGGCCAGCGGCGAGAGCGGCAGCCACAGGCCGACGGCCACGATCGCCAGCGTCATCGCCATCAGTGGCGCGGCGGCGCGGCTTTGCACGAAGGGCAGCTTCGGTGTGCGCACCATGTGCACCACCAACGTCTGCGTTAGCAGGCCGACGACGAACCAGCCCGACTGGAACAGCGTCTGACGGGCCACGCTGTTGGCGTCGAACACCCACCACATCACGGCGAAGGTGATGATGTCGAAGAGTGAGGAGATGGGCCCGAAGAAGATCATGAAGCGACCGATTTCGGCCGGGTTCCATTTCAACGGCTTCGTCACCAGCTCGGCATCGACGCTGTCGAACGGAATGCCGGTCTGCCCGATGTCGTAGAGCAGGTTCTGCACCAGCAGCTGCAGCGGCAGCATCGGCAGGAAGGGCAGAAAGGCACTGGCCACCAGCACGCTCAGCACATTGCCGAAATTGGAGCTGGCCGTCATGCGGATGTACTTCAGCATGTTGCAGAAGGTGGTGCGGCCTTCGACCACACCGTCGTCGAGCACCAGCAGGCTCTTCTCGAGCAGGATGATGTCGGCCGCTTCCTTGGCGATGTCCACTGCGCTGTCCACCGAGATGCCGATGTCGGCCGCGCGCAGCGCGGGCGCGTCGTTGATGCCGTCGCCCATGAATCCCACCACGTGGCCGCCGGCGCGCAACGCCCGCACGATGCGTTCCTTGTGCAGCGGCGTGAGCTTGGCGAAGACGCCGTGCGACTCGGCCGCAGCCTTCAGCGCGTCGTCGCTCAAGCCTTCGACCTGCGACCCGAGCAATACGACATCGGCAGGCAAGCCCACCTGGCGGCAGACCTGCCGAGTCACTGTTTCGTTGTCGCCGGTCAACACCTTGACCGCGATGCCATGCGCGGCCAACTTCTACAAGGCCGGCGCAGCCGACTCTTTCGGCGGGTCCAGAAAGGCGATGTAGCCGATCAAGGTCAGGCCGGTCTCGTCGGCCACAGAATACGTGGCCTGCCCGGGCGGCAGTGTCTTGACGGCCACGGCCACCACACGCAGGCCCTCGGCGTTCAGCGCTGCCGTCACGGCCTGGGTGCGGCCCAGCAGCGCCGAGTCGAGCGGCAGCGTCGGCATGGTGCGCGCCCCGTCCAGGCTGGCATCGACAGGATCCTGCGTGCGCACCAGGGTGCAGGCCGCAAGCACTTCTTCAACGGCACCCTTGCAGATGAGCTCGTGGTGCTGCTCCTGTCCGTCCACCATCGCCGCGACAACCACCGACATGCGCCGGCGCTCGAAGTCGAATGGCACTTCATCGACCTTGCGGTAGGCGTCCTTCAACTTCAGCTCGGCAGCCACGTCAACGCGGGCAAGCACTGCGCGATCGAGCAGGTTCTTCAGCCCGGTCTGGTAGAAGCTGTTCAGGTAGGCGAAGTTCAGCACCTCATCGGTGTCGTGGCCGTAGGCGTCGGCGTGGCGCGCCAGGGCGATCTTGTCCTGCGTCAGCGTGCCGGTCTTGTCGGTGCACAAGATATCCATCGCCCCGAAGTTCTGGATCGCGTCCAGGCGCTTGACCACGACCTTCTTGCGCGCCAACAGCACCGCACCCTTGGCCAACGTGCTGGTGACGATCATCGGCAGCATCTCGGGCGTCAGCCCCACGGCCACCGAGAGCGCGAACAAGAAGGCTTCCAGCCAGTCGCCCTTGGTGAAGCCGTTGACGAAGAAGACGATCGGCACCATCACTGCCGCGAAGCGGATCAGCAGCCAGCTCACGCTGTTGACGCCAGCCTGGAACGCGTTGGGGGCAGTCTCTATCGCAGTCGCATGCGCAGCCAGCATGCCAAAGTAGCTTCTGCCTCCGGTGGCCACCACCAGCGCCGTGGCGGTGCCGGAGACCACGTTGGTGCCCATGAACACCAGGTTGCGGTGTTCCAGCACACCGGCGCCTGCCGCGGGCGCTGCACCCGAGACGGCAGCGTCGACGAACTTTTCCACAGGCAGCGATTCCCCGGTCATCGCGGCCTGGGCGACGAACAGGTCGCGTGCGCTCAGCACGCGGCAGTCGGCCGGGACCATGTCGCCCGCCGAAAGGGCCACGACATCCCCGGACACGAGTTCGCGGACCGCAATCTCCTGTGGCTTCGACGGTGCAGCAGCAGCCACCGCAACTGCGCCCGACCCGCCGCGGCGGATGACTGCGGCAGTGTTCGTGACCATCGCTCGCAGCCCATCCGCCGCGCGGTGGGATCGGCCTTCCTGGACGAAGCGGATTCCGGTGCTCAGGGCGACCATGACGCCGATCACCACCGTGGCCTTGCTGTCGGCGCTGAGGAAGGACAGCAAGGCGAGCGCCGTCAGCAGCAGGTTGAACGGGTTGAGATAGCAACGCCACAGCCGCAACCAGCCCGGCAGGGGCGGTTCGTGCTGGACCTCGTTCGCGCCGTCCCGGGCCAGGCGCCGCGCGGCCTCGGCGGCCTCCAGCCCGTCGGCCTGCGACTGCAGGCGCGCCAGCGCCTGCGCCGGTTCGTCCTGGGCTGTGGCCAACAGGTCCTGGCCTACCGTGACGCGAGTGGCGCCTCCAATGGGTCCTGCGGCTGCATGCGCTGCCGTCAACCCAGCCAGCAGGGGGCGCCGCTCGAAGTGCCACTTCGCCCGGCGGCGCCGAAGAAAGGTGCTGAAGCCCTGGGTAAGCATTTTGGTCATCATCGTGCCTGCGGGGTGACCACGCGCTGATGACCTGGCCATCGATCACTTCGAAGGCCCTGGCCTCGGCACCGGTGCAGCTTGGGGCGCATCTGGTGAAGGACCCGCAGCCTTCCTCGGCCCCACGGCGGCATCGGCCAAGACGGCCTATGCGCCGGGAACCGAGTCATGTTTCACAGGTGCGCGGCCAGTTGGTGCGCCCGTCGTGCAAGCGGTACCGAGAGTTCATCGACCGACTCCAGCCACTGTGCCGCCTGCACGACCGCTTCCAGGTCCGAGTCGAGCCGGTCGGCCGGGCTGTGGCCATCCAGTCGCGTATGCGGTGCCGCAAACCAGGTCGCCGCACGCCATCCCGACCATAGCGACGGCAGTTCTGCCCGAACGATTTGAGCGTTGGCCTTCAAAGCCAAGTCGTTCGCGTCGAACTGGAACATCGGTATCCACAGGCTGTCACGCCACTCGAAGCCGAACGCCTGGCCTGTATCGATGAGCTGGGCCAGGCTGACGGCGTTGCCGACCTGGCGCTCTTCCAACAAACGGCCCACGATCGCGCCGGGCGCTGTGCCACCCGTCGCCCGGAAAGCCTCCAGCAGTGCGATGAAGCCCCGGCAGCTGGGCACCTCGAAGTCCGCGCCCAGCTCGCGTTGACCTTGGGGGACGAAACCGCTCATACCGCACTCCGTTGTGAGCCGTCATGCAGTGGCTGGTTGCGGGTGGCCTTGTGATGCTTCTGCCCTGTGTTCTTGTGGCGGCCCAAAACCTCACTGGGCTCGGCTGGCGTCAGCTGCGGGTTTGGTGCAGCAGGAGTCGGAGGACGCCCCGGAACAGGCGTCAACGCCTGGCGCTGATCCTTTTGAGACATCTCTTGGGACATTCGGAACTCCGGTCGAGAAACGCTGCCGGTCGAGCTGAATCGACGGCGTCGAAAAGTACAGCGTACGCACAAGGCGCTGTTCCGACAGTGCGGCAGCGAACACGCACGCCTTGAAATCTGTTCTCGTTGCGCGTTGGCTGTCGCACAGACCGGGTCCCCACGGGAGCGCAGGCTCAAGCTCCCTCAACGAACCCGACCTGCGACCATGAAGACTGATTCGCAACTGCAGCAAGACGTGATGGCTGAACTGACGTGGGAGCCGGCTGTGCGCGCCGCGCAGATCGGCGTCGAAGTCAAGGGTGCCGATGTGACCTTGACCGGCACCGTGCACAGCTGGGCCGAACGCGACCTGGCGACGCGCTCGGCCTGGGGCAGCGCCGGCGTGCGCAAAGTCGTGGACAAGATGAATCTCGTCTACTGAACCGGGAGCAGATCATGAGTAATCCTGACTCCACCTTCTTCGTCTTCGACACCCATGCGGCCGCCGAGGACGCCATCCGCACCCTGGGCCAGTCCGGCTTCGACATGAAGAAGCTGTCGCTGGTCGGCAAGGGCTACCACAGCGAAGAAAAGCCGATGGGCTTCTACACCGTCGGTGACCGCATCAAGGCCTGGGGCAGCACCGGGGCGTTCTGGGGCGGCATCTGGGGCCTGCTGCTGGCGCCTGCCGTATTCGTTCTGCCGGGGCTCGGTGTGATCGGCATGGCGGGGCCGTTGGTGGCCACCCTGGTCGGCGCGCTGGAAGGTGCCGTCGTCGTCGGCGGCCTGTCTGCGCTGGGTGCCGCGTTAACCCAGGTCGGCGTGCCCAAGGACCAAGTCATCAAGTACGAAGCAGCCCTGAAGGTCGACAAGTACCTGTTGGTCGTGCACGGCAGTGCTGAAGACCAGGAGAAGGTGCGTGGCGTGTTGGCTCAAGCGAAAACGCCGGTCGCTGCGTAGAACCGCGTTTGCTCGCGCTGCGTCGCCCTTCAGGGCGACGCAGCGCGGCACTTCTCAAATCACATCGGGCGCCAAGCCACGAGGGACGGCGAGAACAGGTCATGGCCATCACAACACACCGCGCACGCATCACGGGGCCAGTCTCCTACCTGTCCGGCAGTGGTCGCAAACAGAACATCCCCATCGGCCCTTGCCTCGTCGAGAGCCTCGGCGGGCGGTCCATCGACATCATCTGGGGCGCACGAGGACAGAGTTCAGTCGCGCTACCGATCGAAGAGATCGAAGCGGCCCAGGATCACGGGCATCTGGTGCTTCTCGATTGACAGGCAAGGACACAGGGTGAGGCGGCAGAGCAATGCCAGCGCCTCCCCGCTCCAGGCTTGCTGGTCACCCAGTTGCCGATGGCCACTGGCGCAGCGGGCCCTGGCCGCGCGCCATGCCATCAGCAATCTCAGGCGTTTGCCGAACTGCGACCCCTTCTTGTTCAAGCTGGACGCCGGGCGTACGCAGACGCACAGACCCTTTGCAAACAACGGGCCAGCCTGATGGTCGGCTCAACATCCAGGATCAACCATCGTGAAGACCGACAGCCAGCTGCCACAGGACGTCAGCGCAGAACTCAAATGGGAACCCTCGGTTCACGCCGCGCGCATCGCGGTCGAGGTGAAGGATGGTGTGGTGCGCTCGCCGGTCAGGTCGACAGCCATTGGGAAAAGTGGAACGCCGAGCGCGCCGTGCGGCGTGTGGCCGGCGTCACGGCCCTGACCACCGAGTTGAACGTGCACCTCACGGGCTGGAGCAAGCGCACTGTCCCCGATATTGCAGAGGCGGTCGACATGATGACCTTAGCCCATTGACCTTGGCGTATGGACCCCGCTCCTGCGGGCCTCGGCTGAATCCCAAGGCCCGATCCCTGCCCCCTGGACCAAGAAGGACTGAATCATGCTGAAGAACAAAGTAGCGCTGGTCACGGGAGCCTCATCAGGCATCGGGCGAGCGGTGGCGCTGGTGTGGGCGCGCGAGGGTGCCCGGGTGGTGGTGTCAGACATGAACCGCATCGGCGGCGAAGAGACCGTGGCCCTGGTGCGTAAAACGGGCGGCGATGCGATCTTCCTGGCGGCCGACGTGTGCCAACCGAAGGATGCGCAGACATTGGTTGAGCAGACCGTTGCCCACTACGGGCGGCTTGACCTGGCGTGCAACAACGCCGGCATCGGCGGCCCCAGTGCGCCGATTGCCGACTACCCGCTGGACGGTTGGGCGCAGGTCATCAACATCAACCTGTCGGGCGTGTTCTACGGCATGCAGCAGCAGATTGCGGCCATGCTCAAGACGGGTGGCGGTTCCATCGTCAACATGGCATCGTTGCTGGGTGCCGTGGGTTTTGCCACCAACTCGGCCTACACCGCGGCCAAGCACGGCGTGGTGGGGCTGACGCAGGTGGCCGCGCTGGAGTACAGCGGCAAGGGCATCCGGATCAACGCGGTCGGGCCGGGCTTCATCCACACGCCCATGGTCAGCCGGCTGGAAGGCGACGCAGCGCGCATGGCGGCGCTGGTTGCGGCGCATCCGCTGGGCCGGCTGGGCCGGCCCGAAGAGGTGGCAGAGTTGGTGGCCTGGCTGTCGTCGGACAAGGCGTCTTTCGTCACCGGCGCCTATTACCCGGTGGACGGGGGTTACTTGGCGCGGTAGCGGATCACAACACTGCTCGCGCGCCGTCAGGACGCCCGATGTCGAATCAGCTCGATGACTCCGTCAAGCACCGAGCCATCGAGTTTCTGGCCAGCGAGGCCGAGCTGCCGTTCGATGTGGTGGCTGAGATGTACGAGCATGAGCGAGCCGAACTCCACCGCGATGCAAAGGTGAAGCAGTTTCTGCCGATCTTCACGTTTCGCGGCGTGCAAGAGAAGCTACGGCAGCGTCGCGTTGCCTTTACGCCGCCAGCGCAGCCGCCAGCGCAGCCGCCAAATCGACGAGAACCGAGCGCAGCTTCGGTGCACTTCGGTTCTGTGCACCCCGGATCAGTGCAGCTTGCACTCGCCCTTGAAGGCGTGCCACTGCGTCTCCTGGAGCAACCGGTCGACGAAGAACCGGTTGAACTTGTCCGCCGCTTCGGTATTGACGAAATGCGCTGACCGCTCGAACCAGATCCATTCCTTGCGCGGTGCCCTGAGTTGTTGGAAGTCGCGCTCAGCGCGATGCCGCCGATCCCGCCTTTGCCTGGTCTCACGGTCAATCGATCCGCGTGCGCCATCTGGATCGCGCTCAGCAGGGCCGTGCGGCAGTCGAGCGGGGCCTTCGTCGAGTCAGTCATGCGAAGCCCCGTTCGGCCACCGTAGCGCCTGCCACCCAATGCACGCCCGTCAAGCTCTCGGAGAGCGCCCACAGTTTGGCGGCCACGGCGAGGTCCCGGGCGCGCGGCGCCACCGTGGCTTCGCCCACGCCGCCCTTGAATTCCATGAACCCGGTGGGGCCGTAGTAACCGGCCTTCTCGGCGTTGGGTGATGTGGCCGCAAACAGCGTGGGCAGCGCTCCTTCGGCTGCCGACTGCGCCAGTACCGAGGGCATCCAGCTGCTGAATGTCTCGACCCAGCCCGGCTTGTCGTTGCCGCCCAGGCGCTGCCCGTTCTGCAGCAATGCCGTGGCGGCCAGGCCAGGATGTGCGGCCAGGCTGAGCAAGCCCCACCCGTGCGCATCGCTGCGGCGCTGCAGCTCGAAGGTGAACATCAGCATCGCCAGCTTGGACTGGCCGTAGGCCGCGAACGCCTTGTAGCCGCGCTGCCCGTTCAGATCATCGAAGTGAATCGACGCCCCGAAGCGATGGGCCATGCTGCTCAGGTTGACCACACGTGCGCGCCTGCCCTGCGTCAGCAGCGGCAGGAGTCGCGCCGTCAAGGCGAAGTGGCTGAGGTAGTTGGTTCCAAACTGCAACTCGAACCCATCAGCTGTCACCTGTCGCGTGGGCGGTGCCATCACGCCACCGTTGTTGACCAGGATGTCCAGTGCGTCGTGCTCGCGCGTGAAGCGTTCCGCGAAGTGCTGGACCGACGCCAGGCTGGCGAGGTCCAGCGCGTCGTAGTGGATATCAGCGCCGGGGTGTACCGCACGGATGTGTGCGAGCGCGGCTGCGCCTTTGACTGGGTTGCGCCCGGTCAGGACGACCCGTGCACCGGCACCGGCCAATGCCAGGGCCGTCTCGTAGCCCAGGCCGCCGGTGGCACCCGTGATGACTGCCAGGCGCCCCTGCTGCGAGGCCATGTCCCGGGTCGTCCAGTTCTTCATGCAGCCGACTCCGACGCAAGGCTGCAGGCTCAGGCCAAGGCGGCCGCTTTCGGCTTCGGGAAGTCAGCAGCACGCGCCACCGCTTCACCCGCCAAGAAGTCTTTGCGCAACTCGTCGAGCTTGGCCATCGCGCCGTCGAAGGCGTCGTTGCCCAGCAGCAGGTGGTGCGGTGGGTTGCCCGAAGCCACCGCCTTGACCATGGCTCTGACGGCACGCACGGGGTCTCCCGGCTGGTGGCCGGACGATTCGCGCACCTTCATCCGCACGTTTCCGGCGGTGGCCTTGTAGTCATCGATCTGGTGCGCGCTTTCGTTGGCCGAACGGCCGGCCCAGTCGGTGCGAAAGCCGCTGGGCTCGACCACCATCACCCGGATGCCCAAGGGCTCGACCTCTTGCCGCAAAGCCTCCGACAAGCCGACGACTGCGAACTTGGTGGCGTTGTATTGCCCGAGGGCCGGAAAGCCGCGCAATCCGGCGAGCGACGCCAGGTTGACGATGCATCCACTGCGACTTTTGCGCATGCCGGGCAACACCGCCTGGATCATGGCGGTGAGACCGAACACGTTGACCTCGAACATCTTGCGTACTTCAGCCACTTCGCCTTCCTCGATGGCGGCGAAATAGCCGATGCCGGCGTTGTTCACCAGCACGTCGATGGCACCGAAGCGGGCCTCGGTCGCCTGGATGGCTGCGGCCACCTCGTCCGGCTGGGTCACGTCGAGTTTCAGGACCAAGACATTGTCGTTTGCGCCGTAGCTTTTCAGCTTGGCGGGATCGCGTGCGGTCATCACCGTGCGATAACCGTGTTCGATGGCCTGCTTGGCCAGTTCCAGGCCGAAGCCGGTGGAGCAGCCGGTGATGAACCAGACCGGTGGCTCGGTAACGATGGATTTGCTGATGGATGCGTTCATGGAGGTTCCTTGGAGTTCAGACCGGCGCAGCGATGTGCCCCGTGCGAACGAGCTTCTTGTTGACGAATTCCTGAATGCCCATGTGGCCCAGTTCACGGCCGTAGCCTGAAGCCTTGATGCCGCCGAAGGGCAGCTCGGCATCGGCCCAGTCGAGGTTGTTGACGAACATCATCCCGGTGTCGACGCGGCTGGCCACGCGCTTGCCGCGCGCTTCGTCCTGGGTCCACACCGAGCCGCCCAGGCCGAAGTCGGAATCGTTGGCCAGCGCGATGGCCTCTTCTTCGCTCTTGACGCGGAAGAACGAGACCACCGGGCCGAAGAACTCGTCGCGGAACGCCGGGTTGCCGGGCTTGATGTCAGTGAGGATGGTGGTCTGCATGAACGAGCCCGGTCGGTCGATGCGCTTGCCACCCATAAACAGCTTCGCCCCACCCTTCACCGCAGCATCGACCTGCGCCAGCAGTTGCACCAGCGCGGCTTCTGTGGACAGCGGGCCGTGCGTGGTCTTCTCATCCATCGGATCACCTGGCTTGAGTGCCTCCAACGCAGTCTTGAACTTGGCCAGGAACTTGTCGGCCACAGCGTCCATCACGATGAAGCGCTTGGCAGCACAACAGGTCTGGCCGCCGTTGTACATGCGCCCCCACACGGCCCAAGGAATGGCCTTGTCCAGGTCGGCATCGTCGAGCACGATGAAAGCGTCGCTGCCGCCGAGTTCCATCGTGGACTTCTTCAGGTTCTGGCCGGCACGGGCCGCCATGCTGCGCCCGGCCGCCACGCTGCCGGTCAGGGCCACGCCCTTGATGCGCGGGTCGTCGATCACGCGGTCGGACTGTTCATAGGAGATGCGCAGGTTGGTGTACGCACCGACCGGCGCGCCCGCATCCAGCAACAGCTTCTCGAAAGCAATGGCGCATTGCGGCACGCAGCCGGCGTGCTTGATCACCAACACGTTGCCCGCCATCAACTGCGGGCCGGCCACGCGGGCCAGTTGGTAGTACGGGAAGTTCCAGGGCTCGACGCAGAACAGCACGCCGAGCGCTGAGCTTTCCATGTGCGCCTCACCAAGCTTCGGGTTCAGCTTGGCGGGCGCCAGAAAGGCTTCGGCATGCTTGGCGTAGTACGCCAGGATGTCGCCGCTGAACTTGACCTCGCCGCGCGCCTCGCCAATGAGCTTGCCCATCTCGAGCGTTTCCAGCTTGGCGAAATCGTCCACATGGGCATGCAGCAGTGCCGCCGCCTTGTTGACGATGACCGCCCGCTCGGCGTAGCTCTTCTGCTTCCAGGTCTCGAAGCAGGTCTGCGCTTGCGCGAGCGACTGGTCGAGCTGGGCATGGCTCATGTGCTCGAAGCTCTTGATCAGCTTGTCGTCGTTGGGGTTGACGCTTTGGTAGGCCATGGTGATGTTGTCCTCGGGGGGAATTCAGTTCAGGGGACTGAAGCCTGCTCGCGCGGACATCTCGGGTCTGTTCGTTGGAGTACCCAGGGGGCAACTCAAGGGCCAGACCTCCCGGCGGTGCGCTAGACGCCCAAGAACAAGCGCAGCAGCAGGGCCACCAGCAGCAGCGCGGCGATGCTGGCGGCCCAGATGCCAGCCATCCAGGCCAGGCGCAGCCCCCATGCCGCCAGCGGTGCGCCGGGCTGGGGTGCCTCGATGACGGGCCAACGCAGCCAGCCGGGCTTCATGCGTGGTACCCGTCGGCGCTGACCTTGCCCCGAAAGACCCAGTAGGACCAAGCCATGTAGCCCAGGATCATCGGCAGCACGATGACCGTGCCCCAGAGCATGAAGATCTGGCTGCTGCGGTCGGTGGCAGCCGCCCAGATCGTCACGGCTCCCGGCACGACATCGGGGAACACGCTGATGCTCAAGCCCACGAAGCACAACAGGAATACCAAGAGGGTCAGCAGGAAGGGCGCTGCTTCGTGCCCCGCCTTCAGGCTGCGCGCAAACGCCACGCTGGCCAGCGCCACCAGCAAGGGCACCGGCGCCACGGCCAGCAGGCCGGGCCAGCGCAGCCAGTTGTCGAAGTAGGCCGCACTGAGGAAAGGCGTGGCCACGCTCACGGCCACGATGGCCGCCAGCGCGGCCCCACCCAGCCACCAGGCCATGTCGCGGGCCTGCTGTTGCAGGCGGCCTTCGGCCTTCATCACCAGCCAAGTGGCGCCCAGCAGCGCGTAGGCCACCGCCACGCTGACACCGGTGAGCAGGCTGAACGGCGTCAGCCAATCCCACCAGCCACCGGCGTAGGCGCGGCCCTGCACGGCCACGCCCTGCAGCAGCGCACCCAGCACCACGCCTTGCGACAGCGCTGCCAACAGCGAACCGCCACTGAAGGCCAGGTCCCAGAAGCCTCGGTGGGCCGGGTCGCGCCAGCGGAACTCGAACGCCACGCCGCGGAACACCAGCGCCAGCAGCATGGCGATGATGGGTGCGTACAGGGCCGAGAAGATCAGCCCGTAGGCCAACGGAAAGGCTGCCAGCAGCCCGCCACCCCCCAGTACCAACCAGGTCTCGTTGCCGTCCCACACCGGCGCGATGCTGTTCATGGCCGTGTCGCGGTCCTGGCCCACCGAGAAGCGGCGGAAGAGGATGCCGACGCCCAGGTCGAAGCCGTCCAGCACGGCGTAGATGAACACGGCCAGCACGATGATGAAAGCCCAGATCACTGTGAGATCAGCCGTGAGATCGAAGTTCATGACTGCGTCCTCACTCGGTGGCCAAGGCGTCGGGCCGCAGCGCTGCGACGGGCGTGGTTCCGGCGGTGCGATCGGGAATGTTGGGCGCTGCGGGCTCGTGAAGTTCCGGCGGCTTGGCCATCAGCTTCAGGATGTAGAGCACACCGGCGCCGAAGACGGCGAAATACACGACGACAAAGGCCAGCAGCGACGCCGCCACGGCCGGAGCTGCCAGGGGTGACGCCGAATCTGCCGTGCGCAGCAGGCCATGGATGGTCCAGGGCTGTCGGCCCACCTCCGTCGTGATCCAGCCCGCCAGCACCGCAACCAACCCAGACGGCCCCATCACCAGTGCAAAGCGGTGTAGCCACCGCCACTCGTAGAGCTTGCCGCGGGCGCGCGCCAGCAGGCTGAGGGCGCCGAGCGCGGCCATCAGGAAACCCAGCCCGACCATGATGCGGAAGGACCAGAACACGATGCCCACCGGCGGCCGGTCGGCCACCGGCACCGTGTCCAGGCCCGCCATGGGCGCGTTCAGATCGTGCTTCAGGATGAGTGACGAGACCTTCGGAATCTGGATCGCGTGGTCCATGCGGCTCTCGGCACTGTTCGGAACTCCGAACAGGATCAGCGGTGCACCTTCCGGGTGGCTCTGGTAGTGACCTTCCATGGCCATCACCTTCACCGGCTGGTGCTCCAGCGTGTTCAAGCCATGCAGGTCACCGAGCACGATCTGGACCGGCGCGACGATGGCCGCCATCCACATCGCCATCGAGAACATCAGCCGTACTCTCGGGTTCGGGGGGTTGCTTCGGTCCTTCAGCAGGTGCCAGGCACCGACCCCGCCGACGATGAACGCGGTGGTCAAGTAGGCGGCTGACAGGGTGTGCGCCAGCCGGTAAGGCAAGCTCGGGTTGAAGATGATCGCCAGCCAGCTGCCGGCTGAGACGAACTGACCGTTGGCGTTCATCGCGTAGCCGGTCGGCGTGTGCATCCAGCTGTTGACCGAGAGAATCCAGAACGCCGACACGAAGGTGCCCATCGCCACCATCAGCGTGGCCGTGAAATGCAGGCCACGGCCGACGCGGTTCATGCCGAACAGCATCACACCCAGGAAACCGGCTTCCAGGAAGAACGCGGTCAGCACTTCGTAGGCCATCAGGGGGCCGATGACCGGGCCGGCCTTGTCGGAGAAGACGGCCCAGTTGGTGCCGAACTGGTAGGACATGACGATGCCCGAGACCACACCCATGCCGAACACCAAGGCGAAGATCTTGATCCAGTAGCGGAACAAGTCCATGTAGTGCTCGCGGCCCGTCTTCAGCCACAGCCCTTCCAGCACGGCCAGGTAGCTGGCCAACCCGATGGTGATGGCCGGGAACAGAAAGTGGAAGCTGACCGTGAACGCGAATTGGATGCGCGCCAGCAGCAGCGCGGCAGGGAGTTCAAACATCCTGGGGTTCCTGCTTCAGTTCAGCGACCCGCAGCGGCCGGTGGTGTTCTTCCGGCTCATGTTGCTGGCGCGTCGGTGCGTCGGAGGCGTGCTGCGCGTTGGGGTCGACCCGCACCAACAGACCTTGTGCACACAGCGCCTTGACGCCGAACTTTTGCTGCATGTTGCGCGTCCAGGCCAGATGCGAGAACAGACTGTCGATCGACAGGCCCGGCAACTCGCACTTCATGCTCGTGAACGTGTCTGCGGCCTTTGCAAAGCCGATGAACTCGGTGGTGCACACCGGGGTGAAGTCGGCCGGGTGCGAGAAGAGGATCAGCCATTTGTCCTTTTAGTCACTCAGCGTGCGGTCGCCATGCGTCGTCGTGGTCGTGAAGTCGGGCGCCGGCTCATCGAGGCGGGGGAAAGTGCTGGGGGCGTTGTGCACGAAGCAGCTTTCGGAAGCAGGCGCTACCGGCAGAGTGCGCGGCAGGCGCACGATCGAGCTTGCGCTTTCGCAAGCGCCCGCGTCTGTACGCTGACCCACTCAATTCGTCGGTATGTCGGCTACCGAACGGACTTGCAGTGGAAGGCGACAGAACCACAGCGATGTCCAACACAGGCTGGCGCGCGGCGAGCGTCTGGTGCGTGCAAGCCAGCCGCAACAGCCCGAAGGTGTGGCTGTGTACGCCGCCGCACAGACCACCGCCAGCTCCCGGCGCAGCCTTGCCATGCTGGCCCCGCCGCTGGCGCATCCAGCGCAGCCGCGGCCGGCTCAACAGGAGAAAACATGACCTCAGGCCTTACGAGACTTGCTCCCTTGGTGTTGGCCATGGCGGTTGCCGCCCCGGGTCTGGCCACCGCACAAAGCAGCGCAGCCTCCGCGCCCCAGGGCCAGCGCACCGTGCGGTCGATGTTTGCATTCGCAGACATCAACAGGGATGGCCAACTGACCCGCGCCGAGGCCAAGGGCCACCTGCCCCTCACCTACAAGAGCTTCAAGACGCTCGACATCGACAAGCGCGGCTGGATCAGCTTCGAGCAGTTCGTCGAGTTCACCAACAAGCGTGTGGGCA
Organism: Burkholderiales bacterium; assembly: GCA_031379365.1. Classification (GTDB taxonomy): domain Bacteria; phylum Pseudomonadota; class Gammaproteobacteria; order Burkholderiales; family Burkholderiaceae_C; genus CADEEN01. The sequence goes on from JANNFB010000045.1 coordinate 33,598, forward strand.
AGCAGGCCGACGACATCCTGCGCATCGGCGAATGGCTCTGATACCGAATCGCGTTCAATCGCATAAGAACGAGCGGCAGCTCGCCGCCCATTGCGGGCACTGACGAGATGCTCGCGATACGGCGGCGCGGCAACGGGGCCACCGGGCCGGGCGCAGCGCTTAGCTGAGGCGGTCTTCGCTTCGCTGCGACTGCCCTGCGCTGCTCGGCTTCGAGGCCCCGTCGCGAAACTCCCGCCGT
>JANNFB010000088.1:0-6364 GCA_031379365.1 Burkholderiales bacterium
ACCGCCTGAGGGAACGAGGTCCACTTGCCGGGCTTGACGTCGTCGGCTGCGCACTCGTGCACCTCCAACGCGCCGTATTTGATCCACAGCGCGCCGAACTTGCGTGCGACACGCTTGTAGGCCGTCAGGTTCTTCTTTGGCACGGGGATCGCGAATCCATCGACATACACACTCATGATTGGCCTCCTTCAGGCGGGGTTGATTGCGCGCGGGTGAGCAGCAGCTCGCGTTCGCGCGCGTTGCGGGTCAGGTCGGCCGCGCGTTGCCACATCACGCGCGCCTCTTCGGTACGGCCCACACGCGACAGCAGATCGGCCATCACGCTGGGCAGCAGGTGGTACTGAGAAAGTTGCGGCTGCGACATCAGTGCTTCGACCAACGGCAGCGCCGCAGCCGGGCCCTTTCCGTTTCCGTTTGCGCGGCTGATCGCCACCGCGCGGTTGAGTTCGACCACCGGCGATGGCTGCACCACGAGCAGCGCGTCGTAGAGCGTGCAGATCGCGTTCCAGTCGGTGTCGTCGGCGCGCGCCGCACGCGCGTGACAGGCGGCGATGGCGGCCTGCAATGCATAGGGACCGAGCGTGCGGCTCTCGCTGAGTGACTCGGCCTGCGCCAGTGCGGCCAGTCCGCGGCGAATCAAGAGCCGATCCCAGCGCGCACGGTCCTGATCCATCAGCAGAATCGGCTGCCCCAGGGCATCGATGCGCGCCGCTGCACGCGAAGCCTGGATTTCGAGCAGCGCCTGCAGGCCGTACACCTCGGTCTCGGTCGGCGCGAGCGCACTGAGCATGCGTGCCAGGCGCAGCGCTTCGTCGCACAGGGCCGGGCGCATCCAGTCGTCGCCACTGGTGGCGGCATAGCCTTCGTTGAAGATCAGGTAGACGACTTCGAGCACCGCCGCGAGGCGCTCGCCCAACTGTTCGCGCGGCGGTAACTCGAAGGGCACGCGCGCATCGGCGAGCGTGCGCTTGGCGCGCACGATGCGCTGCGCGATCGCCGGCTCGCTGGCCAGGAAAGCTCGCGCGATCTCGTCGGTGGTCAGCCCCGCGACCAACTTCAACGTCAACGCCACCTGCGCATCGCGCGTGAGCACGGGGTGGCAGGCGGTGAACACGAGGCGCAGCAGATCGTCGCCGACCGGGTCGGCCTCGGCGGCGATCAGGGTGTCGATCACGCTCGGCACGTATTGCGGCTCTCGGGCTTCGTCGTCGAGTGCCAGCGCTTCGTGTTCGGCCGCGGCCATGGCGCGGTGGCGCAGCCAGTCGAGCGCGCGGCGCTTGCCCGTGGTGGTGAGCCAGGCGCCCGGGTTGGTCGGCACGCCGTCCTGGGGCCAATGTTCGAGTGCGGCGACAAGCGCGTCGCCGGCCAGTTCTTCAGCCACGCCGACATCGTGCGTGATGCGCGCGACGGCGGCGATGACCTTGGCCGCTTCGAGCCGCCAGACCGCTTCGATCGCACGGTGCGTGGCGTTGGTCATCACGCGCCAGCGTAGGCGCGCTCGAGGGCGGCGATGTCAAACTTGCCCATCTTCATCATGGCCTGCATGAGACGGGTCACTTGAGCGCTGTCGCCGCGGCTCATCATCTGCATGTGGGCCTTGGGGATGATCTGCCAACTCAGGCCGAAGCGGTCTTTCAGCCAACCGCATTGACTGGGCGCGCCGCCGTCGGCGATGAGGCCGTCCCAGAGCTTGTCGACTTCGGCCTGATCGTCGCACTGCACGAACAGCGACGCTGCTTCGTTGAGCTTGAAGTGCGAGCCGCCGTTGAAGGCAATCAGCGGCTGACCGTGCAGCTCGAAGCTGACCGCCATCACCGTGCCTGGCTGGTACGGCGTGCCCTCGCCCCAGCGCTGCGTGTGCACGATCCGTCCGTTGCCGAAGAGACGGATGTAGAGCGCGGCGGCGTCTTCAGCCTCGTGGTCATACCAGAGGAAGGGCGTGATCTTGCTCTCGAGTTTGAACATGGTGCTCACTCCTTGGGCGGCATGCCGCTCATGTAGACCAGCTCCCAGATGTGGCCGTCGAGGTCTTCGAAGCCGTGCCCATACATGAAGCCGTGGTCCTGCGGCTTCCTCGGCGCCGTGCCGCCGGCGGCCACGGCCTTGGCGACGAGCGTGTCCACCTGCTCGCGGCTGTCGCAGCTCACGCACACGAGCACCTCGGTGCTCTTCTTCGCATCGACGATGGGCTTGTCGATGAAGGTGGCGAAGAACTCGCGCACGAGCAGCATCGCGTACAGGTTCTCGCCGAGCACCAGCGCAGCGCCTTGGTCGTTGGTGAAGTCGGGGTTGAACGAGTAGCCCAGGGCTTTGAAGAAAGCCTGCGACTTCGCCATGTCGGCGATGGGGAGGTTGACGAAGATTTGCTTGTGCATCACGGTTCCTTTCAGGGTTTTTCGGCCATTGCCTTGAGGTTGGCGAGGCCGGCTTCGAAGTCCTTGCCGACGGTCTTGTCCATGTCGAAGAAGATCGTCATCAGGCGGTTGAGATAGGGCATCGGGCCGGACATCGCCCAGGTCACGGCCGAACCGCCGCCCTGGGGCTCGATCGTGAAGTCCACCCTGTTGTGCGCCTCGAAAGGCTTGCTGAAGTCGAGCTTGGCCGTCACGCGCTGCGACGGCACCGATTCGACGATCTGCATGCGCCCCGCGCCGGACTTGTCGCCCTGCCAGTGGTAGGCGCCACCGACACCGGCGCTGGTGCTGTCGTAGGCCATGACCACGCCCGGATCCATCTTCGCGAACGGGTTCCAGGTGTTGAACTGGCGCAGGTCGTTGATGAGCGCGAACACTTTGTCAGGAGGCGCAGCGACCATGGCGCTGCGCGCAAGCCGGAAGCTGTCGGCCTTGAACGCAGCGTAGATCAGCAGCACCGCGATGACCGCGGCGGCGACGAACAGAGTGGTCTTGACCATGGGCCATGTCCTCAGGACTGCGGCGCGAAGTCTTCGGCCTCGAACAGCTTGCGCACCTCGATCTCGCAGGCGCTGCCGTTCAGGGTCGGGTTCGGGTAGCGCCGCGACCACTCGACCGCCTCGTCGCGCGAACGCACCTGGATCAGGGTGTAGCCGGCGATCAGCCCTTTGGTTTCGCTGAACGGGCCGTCGCGCACGCGGCGCTCGCCATCGTTGCCGATCGCCACACGCCAGCCGAGGGCGCTGGCCTTGAGCCCTGCGAAGTCGAGCAGCACGCCGGCACGTGCCAGCTCTTCATGGAAAGCGCCCATCTCAGCGAGCAGGGATGCCGACGGCACGGCACCGGATTCGCTGTCCGCGGTCGCTTTGACGATGATCATGAAACGCATGGTGTTTCGCTCCTTTCATCGACACGACGAACGGCGGGCGCCCGATTCGACACGCGCAGGTGCGGATTCGGGAAACTACCGAGACGCTACGTGAAACAAGGCCCCGTCTCGCGCACCTCGACCGTGGCCCAGCCCGCGGCCGGGCAACGTGCGGCCCAGGCCAGCGCCTCGTCGCGTGTGGCGACATTGAGCAGGAAGAAGCCGCCGACCATTTCCTTGGCCTCGGCAAACGGCCCGTCGAGCAGGCGCGGCGTGGCGCCATCCGGCCGCTGCAGCCTCGTGGCCGCCGTTGCCAGCGAACTCGTGGCCATCAGCACGCCGGCCATGCGCAACTCCTCGGTGAAGTCGAGCATCTGCTGGTAGACGACGCGGCCGTTGTCGACGCCGCGCTCTTCGCGCTGGCCGATGGGTTCAATGATGAGCAGCATGTGGGGCATGGCGGCGTCTCCAAGGCGGCGGCGTTGCGACGTGCCATTGTGTACTTGCAGACACGGCGTACTGTCTGACACACAGCCAGCGTGCTTGCGGTCACCATCGGCGGCTACCGGAAACAATGAATGGCCCGATGACGGACACCTTGTGGTCGCTGATCACCGCACCCTGGACGCTTGAGCCCGACGCGCTGCTCGGCGCTGCGTTGCTGGCGTTGCTGGCCGCGCTGCTGGGCGAGGTGGTCTGGCGCCGGCTGCGCTGGCCGCGCCTGCTCGGCTACAGCGTCGTCGGCACGCTCGTTGCGCTCAGTGGTGCCGGCGCCAGCGGCCAAGAGCCCGCCCTGCGCCTGGCCGTCGATGGCGCCCTGGCCTTGCTGCTCTTCGAAGCCGGCGCACGGCTGAATTTGCGCTGGCTGGAACGCAACCCGTGGCTGCTGGCCACCAGCCTGGCCGAGGCTGCGATGGCCGCGGGCGCCGTGTGGCTGGTGTTGCGTTCCCTTGCGGTCGGCCCCGACGTTGCAGCGCCGCTGGCGATCATCGCTGCCAGCGTCTCTCCGGCCGTGCTGCAACGCGTGGTCGGCGAGTTGCGCGCCGCCGGCCAAGTGACCGAACGCTTGCTCGCCTTGGCCGCCCTGAACACCTTGTACGCGGTGCTGGCCTTAAAACTGTTCAGCGCCGGCTTGCTGTTGTCCGATCCCGGGACCTGGCTGCTTGCGCTCTCGCCCGTCTTGTTCTCCTTTTGCGGCTCGATCCTGGTCGGCGCGGCGCTCGGCGAGGGCCTGGCCTTGATCGCCCGGCGTTTCGATCTGCGCGAAGACAACGCCATGGTGCTGCTGCTGGCGGCCGTGTTGCTGGCCCTGGTGGTCGCCAAGACCCTGCAGCTCTCGGCCCTGCTGGTGCCGCTGCTGGCCGGTATCTGGTTGCGCAACCGCAGCGAGCGGCCGTGGGTCTGGCCGCGCCACTTCGGCAGCGCCGGCGGCGTGCTGGTGCTGGTTCTGTTCGTGGCCGTGGCGTCGGCGGCGCGCTTCGATAACTTCGGCGCAACGCTGGGGCTGGCTGCCGCCTTGGTGCTGGCGCGCGCTGCAGCCAAGGCGATGGCCGTGCTGCTGCTGGCCCGACCCAGCGGCCTGGGCCTGGGCCAGGCGCTCTGCCTCGGCTCGGCGCTGTTGCCGATGTCGGCCACAGCCTGGGTCATGGCGCTGGAGTTCTCCTTGCATCACCCGTCGGCCACAGCGCAAGTCATGCCGGTGCTGCTGGCCTGCCTGGCCTTGCTGGAGTTGAGCGCGCCCCTGGTGGTCATGGCCAGCCTGCGCGCCGCGGGCGAAGTCGACGTGCCAGCGCGGAGCCGAGTCACATGAGCCTGGACCCGTTCGCCGAATCCGCGGCCTTTACGCTCGGCGTCGAGCTCGAACTGCAGATCGTCAGCCGCCACGACTATGACCTCACCCCTGGCGCGGCCGACCTGCTGCGCCTGACCTCGCGGCGCAAGCTCGCCGCCGACGTCAAGCCCGAGATCACCAGTTCCATGATCGAGCTGTCGACCGGCATCTGCCAGGGCCACCAGGATGTCATCCGCGAGCTGCTCGAAGTGCGCGACGCGCTGGTCGAAGACGCCGCCAAGCTCAACCTGCGCCTGTGCGGCGGTGGCACCCACGCTTTTCAGGACTGGAGCCATCGCCGCATCTTCGACACCCCGCGCTTTCGTCAGGTGTCCGAGCTGTATGGCTACCTGTCCAAGCAGTTCACTGTCTTCGGCCAGCATGTGCACATTGGCTGCACCGGGCCTGACCAGGCGCTGTGGTTGCTCCACGCCATGAGCCGTTTCGTGCCGCACGTGATCGCGCTGTCGGCCTCATCGCCGTTTGTGCAGGGCACTGACACCGGGTTCCAGTCCGCGCGTCTGAACTCCGTCTTCGCCTTCCCGTTGTCGGGCCGTGCGCCCTTCGCGCTGACCTGGAAAGAGTTCGGTGTCTACTTCGACAAGATGCGCCGCACCGGCGTGGTCGAGTCGATGAAGGACTTCTATTGGGACATTCGGCCCAAGCCGGAGTTTGGCACGATCGAGGTGCGCGTGATGGACACACCCCTCACCGTCGAGCGCGCCGCCGCCATCGCCGCCTACTTGCAATGCGTGGCGCGCTGGCTGCTGCTGGAGAAACCCTTCGAACCGGTGGAGGACGACTACCTGGCCTACACCTACAACCGCTTCCAGGCCTGCCGCTTCGGCCTCGACGGCATCGTGGTGGACCCTCTCACAGCCGAGCACAGGCCACTGCGCGACTTGATTGCGCAGACGCTCGACAGCATCCAACCGCACGCCGTCGAGTTGCGCGCCGAGGCCGGCTTGATGCTGCTGCGCGACGCACTGGTCGCCACGCACAGCAGCGACGCAGCGTGGCTGCGCAGCGCCCAGAGGCACGAGCAGTTCCTGCCGGAGGTGGTGCGGCAGCAGTGCCTGCGCTTCGAAGGCGGCTGACGCCTCACGCCGAATCGCGTTCAATCGCACAAAGTCAGCGGACAGCTCTCATCGCGCTGCGCACTTTCCGCAGCCGCGCTCGTTGCGCTTGCGTGGCGACGGGGCCGCCGGGCAAGGCGCGGCGGGGCCCCCCGGCCGGGGGGGGGGGGGGGGG
>JANNFB010000107.1:0-1669 GCA_031379365.1 Burkholderiales bacterium
CTTCGGCCTGGCGCAGTTCGACGGCAGCGCGCTGTACGAGTACGCCGACCCGCGTGAAGGCTTCCATCGCGACTGGAACACCCTGATCTACAACTTCGGCCGCCACGAGGTGAAGAACTTCCTCGTCGGCAATGCGCTGTATTGGCTGGAGCGCCATGGTGTCGATGGCCTGCGCGTGGATGCCGTGGCCTCGATGCTCTACCGCGACTACTCGCGCAAAGCCGGTGAGTGGCTGCCCAACGCCCACGGCGGGCGCGAGAACCTCGAGGCCATCGCTCTGCTGCAACGCACCAACGAAGTCATCGGTGCCGAATGCCCCGGCGCCATCACGCTGGCCGAAGAGTCGACCGCCTTTGCCGGCGTCAGCGCCCCCACCTACAGCGGCGGCCTGGGCTTTCACTACAAGTGGAACATGGGCTGGATGCACGACACCCTGGAGTACATGGCCGAAGACCCGGTGCACCGGCGCTGGCACCACGACAAGATGAGCTTCGGCCTCGTCTACGCCTTCAGCGAGAACTTCGTGTTGCCGCTGTCGCACGACGAGGTGGTGCACGGCAAAGGCTCGATCCTCGGTCGCATGCCGGGCGACGACTGGCAGCGCTTCGCGAACCTGCGCGCCTACTACGGGTTCATGTGGGGCCACTCAGGCAAGAAGCTGCTCTTCATGGGTCAGGAGTTCGCCCAGCCGACCGAGTGGAATCACGACAGCGAGTTGCCCTGGGCTCTGCTCGGCGATTCGCGCCATGCCGGCGTACAGCGCCTGGTGCGCGATCTCAACCGCGCCTACCGCGAGCAGCCGGCACTGCACGTGCTGGATTGCGACCCGGCCGGCTTCGAGTGGATCGATGCCCACGATGCCGAGCACTCGCTCTACAGCTGGGTGCGGCGCGACGGCCAGGGCGGCCAGGTGCTGGTGGTCTGCAACATGACGCCTGTGCCGCGCGCCAACTTCAGGCTCGGTGTGCCCGACAGCGCCGGTGCCGGCCAGTCGTGGCGCGAGATCCTCAACACCGATTCGGCCCACTACGGCGGCAGCGATCTGGGCAACGGCGCCGCGCACTTGCCAGTGCAGGCGGTGGCCAGCCATGGCCGGTCGCAGTCCATCTGCCTGACCGTGCCGCCCTTGGCCACCGTGTTCCTGGTGCCGACCTGAGACGGGTTGATCCACCTTGCCGCGTTTTTCTGCAGTATGAAGAGGCCCTGACCCACGATGCCCCTGTCCAAGAAACTGAGCCCGGGCCGGGCCGAACCTTTCGGTGCCACGGCCCGCGACGGCGGCGTCAATTTCGCAGTCTTCTCCGACCATGCGACGCAGATCGAACTGTGCATTTTCGACAGCAGCGGCGCGCGCGAGCTGCGCCGCATCGCCCTGCACGGCCCGCACGATGGCGTCTTCCATGGCTTCCTCGAAGGCGTCGGCCCCGGCCTGGTCTACGGCTTGCGCGCGCACGGCCCGTATGCGCCCGAGCGCGGCCACCGCTTCAACCCGAACAAGCTGCTGCTCGACCCCTGGGCGCGCGAGATCGTCGGCCGCTTCGCCTGGGCGCCCGAGCACCTCGGCTATGAGCTTGGCCACCCGGAAGGAAGCCGCTCTTTCGACGCGCGCGACAACGCCCTCCATGCCTTGAAGGCGCGGGTGGCCGCAGCCGCGCAGCCGGCGCCGGGT
>JANNFB010000117.1:0-6293 GCA_031379365.1 Burkholderiales bacterium
CCAGATCGATCTTGCGTGCGCGCGCCAGCGCCGTCCAGCGTGCGATGTCGGCGCGGATGAACTGCGCAAAGGCCTCCGGGCTCATCGCCTGCGGCTCTACGGCTTCGGCGGACAGCCGCTCGCGCAGGTCTGGCGCGGCCAACACCTGGGCCAGGGATTCATTCAGCGCTTTCAGCACGGGCGCGGGCAGCGCGGCCGGTGCCACCACGCCGTACCACTGCACGGCGTCGAATCCCGCGAAGCCGGATTCCACCATCGTGGGCACGTCTTTGAGCAAGGGGTGGCGCGTGGCACCGGTGACCGCCAGCGGCCGCACCCGGCCCGAGCGGATGTGCGGCAGCGCCGCGGCCAGGCCCGGGAACATGGCCTGCGTTTGCGCGCCCAGCAAGTCGTTGAAGGCCGGTGCGATGCCGCGGTAGGGGATGTGCACCGCGAAGACGTTGGCCGCCTGCTTGAACAACTCCATCGTCAGGTGCGTCAAGGAGCCCTGCCCGGCCGAGCCGTAGCTGACGCGTCCCGGGTTCTGTTTCAGGTAGGCGACGAACTGGTCCAGCGTCTGCGCTGGCAACGCGGCGTTGACGACCAGCACGTTGGGCGTGGCGCCGATCATGCCCACGGGGGTGAAGTCCTTGATCGCGTCATACGGCAGCTTGCTGCGCGTGGCCGGGCTGGTGCCGTGCGTGGCCACATAGCCCTGCAGCAAGGTGTAGCCGTCGGGCGCGGCGCGGGCCGTGGTCTGGCAGGCGATCGAGCCGCCGCCGCCGCCGATGTTTTCGACCACGAAGCTCTGGCCGAGCAACTTGCCCCATCGCTCGGTCACGGTGCGGCCCACCAGGTCACTGCCACCGCCGGCGGCCACCGGCACGATGTAGCGGATCTGTCGTGCCGGGAAAGCCTGTGCACGCAGCGCGGGCCAGGCCAGCGCGGTAGGCAGGCAGGCGATCAGATGGCGTCGTTGCATCGTGGGGTCTCCGTCAGGCCTCGAAGCCGCCGGCCTCGCGCAGGGCCCGCGCATCGGCGCCGGTGAGCATCGCGATGAAGCGCGCGGCCAGGGCCGGCTGGGCCGCGCGCGCGCTGACGGCCGCGGTGTAGACCGTGGCCAGCTCGAAACGCGCCGGTAGCGGCGCGACGAGTTCGACGCCTTCGGTGTACTTGATCTCAGTGACCTGGGTGCATCCGATCAGGCCCGGTGCATCCTGCGCCGCCATCTCGCGCATCGCGGTGGCCCCGTTCGGGTAGGTGCGAAAACGCGCTTGCAACTCGTCGTGGATGCCGAGCTCGCGCATCACGTTGGCGAAATGGATACCCGCCGTGGATCGCACCGCGTCGGGGAAATAGATGGCATCGGCCGCCAGCAGTGCGGCCTTCAGCGCCTCGGCGGTGGAGACATCGGGGTGCGCCTGGCCGCGTCGAACCGCGATGCCGGTGCGCACGCGGCCTAGCGAAGCGCGACCTGCACCCAGCAGCATCCCGGCCTCGATCAGCTCGCCGACAATCTTGTCGGTCGAGACCATCAGGTCGCAGGGCTCGCCCGCCAGCAGCGCTTCCTTCATCGCCCCGACGGCCCCAAAGCGCCCGGCGGTCGCGGCGCCGGCCTCGGCCAGCAGGCGCGGCTGTAGCGCCTTGACCAAGCCCTGTGCGGCACCGGCGCACAAAAAATTGACTGTGAGCGTCATGGTCTGCGCCCTACTCGGCCTTGGCGCCCGAGAACTTGACGATGCGCGCCCACTTGGTGATGTCTTCGTTCATGTACTTGGTGAACTCGTCCACACCCATCGTCATGGCCGTCGTGCCCAGTGCAGCCCAGGTGCGGCGCACCTCGGGGTTGGCGGTGATCTTGCCGATCTCGGCATTGAGCTTGTTGACGACAGCCACGGGCGTGCCCTTGGGCGCCATCAATCCGAGCCAGAGCGTGGCTTCGTAGCCGGGCACGCCGGCCTCGTTCATCGTCGGCACGTCGGGCAACACGGCCGAGCGGACCTTGCCGGTGGTGGCCAAGGGCTTGACCTTGCCGGCCTTGACTTGCTCTGCCATCGTCGGGATGGCGTCGAACATCATCTCGATCTGACCGCCGAGCACATCGGTGCGCGCGCCGGCGCTGCCGCGGTAGGGGATGTGCACGATGGACACCCCCGCCATCGCCTTGAACAACTCGCCGGCCATGTGATACGGCGTGCCCGGCCCCGACGACGCGTAAGACAAGGCGCCCGGCTTGGCCTTGGCCGCCTTGATCAGCTCAGGCAGCGTGTTCTGCGGCAGCGACGCCTTGCCCACCAGCACCAGGTCGGAGTAGTTGATCGGCGCGATGGCCACGAAATCGCGCATCAGCACGAAGGGCTTGGTCGGGATCAAAGACTCGTTGACGGTGTGCGTGTTCGACATCAACAGCAGCGTGTAGCCGTCGGGCGCGGCCTTGGCCACGGCATCGGTGCCGATCACGGAGCCGGCGCCGGGCCGGTTGTCGATGACGAAAGTCTGACCCATCGATTCCTGCAGACGCTGGGCCAGGAAACGGCCGAAGACGTCGGCCGAGCCGCCGGGTGCGAAGGGCACGATGATGCGCACCGGCCGGGCCGGGTAGTCCTGCGCGAACGCCGATGTCGCGGCCAAGGCAATCGTCAGTGCGGCCAGGAACTTCATCTGCGTCTCCATTGAAAAGGGGCTGCTTCGATGGTAGCCAGATCGGGCGATACTGATTGCCCTTCGAGGAGATCACTGTGCGCGTTGCAACCTACACCCATGAGGGAAAACGCCGAGTCGGCCGACTGTCGGCCGATGGCCGCGAGATCACGCCGCTGGCAATCGATGCCTCGCGCGGCGCGCTGGCCTTGATCGAAGCGGCCGCCGCCGGCCACACCCTGCCAGCTGACACGGGGCCGGCCGTGGCCTTGTCGGAGATCACGCTCGAAGCGCCGCTGCCGCAGCCGCGGCGCAACCTGTGGTGCGTCGGCCGCAACTACCACGCCCATGCCAAGGAGCTGCGTGAGACGGTGTTCAAGGACAACGCCGCCGACCCGCAGGCCTGGCCGATCGTGTTCACCAAGGCGCCCGAGACGGTGGTCGGGCCGGGTGCCGACGTGCACCTGCCGGGCGCGGCGGTCTCGGCGCAGATCGACTACGAGGCCGAGCTGACGGTGATCATCGGCCGCGGCGGCAAGAACATCGCCCGCGCCGACGCGATGAAGCATGTCTACGGCTACACCATCGTCAACGACGTGACGGCGCGCGACGTGCAGATGCGCCACGCGCAGTGGGACCTGGGCAAGAGCTTCGACAGCTTCTGCCCGATGGGGCCATGGATCGTGACGGCCGACGAGCTCGATGCCGGCGACACCCGCGTGCGCTGCTGGGTCAACGACGAGCTGCGCCAGGACGCACGCACCAGCGATTTGATCTTCGACATCCCGACCTTGATCGAGACCTGCTCGCGCGGCATCACGCTGCTGCCGGGCGACATCATCGCCACCGGCACCGCCGCCGGCGTGGGCATGGGCATGAAGCCACCGCGCTGGCTGCAACACGGCGACGTGGTGCGCATCGAGATCGACGGCATCGGCACCCTGCAAAACCGCTTTGTTCTGGAGGGCGCATGAAGACGCACCGCGCCCTGCGCGCCGCTGCGCTGCTGGCCGGGATCGCGCTCGCCGGCAGCGCGCTGGCGCAGACCAGCTGGCCCGACAAGCCGATCACCATGATCGTGCCCTTCCCGCCCGGCGGCGTGGCCGACACCGTGGCCCGGCCAGTGGCCGAAGCCCTGGCGCGTGAGCTCGGGCAGCCTGTGGTCGTCGAGAACCGCGCCGGGGCCGGGGGCGCCACCGGCATGGGCGCCGCGGCGCGCGCGGCGGGCGACGGCTCCACGTTGCTGATGTCGTTGTCGTCGATCTCCATCCTGCCCGAGGCCGACAAGATCCTCGGCCGCAAGCCGCAGTTCACGCTCGACCAATTCAAGCCCATCGCGCGCTTCACCGCCGACCCGACGGTGCTGGTGGTGCGCGCCGATGCACCGTGGAAGACCCTGGCCGAGTTCGTCGCCGCGGTGAAGACCCAACCTGGCAAGTACAACTACGGCAGCTCGGGCAACTACGGCACGATGCACGTGCCGATGGAAATGCTCAAGGCCAGCGCTGGCGTCAGCATCACCCACATCCCCTACACCGGCGCCGGGCCGGCGGTGCTGGCCCTGCTGGGCGGCCAGGTTGACGCGCTCTCGACCGGACCGGCGAGCGTGCTGGCGCAGATCAAGGCCGGCAAGCTGCGCGCGCTGGCGCATTGGGGCGACAAGCCCCTGAGTTCGATGCCCGAAGTGCCGAGCCTGAAGCAATCGGGCCAGCCAGTGCAGTTCGCCCAGTGGTCGGCGCTGTTCGTGCCTGCCGGCACGCCGGAGGCTATCGTGCAGAAGCTGCGCGCCGCCGCCCGCAAGGCAGCGACCGACGCGGCGGTGGTGCAGACCATCACCCGCGCCGGCAGCCCGCTCGAGTACCTCGACGCGCCCGAATTCCAGACCTACTGGGACGCCGATGCCAAGTTGATGACAGAGGCGGTACGCCGCATCGGCCGCGTGGAGTGATGACGACCACCCCCGTTGCGGCTTCGCCGCTCCCCCTCCAGGGGGCACGCCAGCGGACCGGCGAAGCCGGATCCGCGGCGTTTGCTGGATAGCGCTGGCGCACTGCGCCGCACGTTGGCGGGCAGCAGCCTCGTTCCTTCGCTGCGCTACTTCAGCGCGTCAATACCGGCCTTGGCGACGACGCCGTCCTGCTGTGACGTGACACCGCTGACGCCGACCGCACCGATCATCTTGCCGCCGACGACGATGGGCAGGCCGCCTTCGATGGGGGTGGCGCCAGGCAGACCCAGGATGGCAACGCGGCCGCCCGCGATGCCGTCTTCGAGTTCCTTGGTCGTGCGCCGGTAGGTGGCCGAGGTGCGCGCCTTCTCCAGAGCGATGGTGGCGCTGGCCGTCTGCGTGTCGTCGAGCATCTCGTAGTAGACCAACATGCCGTGGTTGTCGACGATGGCGATGGCCACGTTCCAGCTGTTCTTGCGCGCCTCGGCCACGGCCGCTGCACCCACCTTCTTGGCGGTCTCGAGGTTGATGGCCGCGCCGTAGGGCGGGCGTTGCTGGGCCGTGGCCGACAGCGCGGCCAGCGACAACACCAGCACCGAAGCGCCCTGGGCCAGTTTTTTGATCGACATCATCGAAGCTCCTGCAAATTGGGGAGGGCGCATGGTGCCGGCGCGACTGGGTGGACGCATCCGCGTGAACCCTGCCAGGCGCGCGGGCCGTCCGCCAGCCCGGCGCTGTGGCGGGTCTGACCGCGCCGCACAATGGCGTGGTGAACATCGCCGCCCGTCGCCACAGCCCAGCCGCCGAACGCAACCAAGAGGCGATCGCCGCCGAACTGCAGCGCGTGCTGCCTGCCGAGGGCAGCGCCCTTGAAATCGCCAGCGGCAGCGGCCAGCACGCGGCCTTTCTGGCCCGCGCCCTGCCCGGCTGGCGCTGGCACCCGAGCGATTGCGACGAGGGTGCGCTGGCGTCGATCAGCGCCTGGTGCGACGGCTGTGCGAATGTCGCACCGCCCGTGCACATTGATGTCATGGCGGCGCAATGGGCCGGGGTGCCCACCCACGTAGACACCGTTTTCTGCGCCAACCTGCTGCACATTGCGCCCTGGGCCACCTGCGCAGCGCTGATGCAGGGTGCCGCGAGGCACCTGGCAGACAGCGGCCTGTTGCTGCTGTACGGGCCTTACCTCGTCGATGGCGCGGCCACGGCACCCAGCAACCTGGCCTTCGATGCCGACCTGCGATCGCGCGACGCGCGCTGGGGCTTGCGCCGCCTGGCCGATGTGATGGCCGCGGCCGAAGCGGTGGGTCTCGCCTTGCGCGAGCAAATCGCGATGCCGGCCAACAACCTGCTGTTGGTGTTTGGCCGCTCGCCGGTGTGCGTATGCGCGTGAGAGGGCGGCCCTTCTTGCGTTGACGCTCCCACGTCTACAGGAGCGGCTGTCGGAAAACGACACGCTGCTACCCCTCTGCCCGCTGCCGTGGACGACAGCAATGCAGCGAGTGTGGTCTGTCGTCCGCCAGCGTCTTTTCACCATTTCGAGCACATCGCGATCTTTGAGGTCGTCCCCCCCGATCAAAGCGAGGGCGGTTTCAAGACTGAAGTGCAACACTCATTGTGAGCAAGAGGAGTCGTTGCATGACAAGAAGGTACGAGCAACTCGGCGCCGAGGAGCGCGGTGTGATCATGGCCATGAAGCTGCAAGGCAGCAGCGCCAGGGCGATCG
>JANNFB010000165.1:0-1628 GCA_031379365.1 Burkholderiales bacterium
GCAGATCCAGGCCCAGGGCCTGGAGCCGATGCTCAGCGTCACGCGCGCCTGGCGCCTGGTCAAGTTTGTTGACAACGGCATGCTGACGATGACCGCCTGCAGCAGCTGCGGCGGCCACTTCGTGACCCATCCGCACGAGATCGCCAAGCACTACGTCTGCGGCCTGTGCAACCCGCCGGCGCGCGCCGGCAAGGGCAAGGCCGCGGGCACGCTGCAGATGCAGTCGGGCGCCGCTGAACTGACGCACTGATGCACTGACGCACTGATGCATTGACGCGTGCATCTGCGCTGGCCCGCGGTCCTGGCCGCGGCACGAGGATTGCGCCGGGGAAGCCCGTCATCTCTGCGGATCGCTCCCTGATGACGACAAAGATACTGGGGCGATGAGCGCTCAGAGCCCGCCCCACCATCCGCTGGCCCTGCCGTGGCCGACGCCGGCACTGCTGACTTGGCTGCTCGCCTGGGCCCTGTGGGCCGGCGCCATCGGCGTCGGCTTACCTGCGGCCTGGGCCTTCACTTTGGCTGCCGCGCTCGGCGTGGCGAGCGCCACCACCGTGAAGGGGCATTGGCGCCGCGCGTTGGTCGCCCTCGGGTTCCCGCTGTCGGCGCTGACCACGGGCGCTGCCGTAGCGGCCTGGAGCTGGCTGCTCGCCATCGCGCCGCTGCTGCTGCTGTATCCGTTGCGCGCCTGGCGCGATGCGCCTTTCTTTCCCACCGCGGCCGGCGCGCTGCAAGGCCTCGACACGGTCATCAGCCTTTCACCTGGGGCGCGCCTTCTCGACGCAGGTTGTGGCATGGGTCACGGCTTGTCGGCCTTGCGCCGCGTCTGGGGGCATGCGCAAGTTCACGGCGTCGAATGGAGTCGACCCCTGGCCTGGCTGGCGGCGCTTCGTTGCCCGTGGGCACAAGTGTCCCGCGGCGACATGTGGGGGTCGAGCTGGAGCGACTTCGAGCTGGTCTACCTCTTCCAACGCCCCGAGAGCATGACGCGGGCCTGGGCCAAGGCCGAGGCCGAGATGGCCCCCGGCGCGTGGCTGGTCAGCCTGGAGTTCGCGGTGCCGGGCAGAGTGCCCGTGGCTCGATTTGACGGCGACGCCCGGCGCACCGTGTGGATCTACCGTGTCGGCGCGGCGGGCCTCAACCCGCGCCCGGGGCTGCCGATAAGTAGGCACAGCCCGATCGCCGACCACGGCAACGGCCCTCACTCCTGAACCTGCACCATGTTCGTCATCATCGGTTGGGTCGTCGCCCTGTCTGCCGTTTTCGGTGTGTTCATCGCCCACGGCGGCAACATGGGCGTGGTCCTGAAAGCCTTGCCCTTCGAGATGGCCGCGATCGGCGGCGCCGCGTTCGGTGCCTTCCTGGCCAACAACCAGACCAAGGTGCTCAAGGCCACGATGAAGGGCCTGGCGCTGTGCTTCAAGGGCAGCAAGTACACCAAGGCGCGCTACATGGAGCTGATGGCCATGCTCTACGAGATCCTGCAGAAGGCGCGCAAGGAAGGCCTGATGTCGATCGAGGGTGACGTCGAGAACCCCCACGAATCGCCGCTGTTCAAGAAGTATCCCGTCGTCGGCATCGACCACCATGTGGTCGAGTTCGTGACGGACTACCTGCGCATGATGGTC
>JANNFB010000199.1:0-7021 GCA_031379365.1 Burkholderiales bacterium
TTTCGGCATGGGCGAAGGGCAGGGCGATGCGGGCTTCGAGAACGGCCGGGTCGCTGGCGTCGCGGCCGGCCAGTTCGGTCCAGGACACCAGCGCCAGGCCGGGCTGTTTCTGTGCCGACGAGGCCCAGCCGAAACCGAGCAGGGCCTTGTTGGCGTGCAGGCTGTTCAGGCGCACGCGCTCGAGCAGGCGGCGCGCATCTTCGGGGCGTTGGTCCTGCAGCGCGGCCACGCCCAGGGCGAGGTTGGCGCGGTCGCGCAGGCTGCGCTGTTCTTCGGTGGTGGCCGGGGCGCGTCCGATCTCGTCGAGCACGGCAGTGCCGCGGGCGCTGTCGCCGCTCTTGACCAGGGCCACGCCGAGATTGAAGCGGGCGAAGGGGCTGGCGACCTTGGCCTGCGCAGCCATCGGACCCAGCACGGCTGCCGCCGCGGCGAAGTCGCCACGGGCCATCAGCAATTGCGCCTGCAGCAAGCCACGCTCTTCGACCAGGGCTGCGGGCAACTTGCCCTCGATGCGTGCCAGCGCCGCCTCGGCCTGGCTGTTGAAGCCGCGCTGGTAGCGGATCTTGGCGAGATAGAACCAGGCCCGGTCGCGCACCGAGGGTGGCGCGCCTTTCTCGATCAGGGAAGCAAAGATCTGACCGGCTTCGTTGTGCACGCCGTAGGAGAGCAGCAGGCCGCCGCGCAACACTTCGGCTTCATCGCCGTGGGGCGCCAGACGGTTGAAGTGCTGCGAGGTCATCAGCCCGGTGATGGCACTGAAGTGCTTGTCCTGGAAGAAATTGAAGAGGGTGTCGCCATAGTGCAGGGCCTTGACCTGCTGCGCTTCGACCGAGGTCGACATGCCCTTGGCGCGCGGCACATCGGTGGCTGCGTCAACCTGGGCGGAAACGTGGATCGGCGCCACCATGGTCAGTGCGCCGGCAACCAGCAGCGCGAAGGCCGGCCCAAGCGAACGCCGCGGATCCGGCTTCGCCGGTCCGCTAGCGTTGCCCCCTCGAAGGGGAGCGGCGCAGCCGCTGCGGGGGTGGTCCACTACTGCCATACCTTGACGTCGAACTCGGGCTGCAGCTTGCCGGTCGAGTCCTTGATGCGCAGCTCGACATAGCCAGCGCCCGTGCCCTTGTCGAACTTGATCGTTGCGCCGCGCTTGTAGTCACGCTCGTGCGGCCCTTTGCCGGTGAAGAAGGCGACGATCTCGTGGCTGCCGCTCTTGAGGTTGCCGACAAAGACGCGCTGCACACCGCCGCGGTGCAAGGCCTGCACTTCCATCGGTGTGTAGAGGTGGTTGGCCACCAACTTGTCGTCGAGCTTGATCTGCACCGAGTCGAGTTCGAACAGCTTGCCCACGTCCATCGAGATGAACAGCGCCACTTGCGTACTGGCCGGGAACAGCAGTTCCTCCTCCAACACCAGCAGGTCGCGGTTGAGCTTGATGACGTCACTCTTGGCCTGCTGCACGCGCTCATCGAGGCCGCTCGGCGCGACCGCGACCGCGGCGCTGCTGGGGGCCGCCGGGGCGGGCAGGGCGGTGGGCGCCGCGGCGACGGGAGTCGCCGCGGCTGCGGTGCTTGGCTGCGCAGCCACCAGACCGGTCAGGGCCGACAGTGCGGCGGCGGCCAGGAAGTGAGTGAAGGGTCGCATGGGGCGTGGCCTCAGTAAGTGGCAGTCAGGTAGAGCTGCAGCACGGCAGCGCGCAGCGAGTAGGGCGTGCCGGTGCGGATGTCGCTGTAGTTCTTGTATTTGAGGTTGTAGAGCTCGACGCCTGCGTTGGCCTTCAGGTCGTACTGGCCCGGCTGCTTCTTCCAGTCGAAGCTCACCTTCCCGCCGATGACCACGTTGTCGAAGTTGGACAACTGACGGTTGCGGGAAACGTAGGTTGTCTCGCTCTGTGCGTTGTCGCTGTAAAACAGCGCTGCGGTCTGGGTGTAATAGCGCACGTAGGCGTCGGCCAGGAAGGACTCGCCGAGGTAGCGGCTGTAGCCGCCTTCGACGGTGTGGGCCTTGATGTCCCAGTTGTCCCAGTAGTAGCGGTACTCGGCGCGCACCGCGTCGCGGTCGCCCAGGTTGCCGATGGTGCGGAACTTGAAGGCTCGGGAAGAGCGGGTGCGTGGATGGCGCTCTGGCACAGCGGCGCCGAAGACACGCGCCACACGGTAGGTGTTGCCCAGGTAGCCAGTGTCGGCAATCGCCTCGACGTTGACGCTGGCAACCCACTTGGGTGTCAGGATCTGGGTCACGCCGACCCGGTATTGCCAGTGCGTGGCCTGATCCTTGAAGCTGCTGTCGCCGGTCTTGGTGACGTCGTCCGCAGCCCGGCCGAAGCCGACGTTCACGGTGGTCATGCCGCCGAAGGTTTCCTGCGCGATGTCGAGCGAAAGGCTGCGCGTGCTGTAGTCAGGCTCCTTGCTGGCACCGACGGCCAGCGTGATGAGCGAGTCGCGGACGGCGTAGTCGACGGCCAGGCCGAAGTCGTTGCGGTTCTCCTTGTAGGGGCTGGCCGTGGTCACGACATCGATCGAGGCATTGCTCACCGCATCGAGGTAGTAGGTGCCCGTGAGCGAGATCTTGTCGGCAATGCTCTTGCGCACCAGCAGGGCCGGGCCGTAGGCCTTGACGCCGCCGCCGTTGTAGGTGTGCACCATGGCCTCGGCGCGGTCTTCCGGCAGTTGCACGGCGCGCGCCGCGCCGGTGGCGAAGACGCCGCCCAGCAGGCCCGCCAGCGCCGCAAGCAGGCGCGCGTTGACGCGTGCTTCCGACTTACTTGCAGCCACAGCCGCCTCCTTGCACACCCGTGGCGCCGCGTGCGGCTTCGCGAATGTCGCGCACATGCTCACTGTGCTTGGCGGCCAGAGAGTCGCGGTTGAAACGCATGATCGGATCGGACAGGCCTTCCCGCTCGTAAGGCTTGACCCAGGGCTGGGGCACCGCGCAACCACCGAGCAGGCCGGCGAGCAGCGAGACGACCAAGCAACCGCCGCGGATCCGGCTCCGCCGGTCCGCTGGCGCTGCCCCATGGCGCGGAAGGCGCCCTTCGGTCGCCCGGGGGAGCGGCGAAGCCGCAACGGGGGTGATCGTCATCACTCTTTCAGCAGGCTGCGCACCTGCTCCTCGTAGGTCTTCTCGACACCGTCGCGATAGCCACGGTGGATGAAGCGGACGCGGCCGTCGCGGTCGACCAGCAGCGTGGCCGGCATGGCGCTCATGTCGTAGACCCGGCTGACTTTCTTGTCGGTGTCGAGCAGGACAGGGAAGCGCACGCCGAGCTTGGCCGCCAGGTCGGCCGCCGCGCGCGGGTCGTCGTCGATGTTCACGCCCAGCAACACGAAGCCGGTGGAGCGGTACTTGTCATAGATGCGGTTGAGGTGCGGCATCTCCTGCCGACACGGGCCGCACCAGGTGGCCCAGAAGTTGATCATCACGACCTGGCCGCGTTGCTCCTGCAGGCGCAGGTTGGGACCGGCCACGCTCTTGAGCGTGAAGTCGGGCGCAGCGCTCGACAGCTGGACCGAGGCCTGGGCACTGGCGATCGTGCCGGCCAGCAGCAGGGGCAGGCACCATCGTGTGGTCACGGCGAGGTTCATGTCGGAGCGCCTCAGAAGTAGTAGGTGAAGCCGCCGGTCAGCTCGAGGTTGTGCGTGCTCTGGCGCTTGCCGAGCAGGTCGAGCGAGAAGACGTGGTCGCGCATGTCGAACTGCACCGCGGCGCGGTCAGTCAACAATAGCCGACCCCCCAGGCCGAAGCTGATGGTCTGGCTGCGTTGCTCATTGAAGCGCGTGCTGCCGACGCCGGCGACCAGGTAGATCGCCGTAGCCTTGGCGCGCTTGGCGGTCGGGAAGACTTCGCCCGGCAGCAGGTTGTAGCCGGCCGAGACGCTGTAGTAGCTCAGCTTCTCCTTGTCGCTCACAAAGATGCCGCCGGGCAGGATCTGGCGAAACGCTTCGTCGCTGACCTTGGACTGGCCCAGGGTGGCTTCGACGAACCAGTCTTCCGTGATGTGGTAACCCAGGCGGCCACCGACGACGGCTGCGGCGCCGAAGTTCTGCGTCGCGTAGGTGCCGGCGAAGAGGCCGACGGCGATGTCCTTGGAGGGGAACTTGGGCAACTTGATGTCGCGGCGCTCGACCTCGGGCACCACGACCTGGTTGGCGTCGGGCCGAGTGCTTGTTTGTGCGAAGGCGCTGCTGTTGCCGAGCAGCGCCAGAGTGGTCAGGCCGGCCAGGGTGATCTTGTTCATGTTGTCGGCTCGCTCGAGAGAGGTCAGAAGAAGAAGGACACGCCGGCCGTGGCAGCGCGGTACTCCGTGCTGCGTTGGTCGGAGACAAAGGCGGTGTAGATCGCCCAGTCGGCACGCAGCACGAATCGTTCCGACAAGTAGTAGCGTGCGCCGACGATGGCGTGGGCCAGCTTGGCGTCGGTGGCGGTGGCGCCGACCAGGCTCTGGTTGGGGAAGTTCTGGAACTTGCCGAGACCGACACCAAAGAAGGGCGACAGCCGCTTGTCGCTCCAGGGCTCGCTGTGCAGCGACACGTGCCAGAAATTGGTGCCGGAGAAGACGCCTTGAACTTGACCCAGGTTGCCTTCGATCGACAGGGTGTCGCTCAGCTTGTAGCTGGCGTAGAGCTTCAATATCGGCTCGGACTTGAAGCGGCCCCAGGCGCCGCCCATCTGAACGCGCCGCGCCAGGTAGTCATCGAGCGCGATGTCGCGGAAGGTCTTGCTGCTGCCGGCCACGGTCAGCGTGGTTTCGAGCTGCGCGCGATGGACCCAGCCAACCTGTCCAGCCTCGGCGCGCACCTTGTACCAGTCGGTGTGGCGCAACTCGACCACCACGGCCTGGCCGCGCGCGACGACGAAGAACACCGGGTAGCCGCGGCCCGGGCCGGTGCGCATCTCTAGAAAAGGGTCGGCAACCGTCAATCGTTCACTAACGACGCTGTCGCTGGCCGCGGCCGTTTGCGCTTGGGCCGGAAACGCCAGCGCCGCCAGCCAAAAAACGGCGGTGATGAGGCGAGAGAGAGTCGTTGTTGTTGTCATTCGTATCGCTGCCGTCACTGGCTGTTGCAGCTTCCTGTGGCCGGATCTGGCGGTGTGAACATGCTGTTGGCGGCGCTGCTGAACTCGTCTTGCCCCTGCGGCATCGGTCGCCCGATCCAGTAGGCGATCAACTTGGCGTTGGCGTCGTTCTGATCAGCAAAGATCACGCCACCCCCGTGCAGCACGTTCAGCGTCAGCGGCTTGGTCAGCATCCGGCTTTGCAGCGGTGCGCCGATGACCGAGGAGCCTTGCGACGAATAGAAGTTCTTGTACATGTCGTTGGTGCGAACGACTTCCGGCGTGTTGGCGGGGTTGGACAAGTCCACCACTTGGGCGCTCTGAACCAGGCGGAGTGCGCCCCCGGTGCCGGTGATGTTGTCGTGGCAGCCCGACGAGGCGCAGGTGTTGGTCGAGATCGCGCCACCCTGGTTGATCTGCAATCGCGCCAACAGGACCGGATTGATGCACTTCTGGAAGTACAGGAAGGAAAGCTTTTGCCCGCCAGTGGCGGGCGGGTTCAGCACGGAGGGCGGGTTGCCCAGCGGGTTGCCATCCCCGCCGCCGCAACCCGACAAAAGGGCAGCGACCAGCGCTGCCGAAGAGAGCGTTTTGAGTTTCACCATCGTCACGGGGCACATCCTGAGGAGATCCAAGTCGAGATGGCGGTGTAGCCAGCGCTTCCCGCCGGCAACACGGCGGTGGTCTGTCCCGTGGCGCCGGCCGGGTGTGGCACGGTGGAGGGGCGACGCAGCAGCGGGTTGGACGCCGCGTTGCAGGTGTCGCCCACCATCGTCAAGCTGACGTTGTAGTCACCCTCGGCGTTGCCCGTGAGCACGAAGCGGCTGCGCGCGAAGGACTGCGTGGTTTGCGCTGCACCGGCGTTGCCGCTGGGCTGGTGACAGGCCACGCAATTGGTGCGCAGCACCGGCAGCACGTTGGCCTCGAACGTGGCCTGGCTGAGCGCCGCGACGCGGCGCACGTTGGGGCTGCGGCTCGGGTCGTTCATGTACTGGCCGCCCAGGTCCATCCATTCGCTGATGACGCGCTTCTCGGCCGCGTTCAGCAGGTTGGCGTGGTTGGGTGCGCCGGCCGGCGGGTTCGGGTGCACGGTGCGCGCCTCCGCGCTGGCCTTGAGCGTCTCGCCGAACAGGATTTCGGTCAGCCGGCTCGAGCGCGCGATGCCGTCGGCGCCGCTCGCCATCGGTTCCACCAGGGCCGCGTTGCGCACGACTTCCGGCACGCCTTCCCTGATGCGGGTCACCGGCAGGCCGGTGGCCGCATCGATCACGGGGTCGCCGATCAGCAATTCGTCATAGGACACCATGCGACCGCTGCCGCCAAAGCTGGCTCGCAGGTCGAGCTTGGTCGGATCGGCGTGGCAAGTGGTGCAGGTGTTGACGCCATTGGTGCCGCGGGCGCGGGCCCAGATCGGCGCCACGTGCTCGGGGTAGTTGATGACGCCACCCGTTGGCACCGGTGTGGCCAGGTCGTCGGCCGCGTTGGCGTTGCCGCTGTAGCGCACGGCGATCGGCGCGCGCGCGACGATGCCGGAGCGCGTGGTGTCGGCCCAGATGTCGTTGTAGAGCTGGTCGGGCAGCAGGTTCAGGGCACTGGGGTCCAGGCGGGTGCGCAGCGAGGCCATGGTTTCGCCCGACTGGTGGTGGCTCGACAGGGCGGTGCGGATGGCCGCTGGCATGCTGTTGACGACCGTTCCGGCATTCAGTGCACCGCCGCGGCGCGGGCTGTGGCAACCGTCGCAGGTGCGGCGCTCGCCCGGACGCACCTGGATCCAGTTCAGGTGGGTCTGCAATGCGCGGCCCTTGCTGTCCAGGATCGAGAGCGCCAACGGGGTGTCGGCCGGCACTTCCAGCTTGAACGAGCCGTCGGGTTCGACCGCCGCATAGCCCAGGATCTGCTGCGGCTCGAAGTCGGTCTCGCCGATGGCTTCGCGCATGCCGGTCATGCCGGCCATCGGGGCCACGGCGCG
>JANNFB010000245.1:0-8492 GCA_031379365.1 Burkholderiales bacterium
ATAGCCGGCGGCGCACGCGCCGCCGCGCACGCTCACGCACCTGCCACCTTCATGCGCTCCACGAGCACCGAGCCCAGCGTCTTGCTGCCGTGGGTGTAGGTGTCGGCTCCCACGGCAACGATGCCCTTGAGCATGTCGCGCAGATTGCCAGCGATGGTCACTTCCTGCACCGGGTGGACGATCCGTCCGCCCTCGACCCAGAAACCCGCCGCACCGCGCGAGTAATCACCGGTAACGTAGTTGACGCCCTGCCCCATCAATTCGATCACGAACAGACCCCGGCCCAGCTTGCGCAACATGGCGTCGAGGTTGTCACTGGGCCGGGTCAGGCGGCTGGTCAGGGTCAGGTTGTGTGAGCCCCCGGCGTGCCCGGTTGTCTTCATGCCCAACTTGCGCGCCGAATAGCTGGACAGAAAGTAGCCCTGAACCACCCCCGCGTCGACCACCTTGCGCGCGCGCGTGATCACGCCCTCGTCATCGAAGGGTGCGCTGCCATTGCCGCCGCGGACATGCGGGTCTTCGAGCAGATCAAGGTGTTTGGCCAGCGCCTGCTGCCCGAGACTGGCCTCGAGAAAACTGGCTTTGCGGTACAGCGAACCGCCCGAGGTGGCATGCACATAGGCGCCGACCAATCCGGTGGCCAGCGTGGATTCGAACAGCACCGGCACCTCGCAGGTGCGGACCTTGCGTGAGTGCAGCCGCGACAGCGCACGTTGCGCGGCGTAGCGCCCGACAGCCTCGGGCGCAGCCAGGTCGCGGGGGTTGCGCTTCGAGCTGTACCAGTGATCGCGTTGCATGCCGTCGCCCTTGCCGGCAATCGGCGCCACCGACAGCGAATGCCGCGAGCTTGCGTAGCCGCCGCGGAAGCCGCGGCTGTTGCCCATGAAGAAGTGCGACTGTTGGGCGCTCACGCCGGCGCCTTCCGAGTTGGCGACGCGCCGGTCGGTGGCCAAAGCCGCCGCCTCGCAGCGCAGCGCGAGCTCGGCGGCCCCTTGCGCATCGATGGCCCAGGGGTGTGCCAGGTCGAGCTTGCGGTCGGCGATGGCAGTGCCGGCCACATCCGCTGCGTCGGGCAGGCCCGCCGCCGGGTCTTCGGCGGTGAAGCGTGCAATGTCGTACGCCGCCTGAACCGTCTGCTCGATGGCCAGGCGGGAGAAGTCCGAAGTACTGGCGTTGCCGCGCCGCTGACCGACGTAGACGGTGACCCCGAGCGATTTGTCGCGGTTGCGCTCCACGTTCTCCAACTCGCCCATCCGGGCTGAGACCGACAGGCCCACGCCTTCCGAAACTTCAGCTGCCGCGTCGCTGGCGCCCGCCCGGCGCGCTATCGCCAGAGAGTCTTCGATGAGCTGCTGAAACTGGTCGCGGGTGTAGGCAAAACCTGAGGAACTCGTCATGAGGGCCGATCGTGAAACGCTGAGAACTATGATACTGAGTCCTACCCTCCTCACCGCGCATGACCCGCTTTGTTCCCATCACCGAGCACGACGATGACGAGCGCCCGAGCAAGACGGCGCTGAAGAAGCAGGCCCACGAACAGCAGGTGCTAGGTGAAGCGCTGGCCGGCTTGTCCGACGCCCGCCTGGCGGCCATCGACATGCCGGAAGCCTTGCGCGATGCCCTGCACGAGTACCAGCGCACACGCTCGCACGAAGGCCGCCGACGTCAGCGCCAGCACATCGGCAAACTGATGCGCCGGGCCGATGTCGCCCCCCTGCAAGAGGCGGTGGCGGCGGCTCAGCTCGGCACAGCCCATGATGCGTTGGCCTTGCACCAGGCCGAGCACTGGCGCGTCGAGCTGGTCGGCCATGACGACGCGCTGACCCGTTGGCTGGCCGAGCATCCCGACTCCGACACGCAACAGCTGCGCACCCTGATTCGCAACGCGCGCAAGGAGGCCGGGCTGCCGCCCGAGCAGCGCCATGGCCGCGCCTGGCGCGAACTGTTCCAGTTCCTCAAGCCCGTGCTGGCCCAAGCCGATGCATGAGACGCCTGACCCCATCAAGATCGGCCTGCTGTCGATCAGTGACCGGGCTTCGGCCGGCGTCTACGAAGACAAGGGCATCCCGGCCTTGCAGGCCTGGCTGACGCGTGCCCTGCGCAACCCGATCGAATGGGACGCGCGGGTGATTCCCGACGAGGAAGACGGCATTGCCGAGGCCTTGGTCGAGCTGGTCGACCGCCACCATTGCCATCTTGTGCTGACCACCGGCGGCACCGGCCCGGCCCTGCGCGACGTGACACCCGAGGCCACGCTGGCGGTGGCGGACAAAGTGATGCCCGGGTTCGGCGAACAGATGCGCCAGATCAGCCTCAGCTTTGTGCCAACGGCCATCCTCTCGCGGCAGCTGGCGGTGATCCGCAAGCAGTGCCTGATCATCAACCTGCCCGGCCAACCCAAAGCCATCGCCGAGACGCTCGAAGGTTTGCCCGCGGCTTCGCCGGCGGTGCACGGCATCTTCGCAGCAGTGCCGTACTGCATCGATCTGATCGGGGGTCCCTACCTCGAGACAGACGATACGGTCTGCAAGGCGTTTCGGCCCAAGTCGGCGTTGCGGCCGGTGCGCTCCTAGACGACGACCGGTTCGGGCTCGAGCCGAATGCCGAAACGACCGTAGACGCTCTCCTCGATCGCCCGCGCCAGGGTCAGCACCTCGGCGCCCGATGCGCCGCCACGGTTGACCAGCACCAGGGCCTGCTTCTCGTAGACACCGGCGCGGCCAACCGTCTTGCCCTTCCAGCCGCAGGCATCGAGCAACCAGCCGGCCGCCAGCTTTACGCTGCCGTCGGGCAGGGGGTAATGCACCACCTCGGGGTCGCGCCCGATGATGTCCTGGCATTGCTCGACCGTGACCACGGGGTTCTTGAAGAAACTGCCGGCGTTGCCGATCAGCGCTGGATCGGGCAACTTGGCGCGCCGGATGGCGCAAACCCAGTCGAAGACGGTCTGCGCGTCGGGCGCGGTGATGCCCGTCTCATGCATCCTGCGTTCGAGCTCGAGGTAGCCCAGCACCGGCCGCCAGGGCCGTGGCAGGGCAAACCGCACCCGCGTGATCACGCCTTTGCCGGCGAGCTCGCGCTTGAAGACGCTGTCGCGATAGCCGAACTGGCAGCGCGCCGCATCGAAGGTGACGCTGCGACCTGTCACCAGGTCGACCACATCGAGGGAATGAAAGCGATCTTGCAGCTCGACGCCATAGGCGCCGATGTTCTGCACCGGCGTCGCACCCACCGAACCGGGGATCAGTGCCAGGTTCTCCAGCCCCGGCCAGCCCTGAGCCAGGGTCCAGGCGACTGTGTCGTGCCAGTTTTCGCCCGCGCCGGCCTCGACAATCCAGGCCTCGGGCCGCGCTTCAACTAGGCGCAGGCCCCGGACTTCGATCTTCAGCACAACGGCCTCAGGGTCGCGGGTGAAGACGATGTTGCTGCCACCCCCGAGGATGAACTTCGGCGCCCGCCCGAGTTCGGGGTGATCGATGACTCGGCGCAGTGCTGCATCGCTGTCGATGCGCACCAGCGTGTGTGCGGTTGCAGGCAGGCCGAAGCTGTTGAACGTGCGCAGGTTCACGCTGCGTTCTATGCACAAGCTGGTTGAGGGGGTGTTCGGCATGGCAGAATTTTGACCGATGATCGGGCTGTTCCGATTCGACCTGCCCCACCCCATGCCCAGCTTCGATGCCGTTCTTGAGCCCAACTTCGTGGAGTTGCGCAACGCCGTCGACCAAAGCAACAAGGAGATCGGCACGCGCTTCGATTTCAAGGGCTCTGGCGCCAGGATCGATCTGACCGAGAAAGGCGCCAAGGAGCGCGACCTGATGCTGCATGCCGACAGCGACTTCCAGATTGGCCAGGTCAAGGACATCCTGCTGGCCAAGTTGGCGAAACGGGGCGTCGACATGCGTTTCCTCGACGACAGTGCCAAGATCGAGAAAGTCGGCGGCGACAAGGTGCGCCAGCCGGTGGCTGTGAAGTGCGGCATCGACAGCGAGCTGGGCAAGAAGATCCAGGTCCTGGTCAAGCAAAGCAAGATCAAAGTTCAGGCCGCCATCCAGGGCGACAGCGTTCGCATCACCGGCACCAAACGCGACGATCTGCAGGCGGCCATCGCACTGCTGCGGCGTGAAGTCACCGACGCCCCATTGGCGTTCGACAACTTCCGCGATTGATGGCCGCGCCCCTGTACCGCGTCTCCCTCTCGCTGGCGCTGGCACTCGCCGGGCCGGCCGTCGCACAGACCGTGACCCTGAACGGCAGCATGGGCACGCGCCAAGCGCTGTTGGTGATCGACGGCGTGCCGCGCGTACTGGAAGTCGGTGCCGCTACGCAGGGCGTGCGCCTGCTGTCCTTGTCGGCCGCCCAGGCGGAGATCGAAGTCGGTGGCGTGCGGCGCCTGCTGTTCGCCGGTGCCAGCCCGGTTCGCGTGGGGGGCCCGGAAGACCTGCGCAGCGGCAACACCGAGATCGTGCTGACCGCCGGCAGCGGCGGTCACTTCACCACCGCCGGTCAGATCAACGGCAAGGCCGTGAGCTTTCTCGTCGACACAGGCGCCACTGCCATCGCCCTGGGCCAGGCCGACGCCGACCGCCTCGGCATCAACTACAAGAATGCACCGCGCGGCTTTGCCGGCACCGCCAACGGCCGCATTCCGGTCAATGTGGTGACCCTGTCCTCCGTGCGCGTGGGCGAGGTCGAGATCGCCAACGTCGAAGCCGTGATAATGCCCTCGACGATGGAGCATGTGCTGCTCGGCAACAGCTTCCTAACCCGCTTTCAGATGAAGCGCGACAACGACACCATGCGCCTCACGAAGCGCCCCAACTGAGTCGGGCTAGGCAGGCTCGGCAAGCAAGCCCCGCTTCTTCAACATCGGCTCGATCTGCGCTGCACGGCCCCGGAAGGCCAGGTAGGTCGCGCCGGGCTCGACGCTGTCGCCAGCGGCATAGATGTGGCGCCGCAAGCGCTCGGCGACCGCGCCGTCAAACGGGTCACCGGCCTCGACAAACGCGTCGTAGGCATCGGCATCCAGCACTTCGGCCCACAGGTAGACGTAGTAGCCGGCGGCGTAGCTGCTGCCGGCAAAGAGATGCTGGAAATTCGTGAAGCGGTGGTTGATGCCGACACCGGGAGGCAAACCACGCTCGTGCAGCACCTGCGCCTCGAATGCCACCACATCCTGCGGTATCTCGTGGCGCGCCAGCGCATGCACAGCCATGTCCGTCAGTGCGCTGGCCACGTAGCGCACGGTCTCGTAAGCCTGGCCGAAGCGGCGGGCCGTGGCCAGGCGTTCGATCAAGACCTCTGGAATCGGCTGGCCGGTGGCGACATGGCGCGCATGGCGACGCAAGACGGCCGGCTCACTCATCCAATGCTCGAACAACTGCGAAGGCAGTTCGACAAAGTCGCTCAACACATTGGTACCCGACAGGCGCTCATAGCCGACGCTCGACAGCAGGCCGTGCAGGCCATGACCGAACTCGTGGAACAAGGTGCGCACATCGTCGAAGGACAGCAGGGTCGGCTCGCCCGGCGCGGCCTTGGCAAAGTTGTTGTTATTGACGATGACCGGGATCACCTCGCCGCCGTTGCGCGTCTGCTGCCGGAAGGAGCTCATCCAGGCGCCACTGCGTTTGCTGGGACGGGCAAAATTGTCGTGCAGGAAGATGCCGGCGACGCGCCCGCCCGGGTCGCGCATTTCGTAGGCCTTCACGTCGGGGTGATAGACCGGCAGATCGACTCGCTCAGTGAAGCTCACACCGAACAGCCGCTGCGCGCAATCGAAGGCGG
The DNA here is from genome assembly GCA_031379365.1 of Burkholderiales bacterium. Taxonomy (GTDB): domain Bacteria; phylum Pseudomonadota; class Gammaproteobacteria; order Burkholderiales; family Burkholderiaceae_C; genus CADEEN01. The sequence goes on from JANNFB010000245.1 coordinate 5,785, forward strand.
CGGCCACCATGCCCTCGAGCGGGAAGTAGGGCTTGATCTCGGCGTCGTCCAGCGCGTAGGTGCGCTGCCTGACTTTCTCGGCCCAGTAACGCCAGTCCCAGGCTTCGATCGCTGTCTCGACACCGGCGTCTTGCATCAGGGCCTGCAGTTGACCGCGCTCGCGTTCCAGCGCGGCCACCGATCGCTGCCAGACGTTGTCGAGCAGGCGCGCGACCGCCCCCTGCTCGCGCGCCATGCGGTTGTCCAGCGCGTAGTCGGCATAGCAGGCGAAACCGTGCAGCGCCGCCTGTTCAGCGCGCAGCTGCAGGATCTCGCGCACGATGGCCCGGTTGTCATTCACCCCCGCGTGCTCGCCGCGGCTTGTCCAGGCGCGCCAGGCGGCTTCGCGCAAGTCGCGACGCTCACTGAAGGTCAGAAAGGGCACCAGCAAGGATCGCGACAGGGTGATCACGTGACCCGGCAGCTCGCGTTCGGCGGCGGCCTCGCGGGCAGCCGCACGAACCGCGTCCGGCAGGCCCGCAAGCTCGGCCTCGCCGCTCAGGGACAACCGGTAGGCGTTCTCGTCGGCCAGCACGTTCTGGCCGAACTGCGTCGTCAACGCGGCCAAGCGCTCGGTCAGTGCGGCATAGCGACTCTGCGCTGCGGGCGCCAGCTGGGCACCCGCACGGACGAAGTCGCGGTGGGTCTGCTCCAGCAGGCGCAGCTGCTCGGGTGTCAGCCCCAGATTGGCCCGGCCAAGATGCAGCGTATCAACGCGGGCGAACAAGCCCGCGTGCATGTAGACCTGGTTGGCGTGCGCGGCCATGGGCTCGGCCATCTCGCGCTGGACCTGTTGCAGCGCCGGGGACGTCTCCGACGAACACAGGTTGTGGAACACGCCCTCCAGCCTGACCAGCAGACGGCCCGCCGCATCCAGGCTCGCCAGCGTGTTGGCGAAGGTCGGCGCCTCGGGCTGGGTGGCGATGGCGTCGAGTTCCGCGCGATGCTCACGCATCGCTTCGTGCAGTGCCGGTGCGAAGTGCTCCGGACGAAGGCTGGCAAAAGGCGGGAGAGCGTAAGGTGTGGCCCAGGCTTGCAGCAGGGGGTTCGAGCTCGTCGTGATGATGCTGTCCTTCATTTGCCGGCCTTGATGGCCTTCTCGTCGTCTTCGAGGTAGGGACGGTTGGCGCACTCGTTGCGCCACAAAGCCCCTGCGTCTTGCTGCTTGGCGGCCGCATCAACGGACGCCATGTTGCGCGTGTTCCAGTCGGTGACCTTGGCGTCACGAGCGAGGGCGCGCTCGTTGTAGGTCTTGGTCGTGTTCTGGTAGGTGGGCACCACCTTGGCTTCGTCGACGCCCAGCGCGCCACGCACCGTTTCCAAGCGCTCTCGTTCCAGCTTCAACTCTTCCGTGACCTTCTGCTGCTCACCGCGGGGCAGCTCCGCCACAGATGCGCTGCGCTTGTTGAAGGCCTCGATGTCGACCGCATGGGCGCGCACCCTGCCTTCCCAGTCGCGGACGGCTGCCAGCAGGCGCTCGACCTCCGCCCGTTCGGCCTTGAGCGCCTCGCCCGAGGCCTTGAGCTCCTCGCGCTCGCGGTCAAGCAGGGGCCGCTGGGCCTCGACGTCGCGTCCAGCCTGGTTGACGTCGTCGAGACGCTTCAGGCAGGTGCGAAGTTCGTCGCGCGTCATCAGCTTGCCGCTGCCGGCTTGCTTGCCCCCGAGGGTCTTGTCCGCCGGCTTGGCGCCCGGCTTGACCGGCGCCGTCTGGGCCGTGACCAGGCTCGCCGCGCCGGCCAGCAACAGGCAGGCGGCGACCGCGGCGGGTTTGTGCAGAAATTTCATGGGGCCTCGCAGGCAAGTCGGTGGGGCGGTGGCCAGGCGCGGGAGAACAGCCCGACCCGCCGCGCAAGGCCGCGATGATGCCATCTTGCACTGCCCCTGGTTTGGCGCGAGACTGCTCGGCGAATCATGGCATTCCCTGCCCAGCGGGCGAAAAGGAGTCAGCATGGTCAAGTGGCTGAAGCGGACGGTCATCGGATTGATCGCCCTGGTTCTCCTTCTCGTCGCGGGCGGCTATGCCCTCTCGCCGAAGTTCAGCGTGGCGCGCAGCGTCACCATGGCGGCACCAGCCGACAAGGTCTACGGCCTGATCGCCGACCCTCGCGAGTGGAAGCGGTGGTCGGTCTGGAACCAGCGCGATCCGGCCATGCAGATCACTTACAGCGGGCCGCCCTCGGGCGCCGGGGCCGCCTGGGCCTGGACGAGCAAGGGCGAAGGCGACGGCAAGATGACCTTCACGGCGGCCGAGCCGAACCGCCGCTTGGCCTACGATCTCTACTTCCCGGATTTCGGCACAACCTCGAGTGGCGCACTCGAATTGGCCACAGCAGGCGCCGGCACCAAAGTCACATGGCGCATGAACGGCGACATGGGCAGCAACCCGCTGTATCGCTGGATCGCCCTGTTCGGCGACAGGATGGTGGGGCCCGACTTCGAAGCTGGCCTGGCCAACCTGAAAGCGGTGGCCGAGAAGCCCTGATACAGAGTGGGGTTCAACCGTATCAATCCGACCGTTGCCGATCGGCCCATTGCGGACGTTCGCTCCTGCGCGTTCGTGGACCGCGCCGGCCGAGGCCACCGGGCGCCCGCCTCCGCGAATGTCCTCCGCCCTGGGCTGCGCCCAGGGCTCCCCCTTGATTTCGCTGCGGCGGGCACCCGGCGGCCCC
>JANNFB010000283.1:0-5176 GCA_031379365.1 Burkholderiales bacterium
GTCAGTGTGTCCCAGCCCTGGTGGGCCATGACTTCGGCCGAGAAGCTGTTGGGAATGGCCAACCAGCCGTTGACGGCCGTCTGATCGTTCTTCCACAGGGTGCGCAGTCGGTTTTCTCTCATTGTGTTGCTCCAGAGTTCAGGCGGTGCCGGGCCGTTCCCAAGCCGACTGAGCGCCCCTCGGGGGCCGCGAGCACAGCGAGTTGGGGGTCGTCATTTCTAGCGGACCATGCAGGGCCGCTTGGGGTCGAACTGCCAGTTCGGGATCAGGGCCTGCATCGCGACCGCGTCGTCGCGCGCGCCCAGGCCGTGTTGCTTGTAGAGCTGGTGGGCTTTCTCGACTTCGACCATGTCGAGCTCGATGCCCAGGCCCGGCTTCTTCGGCACCTGGACATGGCCACCGACGATCAGCAGCGGCGTCTTTGTCAGGCGCTGGCCGTCCTGCCAGATCCAGTGCGTGTCGATGGCCGTCACCTTGCCCGGCGCGGCAGCGCCGACATGGGTGAACATCGCCAGCGAGACGTCGAAGTGGTTGTTCGAATGCGAGCCCCAGGTCAGGCCCCAGTCGCGGCAGGTCTGGGCCACGCGCACGGAGCCGGCCATGGTCCAGAAATGCGGGTCGGCCAGCGGGATGTCGACGCTCTGCAGCGCCAGTGCGTGTGCCAGCTGGCGCCAGTCGGTGGCGATCATGTTGGTGGCTGTGGGCAGGCCGGTGGCGCGGCGGAACTCGGCCATCACCTCGCGGCCCGAGAAGCCGGCCTCGGCGCCGCAGGGGTCTTCGGCGTAGGCGACCACACTCTTCATGTCGCGCATCAGGCGGATGGCGTCCTTGAGCAGCCAGCCACCGTTCGGGTCGAGCGTGACGCGGGCCTGCGGGAAGCGTTCGTGCAGCGCGGTGACGGCGTCGATCTCGGCTTCGCCGGCAAGCACCCCACCCTTCAACTTGAAGTCGTTGAAGCCGTAGCGCTCGCGTGCGGCCTCGGCCTGGCGCACGATGGCCTCGGGCGTCAGCGCTTCCTCGTGGCGGATGCGGCTCCAGGCGTTGTTGGCGTCGGGCTCGCTGGAGTACGGCAGGTCGGTTTTGGTTCGGTCGCCGACGTAGAACAGGTAGCCGAGCATCTCGACCGACTCGCGCTGCTGGCCCTCACCGAGCAGTGCCGCCACCGGCACGCCCAGGTGCTGGCCGAGCAGGTCGAGCAGGGCGCTCTCCACCGCGGTGACGGCGTGGATGGTGGTGCGCAGGTCGAAGGTCTGCTGGCCACGGCCGCCGACGTCGCGGTCGGCGAAGCGCGCCTGGATGCGTTGCAGCAAGGCTTGCAAGTCGCCCAGGCTCTGGCCGACCACCAGTTCACGCGCGTCCTCGAGCGTCTGGCGAATCTTCTCGCCGCCGGGCACCTCGCCGACCCCCGTATTGCCGGCGCTGTCGGTCAGCAGCAGCAGGTTGCGCGTGAAGTAGGGGCCGTGCGCGCCGCTCAGGTTCATCAACATCGAGTCGCGGCCGGCCACCGGGATGCTTCGCAGCGAGGTGATCGTGGGCGTGGTGCTCATCATCGAAGGCAGGTAAAGAGATCAGTCATCGTACAACATTCATCACCTGACGCCGACGTTCGCGGCTGTTGGCCAGGTGCGTGCGCATGGCCGCGCGCGCGCCGTCGGCGTCCTGCCGGGCGATCGCATCGTGGATGCTTTCATGCTCGGTGTTGACGCGGCGCAGGTAGGCGCGGCGCTCGTCGTCGAGCGGAGCGCTGGGATCGAGGCGAGCGCGCGGAATGATGTGCGTGCCCAGGGACTCGAGCAGCTTGCTGAAGTGCACGTTGTGTGTGGCTCGCGCGATCTCGCCGTGAAAACGGAAATCGGCGCCGACGGCGTCGCGGCCCAGCTCGACGGCTGCGGTGAACTCGTCTAGCGCTTGGCGCATCGCCGCCAGGTTGGCGGGCGTGCGCCGCTGAGCGGCCAGGCCTGCGGCTTCGGTCTCGACGCTGATGCGCAGCTCGAGCATGGCGATCACATCTTGCAGGGTCTCGAGTTGCTGCGGGCCGATGCGAAACGCGGCCTCGTCGCCACGGCCGACGACAAAGCTGCCCACCCCATGCCGGGTCTCCACCAGACCGGAGGCTTGCAGCTTGGATAGCGCCTCGCGCACCACCGTGCGGCTGACACCGAAGGCTGCCATCACCTCGCCCTCGGTCGGCAGCTTGGTACCTGGCTCGACCCGGCCATCCCGGATGGGAGCCTGCATCGCCTCGACCACTTCAAGGGCGAGCGAGCGTGGGCGGCGGCGGGTGGGTGTGTCCATGGTGTGATTCAGTGCAAACCCTGAGCGAGCTGACTTGACGTAGCGCAGGCAAGTCGCAACAATGATGTAGTTGTACGACAACTGATGAGTTTGCGCAACAGGAACGATCCCCAAACCCTGCCGATGACCACCGCTTCCGCCGTTCCCCCGCGTTTTCGCCGTCTCCTGCTCACCGGGGCTGCGGGCAGCCTTGGGCGCGAGTTGCGGCCTCGCCTCAAGGCCTATTGCGAAGTCCTGCGCTTGAGCCATCGCAAGGACATGGGCGCGGCCGGTGCGGGTGAAGAGATCGTCATCGCGGGCCTTGAAGACAAGGCTGCCGTGCACGCCCTGCTGGCCGACGTCGACGTCGTCGTGCACATGGGGGGCGTTTCGACGGAGCAGCCCTGGGAGGCGATCCTGGCCGGCAACATCGTCGGGATGGTCAACCTGTACGAAGCGGCGCGGGCCCAGCGCGTCAGGCGAATCGTCTTCGCCAGCAGCAACCACGTCACCGGTTTCTATCGGCAAGACCAAGTCATCACCCCGCGCGATCCGGTGCGCCCCGACGGCTTCTACGGCCTGAGCAAGGCCTTCGGCGAGAACCTCGCGCAGTTGTACTGGGACAAGCATGGCGTCGAAACGGTGAGCCTGCGCATCGGCTCGTCGTTCCCGGAGCCGAAGGACCGCCGCATGCTCGCCACCTGGATGAGCTTCGACGACACCGAGCGGCTGATCGTCGCCGCGTTGACGGCGCCCGTGGTCGGCCACAGTGTCATCTACGGCATGAGCGACAACGCCACGACCTGGTGGGACAACACCAGCGCCCGCCACATCGGCTACCGGCCACAGGACAGTTCGGAAGAATACCGAGCCGCAACCGAGGCCAGGCAGCCCACCATCGACACCGCCCAAGCAGCTGCCCGGTACCAAGGCGGCGCATTCGTGAACCAAGGCCCTTACTTCCAGGAGACATGACGATGACGAAGTTCCCCAAGACCCTGCTGGTGGCTGCGGCGCTGGCCGCACTGATCACCTCCCCGGCGCGTGCCATCGAGTTCCGCTCGGCCGACACCCACAATGCCGATGACTACCCGACGGTCGTGGCTGTCAAGCGCATGAGCGAGTTGCTCGAGCAAAAGAGCGGCGGCAAACACAAGATCAAGGTCTTCAACAAGCAGGCTCTGGGCAGCGAAAAGGAGACGATTGACCAGGTGAAGATCGGCGCGCTCGATTTCACGCGCGTCAACGTCGGCCCGATGAACGGCGTCTGCCCGCTGACGCAGGTGCCGACGATGCCTTTCCTGTTCAACTCCATCGCTCACATGCGCAAGGTGCTCGACGGCCCGGTGGGTGACGAGATCCTGAAGAGCTGTGAAGCGGTCGGCTTCGTCGGCTTGGCCTTCTACGACAGCGGTGCGCGCAGTATTTACGCCAAGAAGGCGATCAGGACCGTGGCCGACGCCAAGGGACTGAAGATCCGCGTGCAGCAGAGCGACTTGTGGGTCGCACTCGTCAGCGCGTTGGGTGCCAACGCCACGCCGATGCCTTTCGGCGAGGTGTACACCGGCCTGAAGACCGGCCTGATCGACGCCGCTGAGAACAACATCCCGTCGTTCGACACGGCCAAGCACGTCGTGGCGGTCAAGATCTACTCGAAGACCGAGCACTCGATGGCGCCTGAGATCCTGGTCATGAGCAAGGTCATCTGGGACAAACTGCCGCCGGCCGAGCAGGCGATGGTGCGCGCGGCTGCCAAGGAGTCAGTCGCCTTCCAGCGCCAGAAGTGGGACGAGCAGGAGGCCAAGTCGCTGGCCAACGTCAAGGCCGCCGGCGCCGAGATCGTCGAGGTCGACAAGTCGTCGTTCCAGGCCGCGATGGCCCCGGTCTACGAGAAGTTCATGACCACGCCCGAGATGAAGCGCCTGGTCAAGGCAACGCAAGACACCAAGTAAGGGCGCATGTACACGAGGTTTTGCGCCGCGCTGTCGAAGCTGAGCCTCGTGCTGGCCGTGATCGGTTTGATCGCGGTCATCCTGTGCGTGCAGTGGCAGGTCATCGGCCGCTATGTCTTCAACGACACGCCGACCTGGGCCGAGGCGCTGGCGCTGTTGCTGGTGCTCTTCGTCACGGCTTTCGGTGTGGCGGTGGGCGTGCGCGATGCCGGCCATATCGGCCTCGAGTCGATGGTCGCCCTGCTGCCCGATCGTTGGCGGCATCGCGTCGAGATCCTGATCCACCTGCTGGTTGGCTTGTTCGGCGCGCTGATGGTCCACGGCGGCTGGCTCTGGATGAGCGCCAAGTGGAACGAGAAGAAGCCCATGCTGCCGGTCCCTGATGGCATCGACTACCTGCCGCTGGTGATTGCCGGCGTATTGATCGTGCTGTTCTCGATCGAGCATGTGATTGCGCTGGTGCAAGGCAAAGTCGTGGAGCCGTCATGGAACTGACGGTCCTGGCGGTCAGCTTCACGCTACTGCTGCTGATCGGAGTGCCGGTGGCTTTTGCCATTGGCTTGTCGTCGGTGCTCACCATCCTGGTTGCCGGCCTGCCGATGGCGGTGGTGTTCCAGAAGATGGTCGGCGGCATGCAGGTCTTCTCCTTCCTGGCCATCCCTTTTTTCGTCTTCGCTGGCGAGTTGATGCTCTACGGCGGCATTGCCGAGCGCATCGTGCGCTTCGCCAACAGCCTGGTCGGCCATGTGCGTGGCGGCTTGGGCATGAGCAATGTGCTGGGCTGCACCTTGTTCGGCGGTGTTGTCGGCTCGCCCGTAGCCGATGTGTCGGCCATGGGCAGCGTGATGATTCCGCTGATGAAGAAGGAGGGCTACGACGCCGACTACGCTGTCAACGTCACCACCCATGCGGCCCTGGTCGGCGCGCTGATGCCGACCTCGCACAACCTC